>NZ_JBQQBT010000007.1:0-397030 GCF_052245835.1 Streptomyces sp. 8N114 | reverse complement strand
CGCCGACGCCACCGAGCAAGGCATCCACCGCATCAATACCAACCCCCGACTTCCATGGTCATTCCTCGCCCATACCGGCCTGACCATCCGCCCACCACACCCACCGAACTTACGAAAAGATCAGTAAGGGCAATCTGCCCCACGTCAAACGCCCTGTCAGGCAGCGATCTACCGGAAAAGGAGTGCCCCAGCGGGGGCGCTGTGGCTCCGGGATGGGCGGCGGGGAAGCCTCGACGGCTGCGGGCGTGTTGGGCTGAAGCAGCGTCTGCCACCTCAACTGCCGTCGTCCCAGGCACGCCTGCCATCCCAGGGGTGGGTCGACGGCGTACGAGATGGCAGCGGGGCACGCTATGGCTCCTGGCAGAACCGGCCTGTACGTCTGTTGCGGTTCAGCAAGCGAAGTACGGCAACCAGTGCGGCCGTAGCGATCCAACAGCGTCCCCATACGCCTGCACTGGCATCCTGCCGGCCTTCGCCAACTCCGCCTTCTCTGGCTCCCGAGCGGGTGACCGGTTGTGGGATTCCAAACAGCGTAAGGCGCGCCAGCGAGAGCACGTTGATCGCCCGGACTGTCGAGGGCACACGGTCAAGTTGCCGCTGATTCCAGCTTGTTGGGCGTCGGTAAAGGTATGCGACCGCTCGATGCACAGGGCTCGACGCGCAAAGAGGGAGCACCCACATGAAGAAGCGCTTGATCGTCCCCGCGGCCCTGCCCCCCTCACCCTCCTGGGGATAGCCCCGGCGGCAACGGCGACCACTGCCGCCGCGAACAGCGTACAAACGACCGCCGCCGCCGGCACCGAAGCGAGGCGTGGAGGAGCCCGCCAAGGCCAAGACCAACGTCAAGATCCACAAGAAGCCGAACCCCAGGTCCACATCGCTGCGCCTCATGTACAAGGGCACCAAGAGCTGCTGGTTCGGCGTCGTCTACGGCGGCAAGACCACCGCGTGCGAGGCACCCGGTAACGCCTCGGACGGCTGGGCCAAAAATCTCGTACCTCGGCACCAAGGGCTATGTGCCCAACGAGTGCCTGCTCCCAACCAAGTGATCCCGGTTTAGCGGCGACACCCGCCAGGGGGCGGGCCTCCGACTGGGGGCCCCGCCCCGCGCAGCTCACCGCTCGACCGGTCGCCGTCGAACTGCAAGGGCGCTCGCGAGCTCTGCGCCCACTGTCTTCAGGACATTGCTCATTCTGGCTGGCCCTCCCGTTCCCGTTCGCCGGTTCTCGGCTCAGTCCCGGATGCCCCGACTCGGTCCGCCACACCCTCACGACACACGGCGACCCCGAACTGACCACCATGCGTCACTTGATGCGCGAGGACCTGGGCAGGTCGTCCAAGATCTCCTGCACGGGAATGCGCTGCTTGGCAGCGCGCATCTGGATGCAGTCGGCGGCGTAGTTGGCGAGCTCAACGACCAACCGGAGGGCGGACGCGGTCGGCTTGCTGCTACGCGCCGACGAACCACGGGCGCTACGGCAATCCGCTCCCCAGCTGACTCCATGTCCGGCCCAATACCTCGAAGCTGACCGCGACACAGCACGCCCGGCTCGCCGCAGTCGGACTCCACTGAGGGCTGAGACCGAGGCAACGGCAGGGCCTCGCAGCAGCCGGGGGCGTGCGCCGTACAGCGTATGCCCCCCACCGCAACTTCGAGCCCGTGCCGGCCTGTGCCATCCCTGGGTAGGTCACAGCCGACCACGCGCTGCTACGCGCGGGCGCGCATCCGAAGACAACAGCCGCCCTCACCGCCGGATCACCGCAACTGCAGCCGCCATGCCGCCTGCGCGCAGCACGTTCCACCACAAGGACAAGGAACCGACGCATGAGCATGACCGACACCACATCCCCCACCGGCGCCGCCGACCCGCACGGGGACGGGTATCCCTTCCACATCACCAAGGCCGAAGAGCGGCAGCTGCGCCTGCAGGGCGAGCGGGCCACGCCGTCACCGGTCGTCGGCCAGGCAACATCCTTCGACGAGTACACCCGGCAGTTGATGATCCCGCCCGCGGTGATGGACCTGGTACGCAAAGCGGCAGAGCTGCAACTGTCCACCTGGGAAGTGGAGGCCATGCGCAAGCAACTGGCCCCCGCAGAACATGACGGCAGTGTGGGACTGCTGCGCCGGATCCTGGAGGAGAAGCACCAGGATGACCACTCCCACCCGCCCTACATCCGGGTCGCCTGCACCGGCCGGGGAAACTACGACGACATGGCCACCGACTTCGGCTACCTCGACGTCCTCCCCCATCGGGGTGACTACGGCTCACCGGTGGTACTGGAGATATGGCCGGCCCAGCACTACTCACCCATCCACTCCCACGGGGACACCACCGGCATCGTCTTCTGCCTCGCCGGACAGCTCGACGTCATGCTCTACAACCGCCTGGACTGGAACGCCACCAAACTCGGCCTGATCACCCTCACCCCCGGGCAATGCGCCTGGCTGTCGAAGGACACCTACGCCGTCCACCGGGTCTACTGCCCCCTCGACGGCGGCGACGGCACCACCGGCCCAGGCTTCATGAACAACACCGACGCCTTCGGCGCCAGCTTCCACGTCTACCTCAACCCAGACCAGACCCTCCCCCAGCCCCACGACGGCAAAAGCCACAACCGCGACGCCTTCGACTACATCACAGAAGACACCCCCCACAAGCCCGCCGTCTTCCCCACCTACTCCGACCTGTCCTGGAACGTACTGCGCCGTGTCCTGGCCAGCACCGAACTGACCTGACACGGACACACAAGCAGGCGGGCAAGGGGCACATCCATCCCGGATGCGTCCCTTGCCCGCCCCCTCGGACTGAACCGGGCACGCCTCGTCACGCCTTGCTCTGCATCGAGGAGCAGGGCAACCCGAACCGGCTGTCGAACGGCCAGGAGTCAGCCATAGCTCGCCCCATTCCAGCAAGACGACGTAAGCCTGGACACTTAGTTGGAACCGGTGAAGCCCGATGAGCTGGTGGTTTCTGGTCGGTGGGACACGCTTGTTGGCACCAAGTGGTCACGCTTCTCGCAATCAACCGTGATGTCAGTCTTCTTGGCACCAGTTCCGAAGATCCAAGGTCCTCGTCGGTGGTGGGCGCTTTCCTTTCATGCCATGAGAAGCGTGAGCGTGGGCAAGGCCGTATGTACTCCTGACGGAACGGCGGTTGGCCGCTCTGGTCGCACCTCGCCAGGTGGGATGAACTCCGCAATCCCGGTGTCGGTCGACGCGGGCCGAGCCGGTCTACGGCTGGATGACGACTGGCCCCTTCGTTGGTCGGTCGAGTGGAGGACCGGCGAGGAGCGGGTCTCCCGGACGGTGCGGGAGCTCGGCCAGGTGCCGATGGTGAACAGCGATCCGATCCGCTGATTCTCCTGGCGGCGAGGACAGCGCCATCGTCCGGGGCTTCAGTTCATGGTCAGCACCGGCCGACTTCATGGTGCGGAGAGCCTGGAGGAGGCCAGGCTGCTGTAGGCCGCTTCGTTCGGATCGCCGAGCCCTTGGCATGTGAGCGCGCTCATCGAGTGCGGCGTCTCCGACGGCCTCTGTAGCCTGGCGTCGCTGTACGTCGGGGGGAGCTGACCGTGGAGAACATTCTGTCCGTGGCCATCGGAGCCGCTATCGGCCTCATAGGGGTGGTGTTCGGTTCATGGTTCACCGCACGCCGACAGGACCGCATGTGGCTCCGCGAACAGAAACTCAAAGCCGGGATCGGCTTCAACACTGCCGTAGTCCAGCTACTGGACTACCTGAAGGAAGCACAGCTGAGTGACGACGGTCCCGGAGCCAACGAGTTGGCGAACCAGATGCAGGAAGCACGCTCAGCCCTCTACCTGCTCTGCGCCAGCGACACCGTCGATCTCGCCGATGCTCTCGCGCGTCGGGTCTGGAGCACCCGGCCCACCGACGGCAGAGACGACCGCCGGGCCGAGTTCCGAGAGACGTTGGACCTCCTGCGTCGCTTCACCCACCAGCTCCGGCAAGAGATCGCCAGATCGTAGTCCCCATTGGATCAACGGGCGCCCAGAGGAAGATGCCTGCGATGTGGAGTCCGGCCAGGTAGATGGTGGCTCCCTTCTCGTATCGAGTCGCAATGCCCCGCCACTGCTTCAAGCGGTTGATGCACCGCTCGACGGCATTGCGCTGCTTGTAGGCATCACGATCGGAGGCCGGTGGCCTGCCGCCTCGGCTGCCCCTTCGCAGCGGTGGCCCTGCTGATCCACCGGGACGGGAATCACCGCGCGGATGCCGCGCCTACGCAGGTGCTCGCGGATCGCGCGGGAGGAATACGCCTTGTCAGCCAGGACGACCTCGGGCCTAGCGTCAGGTAAGTGCAAGTGTTCCGGCAGTCTTGGGCGGGCAGGAACTGCGGTTTGGCGTGGGCACCGAGCTGGGGTCGCAGGACGCGGTGCGACAGCTCGCTGGAGGGCATGAAATCCGTTCAGCCGCAACCCTCCCGAAGTCACGAAATCCTGCAACTCGCAAATCCTCCAGAGGGCACAAAATTGTTCAGCCCGCAAATCCGGCAGAAGGCATATAGCCCGTTCAGCCGCAACAGTATTGACGAGAAACTCTAAGCTTGACCAGGTCGTGGAGTTTGCTTACAGTCCAGTCGTTCAAGTTCACGCCGATCGATATCCGAAGGTGTTCATGACCGCGCCTCCAACGTTGCCGAAGTCCAGGCAGCAGTTGATTCTTGCCGTTCTTATGTTGTGTTCGCTGCTGATTTGGCTAGAAAATACCGTCCTGAGTACTACGCTGGAGACCCTTGCAGACCCGGTCCGTGGACTGGGGGCCAATCCCGGTCAGCTGCAATGGGCGACCGGTTCGTACACTCTGGCCTTCGCCACATTGATGTTCACTGCAGGCGCATTGGGCGATCGGTTCGGTCACCGGACTGTGTTTTCCAGTGGGTTGGTGATCTTCGCCGGGTCCTCGCTGTGGGCGGCGTACGCAAGCGATGTGGGCCAGCTGATTGCAGCTCGAGCTGCGATGGGGGTGGGCAGCGCGCTGATCACGCCCGCCAACTTGGCCATCCTCATGTGGACCTTTACTGGCCCCACGCGGGCTGCCGCGATCGGCATTTTCTCGACGTCGGCCGGTGTCGGAATGGCTGCCGGCCCGGTGCTGGCCGGGTTCCTGCTCGATCATTTCTGGTGGGGCTCGGTCTTTCTGATCAATGTCCCGGTCGCGGCATTGGCGTTGGTCGGGCTCGCCGTGCTGGTTCCGAATTTCCGCAGCCCCACTCTGCGACCACTGGACCCCGCTGGAATGTTGCTGTCGATCAGTGGGCTCGTGGCGTTGGCCTACGGGCTGATCCGGGCGGGGCACGTGGCTGTGTGGAGTCGTACCGACGTCTGGGCGCCGATCGTTGTCGGTCTGGTTCTGCTGGCCGTTTTCGTACTCGTCGAACTGCATGTCAAGGTACCCAGCTTTGATCCGCGACTGCTCGCGCAACGCACATTCGGTGGCGGCAATGTGGCGCTCGGATTGCTGCTCTTCGGTGTGGCCGCCATCACCTTCTACAATGCGTTCTACCTGCAAGGCGCGCTCGGATTTTCGCCGATGAAGGCGGGTTTGGCCAATATCCCGACCGCATTCGGCGCGCTCGCGGGGGCGCCCCTTGCCTCGCGCCTGGTTCGCCGCCTGTCGCTGCGCCTTGTCACCGTGCCGACGCTAACTGTGGCTGCGCTGACCATGGGCGGGTACGGGTTCCTCGGACTCCAAACTCCACTCGTCTGGATCGAGATCCTGTTGTTGATACAGGGTCTCTCGATAGGCATGGTGATCGGCCCCGTTACGGCCGCATTGCTCAGCAACCTGCCGTTGGAACAGGCCGGCGCAGGATCGGCCGTCACCAACACCGTGCGACAAACCGGCAGTGTGATCGGAATCGCCGTAGGCGGCACGATCATGTCGATCATGTACCGACGTGCGATCGAACCTTCGCTGGAGGGTGCACCCGGTCCGGTGCAGGATCAGGCGCGAGTTTCCGCCGAACAGGCCCGCCACGTCGCCACCGCTATCCACCGGCCCACTCTTGCTCAGGCCGCTGATAATGCGTTTATCCATGCTATGCACGTCGGCGCGGGCTGGATCGCGGTCATCGCACTCCTCGGAGCAGCTGTGCTGCTGATTACCTTGCCTGCTGTCGGAAAGAAGAAGGGTCCGATTCCAGAGCCGGACTACGAAGAGGCCCGCAGCTCTGTCTGAGAGTGTGATGGCAAAAACCAGGCTCCGGCCGGCCGCAGGGCGGCATCAAATACCAGCCTCCGCAGCTCAGCGGGCACATTGGGCGCATCTAGCCAAGCTTCGTGTGTGCAGCGGTCAGCAGCACGCCCATGGCGCAGGCGGCCCCGAGGTGGACGTTGACTCGCAGAGCACAGCTCCACGAGGTTTGAATCTCCCGGAAATACGAGATGCTACGGCCAAGACCCGGCCCCCGAGTACGCGGAATGCCGGATTTCGGTCAGCGGTCATCAAACCTCCTTGATCGACTCACAGTTGAGGAGCGTAGACCCGGCCCGCTGGCGAGCGATCTTCGACAAGGTTATGGCCCGGATCGCGGGCAGATTCAGGCGAGTTGAGCCCCAGGGCCGCAGCCCGCGCTTACCTCCTTGGGCTGCTGTCGTCGAGCGCCGAACGGAAGAACTGCTGGCAGTTGGCCGAGCACGCGGGCCATACGCGGCTCGGGCCGATGCAACGTCTGCTGCGCTACGCCCGTTGGGCCACCGATGCTGTTCGCGACGACTTGCGTGCCTATGCCGCCGAACACCTCGGCACCGACAGCGGCGTTCTCGTTGTCGACGAGACCGGCTTCCTGAAGAAGGGCCGCTTCTCGGCAGGGGTGCAGCGGCAGTACACCGGCACCGCAGGACGCATCGAGAATGCCCAGGTCGGCGTGTTCCTCGCTCTGGCCACCAGCCGGGACGGGCCTGATCGACCGACGGACCATCGACGAACCCGCTGGATGGCTCACGAAGCCGCGCTGGAGTACTAATCGGAGGCGCCTTTCCTTTCGTGTGTACGGAATCCCGGACTCAATCAGCACGTCACCGAGCGAAGGTGTGTCATGGGGGGCAGAAAAAGACGAACAAGTCGAACGGCGCCGACGCCAGGCAGCCGAATCGGGGAGCTCGCGTATCCCTGCCGGACTGAAGACTCCGTCTGCCCGGTCGTCTTGGCCTGCTCCGGCCGGCGCTGCACCGTAGGCTCCGAGACCCCACCATCTCAACGACCGCACGCACATGCTGGGTAGACGGCTCTCCCGCCTGGCTGCCACTCCAGCAGGCGACGCACCAACAGCGCCCTGGGCAGGCCAGCCGACGGCCGGCTCCTGCCTCTCGCTCAACCCCACGATCACACCGTCTCCCTCACCTCACGCATAAAGAATCTCGACCTGAGAGAGCATCACCCGCCATGAGACAACTCCCTCGAGAGCAACAGCCGTCCAGAATCTCTCATCTCGCGACAGTGCCAACTCACCCTCATCACCACCGACACCAAACTGAGAGCTCGCAGCGAGGTGAGGAGGCGCAACGCCGTTTCCGGCACTCTGGTGAGTCGCTTGCGCGACGCCGAGGACGCGGCGAGCTTCCGCGTGAACACCGCCTGCGAGCCCGGGACCCGCTCGCGCCCCTCTCGCCCGCGGTCGACCGCCACGAGTCGAGCGCCGTGACGCGAGCCGACTCCCACAGCACCTCGCCCGACAGGGATGCGCGGCTCTGAAACCGCCGGGGCGGGTACCGCAGTGGAGTGCGCTCCGGTGCCGGGGTACACGGGGCACAGCGCCGGAGCGCGATCGTGGAGGTCGCCCCGGGGGCCTCAGACCAGGGCGCCGGCGGTCAGCTCCCGGCGGGCTCTGGCCGCCGCGCCCACCGGGATCGCGTCGGCACCCAGCGCGGCCTGCACCAGCCGGACCGGGTGGCCGCTGACCGGCGGCTCGGCGGCGAGCGCCTCCCGTACCAGAGGCTCCAACAGCGGCCAGGCGCCGCTGACGCCGCCGCCGACCACCACCGTGGTGACATCGACGACGCCCGCCGTCATCACGATGGCCCGGGCGATGCCGCCGGCGGCGGCCCGGTACACCGCGAGGGCGTCCCCGTCCCCGTGCCCAGCGGCCTCGGCGATTTCGCGGGCCGTCAGCCGGCGGCCGGTGCGCTCGGCGTACCGGGCGCACAGCGAACGCCCGGAGGCGAGGGTCTCCAGATGGCCCCGGCCGCCACAGGTGCAGGGCAGGTCGCCGAATCCGGGGATGTGCCCGATCTCGCCCGCCGCGCCGTGCGACCCGGCGAACAGCGCGCCGCCCATCCACAGCGCCCCGCCGACACCGGTGCCCAGGGTGATGCCGAGGACGTCGGGCTCGCCGCGCACGGCGCCGCCGTAGACCTCCCCGTACAGGAAGGCGTTGACGTCGTTGTCCAGGTAGGCCGGGACGCCGAGTGCCGCCTCGACGGCGTCGGCGACCGCGAAGCCCGCCCAGCCGGTGAAGGAGTCGCTGGCCACCAGGATGCGTCCGGCCGCGGAGTCGACGACGCCGGCCGCGCCGGCGCCGACGCCGGCGAGCTGCCCGGGAGTGCGCTCCAGCAGCGGGGCCAGGGCACCGAGCGCCTTGGCGACCATGGCCCGGCCGCCGTCGGCCGCCGGGGTCGCCGTCCCGGCCCGGTCCAGCACGGTCAGGTCCTCGGCGCAGAGCACTACTTGCGTGGTGGTGCCGCCGATGTCGACCCCGGCGAAGAGGGGGCGGTCGTGGGGGGTCAAGCCGTCGCCTCCGTCCGGCCCGCCGCCAGGGTGGCCAGGCGTTCGGCTCTGCGGCTGCGCTGCACCACCGGGTCCGGCACCGGCACGGCGGCCAGCAGCCTGCGCGTGTAGTCGGTCTCCGGCCGCAGCAGTGTCGTGCCGGTGTCACCCTGCTCCTCGACACGGCCCGCCCGCATGACCACGACGCGTTGCGCGAAGTGCTGGACGACGGCGAGGTCGTGGGAGACGAAGAGGCAGGCGAAGCCCAGCTCGGTCTGGAGCTCGGAGATCACCTCGAGGACGGCCTCCTGGACGCTGACATCGAGCGCGCTGGTGGGTTCGTCGGCGACCAGGAGGCGGGGCTCCAGCACCAGGGCGCGGGCGAGGCTGACGCGCTGGCGCTGCCCGCCGGACAGCTCCCGGGGGGCCCTCCGGGCGACCTCGCGCGGAAGTCTGACGCGGTCCAGGGCGGCGGCGACCCACCGTTGGCGCTCCCGGGCGGAAAGAGCGCGGTGGTGCACCCTGAGGGGCTCGGCGACGCACTCGCCGACCGTCATCCTGGCGTCCAGCGACGCCACCGGGTCCTGTAGCACCACTCCGATGCCGGCACGCAGCGCCCGGCGGGCCCGGGAACGGGTGCGGGCCAGGTCGGTGCCGAACAGTGAGACGGTGCCCTCGGTCGGCGGGATCAGGCCGAGCGCGACCCGGGAGGCGGTCGACTTGCCGGAGCCGGACTCACCGACGAGGCCGAGGGTCTCGCCCTGGCGCACGGCGAGGGAGACACCGTCCAGGGCCCGTACCGCGCCCCTGCCGCGCCCGAAGACGACGGAGACATCGTCCAGTTCGACGACTGGCTCGGCCTCGGCGGGGGGTGCGGCGGCCCCCGCCGCGTCCGGCGCGTCCTCGCCGACGACCGAGAGGCGCGGCACTGCGGCCAGCAGCCGCCGGGAGTACTCGTGGGAGGGGCGCAGCAGCACGTCCTTGACGGGGCCGGTCTCCACGATCTCGCCGTGGTACATCACGGCGACCCGGTCGGCGAAGTCCGCGACCACGCCCATGTTGTGGGTGACCAGCAGCACGCCGGTACCGGTCTCGGCGGCGAGGCGGCGCAGCAGGTCGAGGATCTCGGCCTGCACTGTGACGTCCAGCGCGGTGGTCGGCTCGTCGGCGATCAGCAGGGCGGGCTCGTTGGCGATGGCCATGGCGATGACGACGCGCTGGCGCTGCCCGCCGGAGAGCTGGAAAGGGTAGGCGGACGCCCGCTTTTCCGGCTCGGGGATGCCGACCCGGCGCAGGAGTTCCACGGCCTCGGCGGACGCGTCCTTGGCGGAGACCTCGCGGTGGTTGCGGATGACCTCGGCGATCTGCTTCCCGACGCGGGTCAGCGGGTCCAGGGCGGTGGCCGGCTCCTGGAAGACCATCGACACGGTCCGGCCGCGCAGGCCCGCCAGCGCGGCCTCGTCCGCGCCGATCACCTCGGTGCCGGCGACGGCGGCGCTCCCGGTGGCACGGGCGTTGTCGGCGAGCAGGCCCATCGCGGCGAGCGCGACGGTGGACTTGCCGGAGCCGGACTCGCCGACGAGGGCGAGGGTCTCGCCCGGGTCGACCAGCAGGGACACGCCACGGACGGCGGGCACCTCGCCGGATTGGGTGGTGAAGACGACGCCGAGGTCGTCGAGCTGGAGGATGGGCCCGACCGCCGGTGCGGCGGGGCTCTGGGTGGCGGTCATCCGCGTCCCCTCACGTCGAATGCGTCGCGGAGCCCGTCCCCGATCGCGTTGAACGCCCACACCACCAGGATGATGGCGAGGCCCGGCGGCAGGATGAGCCACCAGTAGCCGGAGTAGGCGGCGGTGAGGCCGGTCGACAGCATGCCGCCCCAGTCGGTGGACGGCGGCTGGACGCCCAGGCCCAGATAGGAGACGTAGGCGACCAGCAGGATGGCGTCGGCGATCTGGAAGGTGGCCGCGACGATGAGGTGGAGACCGAGTTCGGCAGGATGTGCCGGGTGATGGCCCTGGCGTGGGTGCCGCCGATGGCGCGCAGCGTCAGGACGTAGTCGCGGTTCTTCAGGGTCAGGGTCTCGGCGCGGACCAGCCGCGAGGGCACCAGCCAGGAGACGAAGCCCAGGATGACGACGAGGCCGCCCAGGCCCGGCGTGGTGATGGCGGAGACCACCAGCAGGATGAAGAGCGCCGGGATGGCGATGCCGGCGTCCACGATCCGCATCATGACCGCGTCGATCCAGCCGCCCGCGTAGCCGGCGGCGGCACCCCACAGGGTGCCGATGACCGTGGCCAGGGTGCCGGCGGCGAGGCCGACGATCAGCGACACCTTGCCGCCGTACATCAGCCGGCCGAGCTCGTCGTGGCCGACGGCGTCGGTGCCCAGCCAGTGTGCGTCGCTGGGGGCCAGGTTGACCTGGTCGAGCAGAGTGTGGGTCTGGTCGGTGGAGTACACCAGCGGGCCGGCGAAGCAGAACAGGACGAAGAAGACCACGACGCCGAGGCCGACGACCGCGAGCCGGTTGCGCAGGAACCGGCGGACGGCGAGCCGGGTCCCCGACGCCGCGGCGGACTCCGAGGGGGTGGCCGTGCCAGGGGTTTGGCCCGGCTGTATGAGAGTGCTCATGACCGGCCTGCCTTTACTCGGGGGTCGATGATCCGCTGGACGATGTCGGCGATCAGCGTGCCGGTCACCGTGGCGACCGCGATGATCAGCACGCAGCCCAGCAGCACCGGGTAGTCGGAGGACTGCGCGGCGGTCCAGAAGAGCAGGCCCATGCCCGGGTAGTTGAAGAGCTGTTCGACGACGAGGGCGCCGCCGAACAGCACCGGCACGTAGTAGCCGAGCATGGCGACCACCGGGGTCAGCGAGTTGCGGAACACGTGCCGCCGCAGGATGGCGGGGGAACGGGAGCCGCCGGCCCGCGCCGTCCTGACGTAGTCCTCGGAGAGGTTCTCCAGGGTGGCGGCCCGCATGTAGCGGGTGAACACCGCGACCATCGACGCGGCACCCGCGGCGACCGGCAACACCAGCCCCTGCGGGTCGGAGAGCACCTGCCCCAGTGTGTGCCCCTGCGGGGCCTGGGACGGGAACCATGGCAGCGCCTGGCTGAACACCAGCACCAGGATCAGTCCGAGGAAGTACACGGGCGTGGAGTAGGCGATGAAGCTCAGGGTGGTGATGACGTAGTCGACCGGCTTGTTGCGTCGCACGGCCTGCCACATGCCCAGCGGCACGGCCAGCAGCAGGCCGACGATCGCCGACAGGACGGTCAGCAGCAGGGTCTTCGGCAGGCGCTCGGTGATGAGCTGCGACACCGGTTCGTTGAGGGTGTACGAGGTGCCGAGGTCGCCGTGTGCCAGCTGCCCCAGGTAGTAGAGGTACTGCACGGGGAGGGGCTTGTCGAGGCCCTGCTCATGATCGAAGGCCGCGACCTGCTGCGCGGTGGCCTGCGGGCCGAGGATCCCGCGGGCGGGTCCCCCGGGCAGGGCGTGCAGCAGGGCGAAGACGACGATCGTCACGATCAGGATGACCGCGAAGGCCTGCAGGACCCGCCTGATCAGGTATGTGGGAGTGCTCATGTGTGTTCCGGTCGCTGTCAGTGGTGCGCGCGGTCGCGGGGACGGCCTACTTGGTCCACCGCCACATGGCGGGGTGGAAGTTGGCGAGTGAGTCCTGCGAGAAGCCGCCGAGGCCGTTCTTGACCACGGAGACCTGGTAGTCGGGCTCCGGCAGCCACACCACCGGCAGCTTCTCGGCGAGGGCGGCGCTGTACTTGCGCATGGCCTCGTCGGAGGAGGAGGTGGTGGTCTGGGCGATCAGCTTGTCCACCTCAGGGTCGGAGTAACTGCCGAAGTTGGAGCCGCCTCCGGTGGCGAAGAGCGAGTCGCCGCTGGGGTAGGCGGGGAAGTACCAGCTGCCGGCGGTGCCGAAGAACGACAGCTGCCACTTGCAGCCCGGCTCGCTCGCCTTGCACTGGCCGGTCTGCGACAGGACGGAGTTGACCGGCGCGGTCTTGATGCGGAAGTCGATGCCGGTCTTGGCGAACGACGACTGCAGGGCGCTCATCATGTTGTCGGTCACGGTCGAGCCGGACTGGGAGAGCACCTGCATGGAGAACTTGGTGCCCTTGTCGACGCCCTTGCCGCAGTGGCGGTCGCCGTCGCCGGGTCTGGTGCACACCATGGTGCCGCCCTGCTCGGTCCAGCCGTGGTCCTTCAGCAGCTTCCGGGCCTTGGCGGTGGAGAACGGGTAGGGGTTGTCCTGCTGCTTCTGCGAGACGAAGGAAGACTTCTGGCCCTGTGGGATCGGGCCGAAGGTGGGCACCGCGGTGCCCTTGAAGACGACCTTTGACAGCGTCTTCTGGTCCACCGACATCTGGATGGCCTGGCGGGCGTAGAGCTGTTTGAAGACCGGGCCCATGTCGGGGTTGTGGAAGTTGTAGGGCATGTAGGTGATGGCCCAACCCGACCACCGCTCGACCTTGTAGCCCTTGGCCTTGAACGATTCCTTCTGGCCCAGGTCGGTGGCCTTCATGTAGCCGTAGTCGACCGTACCGGCCCGCAGCGCGTTCTCCTCGGCGTCGGTGGTGGTGAACGGCAGCAGGTTCACGTTCTTGATGTGGGCCTTGCCGTCGCCGTCGTACTTGGCGTTGGCGGTGAGCTGCACCTTGCCGGCCGTGGTGAACGACTTGAGGGTGTAGGGGCCGCTGACCGTCTTCCACAGCGGGTCGGTGGCGTAACCGGAGATCTTCTTGGCTGCACCGTTGAGGTACTTCCAGACCTTCTTCGCCCCGGCGGCGGTGCGGTCCAGGTTGGAGACGGAGCCGGAGTCGCTGGTCTTGTCCCAGACGTGCTGCGGCATCGGGCGGATCATGCTCAGCTGGTTGGCGAGCATCCACTGCTGGTTGTAGGCCCGGTCGAAGGTGATCGTGAAGTGGGTGTCGTCGACGGCTTTCAAGGAGGTCCAGTTGTCCGGCGCCTTGCCGGGGCTGTAGCTGGCCCAGTCCGACTTGTTCGCCTTGATGAGGTTGAACCAGAACTCCACGTCGCGGGAGGTGATCGGCTTGCCGTCGCTCCAGTGCCGGTCGCCGAGGGTGATGGTGACGCTCTTGCTGTCGTCGGCGAAGTCCGCGGCGGTGGCCAGCGAGTTGTCCTTGTTCCAGCCGACCTTGCCGGTGGAACCGTCGTAGGCGATCAGTGGCTCCCACAGGGACTGGGATATGGAGGAGTTGTTGGTGTTCAGATGGGCGGCGGTGCCGATCGGGAGTATCCAGTTCGGCGTGAAGTTGGCCGGGAGCGCGTAGTTGATCGTGTCCGACCCGCCGGAGGCGGACGACGAGGCGCCGCCTGAGCAGCCGGCCAGCAGCACCCCGGTGGTGACGGCGGCGCCCGCGGCGAGGGCCCAGCGGCGGCCGGCGACCGTGTGAGCAAGGGACATGGCTCTCCTCATGAAGTGGGGCCCGCAGGGGGGATCTCGGTGGACCGGGCCGGGCGCCGTCGGACCGGCGCTGTGTTCACGACAGCTAACGCCGGACGCGCCGCACACACAAACAAAGTTCCGTAACAAGTAAGTATCTACGGTTCTGAAAAAAGTCCCACCTGCCCCACAGACCGGGCCCGATGCGGGTATTTGGGCAGTATGGGGCGGATTTTGCGCCCTGAAGAGATCACCTGGAGCCGTTCCGCGACGCGCCGGCCGGGCGTACTGTCTCCGTCACACCCACCCCTCGCGGAAGTTACTTCGTCCATGACTGAAATAAGTACAGGGGCACCAAGGGCGGCGAAGGGCGCCTCGGCCCTCGCCCCGCGGATCCTGGAGCTCGTGGCGTCGGGGCAGGCATCCTCGCGCGCCGAGCTTGCCGGGCTGCTCGGCGCCGCCGCCTCCACCGTCTCCCTCGCCGTGAGCCAGCTCGTCGAGCGCGGGCTCATCGCGGAGGAGGGCACCCAAGCGTCCACCGGCGGGCGGCCCCGCAAGGTCCTGCGGCTCGGCGGCGCCGACGAGTTCGCCGTCGCCGCCGACCTCGGCGGCCGGCACGCCCGCGTCGGCGTGGTGCTGCCCGGCGGCGGCCTCACCAACGTCTCGACCGTCCCGTTCGCCATCGCCGACGGCCCCGAGACGGCCCTGCCGCGGCTCGCCGAGACCCTGCAGGCGCTGGCCGAAGACCACGGCCCCGGCCGGCTGCGCGGCGTCGGGCTCTCGCTGCCGGGCCCGGTCGACGTCGCATCGGGTTCGGTCGTCATGCCGTCCCGGATGCCCGGCTGGAACCGCTTCCCGATCACCGCCTGGCTCCAGGAGCGCTTCGGCGTCCCGGCCGCCGCCGACAACGACGCCAACTGCATGGCGGTCGGCGAGCACACCGTGCGGCCTGCCGAACACCGGCAGTCGATCATGGTGAAGATCGGCTCCGCGATCGGTGCCGGCGTCATCGTCGACGGCCGCCTCTTCCGGGGCGCCACCGGAGCCGCCGGCGAGATCACCCACATCCGCGTCGTCGGCGGCGACACTCCCTGCTCCTGCGGCAACACCGGCTGCCTGGAGACTGTGGCCTCCGGCGCCGCACTCGTCCGGATCCTGCGCGAACGCGGCGCCCAGGTCGGCCGCCTGGAGGACGTGGTGCGGCTCGCAACCCACGGCGACCCGGAGGCCACCCGCGCCGTCCGCAAAGCCGGCGACTACCTGGGCCAGGTACTCGCCACCAACGTCAACTTCTTCAACCCCAACGCCGTCTACCTCGGCGGCATCCTCTCCACCCTGGAACCGTTCGTCGCCGCCGTGCGCAGCCAGCTCTACGAGAGCTGCCACCCGCTGGTCACCGAGCACCTCACCATCGAACGCGTCAGCCTCAGCGCTGACGCCGGACTGGTGGGCGCCGGGCAGTTCGCCCTGCAGCGCGCCCTCGCCGACGCCCTGCGCGAGGTCGGCCGTACCGACCTGGCGTCCGACCGCCTCCCCACCCCCGTCGCGCCAGGCCCCCGCACCACCGTAGGAGAACAGCCATGTCACGACCCCGCACCTCCGCCGGCCGCCCGGTGATCGCGATAGCCGGGCTCGGCATCGAGTCCTCCACTTTCTCGCCCGCCCGCACCCAGGCACCCGCCTTCCACCCCTCGCGCGGGGACGAGGTCCTTGAGCGCTACCCCTTCCTCGCGCCCGGCCGGGAACTGCGCGAGGCCGCCGAGTGGCACGGCGCCCTCGTCGGCAAATCGCTGCCGGGCGGGACCGTCACGGCCGCCGCCTGGAAGGAGCTGACCGGTGAGCTGATCGAACGGCTCGCCGCCCTGCCAGAGCTGGACGGCCTCTGGTACGACATCCACGGCGCCATGACCGTCGAGGGCGTCGACGACGCCGAGGCAGTGCTGCTGGAACGCATCCGGGCCACGATCGGCCCCGACGTGACCGTCTCCACCTCCATGGACCTGCACGGCAACGTCTCCCGCGAACTCGTCCACCGCAGCGACCTGATCACCTGCTACCGGATGGCGCCCCACGAGGACCACGTGGAGACCAAGGAGCGGGCCGCCCGCAACCTGGTGGACCTGCTGGTCTCCGGCGCGCCCCGCCCGGTCAAGGCGTGGGTGCCGGTGCCGGTGCTGCTGGCCGGTGAGCAGACCTCCACGCGTGTCGAACCCGCCAGGAGCGTGTACGCCGCCGTCGACGAGGTCGAGGCCGCCGACGGCGTCACCGACGCCGCGATCTGGGTCGGCTACGCCTGGGCCGACGAGCCCCGCAACCGCGCCGCCGTCGTCGTCACCGGCCCGGACGAGAACGCCGTCGCGGCCGGCGCCGAACGGCTCGCCCGCGGCTTCTGGGACGCCCGCCACGACTTCGACTTCGTCGCCCCCACCGGCACCTTCGACGGCGTCCTGGACGAGGCGCTCGCCTCCGACCAGCGCCCCTACTTCGTCAGCGACACCGGTGACAACCCGACCGCCGGCGGCGCCGGCGACGTCACCTGGGGTCTGACCCGGCTGCTGGAGCGCCCGGAGTTCCAGAAGAGCGACGGCCCGACGGTGATCTACGCCTCCGTGCCGGGGCCGGACGCAGTCGACACCGCCGTCACGGCGGGCGTCGGCGCGTCCGTCACCGTCACCGCGGGCGCCGAGGTCGACGCCCGCCACGCCGGCCCTGTCACCCTCACCGGCGTGGTGCACGCGGTCCGGCACGGCGACCGCGACGCCGGGACCGAGGTCGTCGTCCGGGTCGGCAGCGTCTACGCGATCCTCACCCGGCTGCGCAAGCCGTACCACCACGAGCACGACTTCACCGACCTCGGCCTCGACCCGCGCCGCGCCGACATCGTGATCGTGAAGATCGGCTACTTGGAGCCCGAACTCTCCGAGATGTCGGTCGGCTGGACGATGGCGCTCACTCCCGGCGGCGTCGACCAGGACCTGGTGCGTCTGGGCCATCACCGCATCCGCCGCCCGATGTTCCCCTTCGACCGCGGCATGGCCGACCCCGACCTGACGGCCCGCCTCATCCCTGCCTCCGACCAGCCGCTGACCGGGAACGACGAGTGACCGCTCGCCCCGCCCTGGAGATCGCCGTCACTTCGCCGGCCGGCGCCCGCACCGCCCGCGAGCACGGCGCCGACCGTGTCGAGCTGTGCACCGGCCTGGAGCTGGGCGGCCTCACCCCGTCCGCGGCGCTGGTCGAGGCCGCCGCCGAAGCAGGGCCACCGGTGCAGGTGCTGGTCAGGTGCCGACCGGGCGACTTCGTGTACGACGCGGAGGAGGTCGCGCTGATGGCCGCCGAGGTGCGGTCCGCCATCGCCTCCGGGGCGGCCGGGGTAGTGATCGGTGCGCTCACCGCGGACGGCGGTCTCGACGTCCGCGCAAGCGCCGCGCTCGCCGAGGCCGCCCACGCCGCGGGCCGACCGGTGGAGGTCACCCTGCACCGCGCCGTCGACCAAGCCGCCGACCCGGTCGCCGCAGCCGCGCTCCTCCCTGGGCTCGGCTTCACCCGGGTCCTCACCTCGGGCGGCGCCGCAACGGCGGCCGAGGGCGCCGGGCAGATCGCCGCGATGGCCGCCGCCGCTCCCGGCGTGGAGGTGATGGCCGGCGGCGGAGTGCGCCCCTCCACCATCGCGGAACTGGTCGCCGCAGGCGCTGCCGCCGTCCACCTTTCCGCCAAAACCCGGGCTGCGCCCCGGCGCGGCGGCGGCTGGGTACCGCTCGGAGCGGGAGGCGCCTCGGCCGAGCAGGACACCCACTTCGTCACCGACCCGGCCATCGTCGCCGAGGCCCGGCGGGCGCTGGACGCGGCGGGCTGACCCCGGCCCGCCCCGCACGGCGGCGGGTGCCCCGCCGCCGTGGACGCCCAGGCCGCCGGGCAGGGCTGTGCCGTCTCCCCGCCGGGGGGCGCCAGCCTGAAGACGGTGCACCGCCTCCTCCAGCAGGTCGCGCAGGCTCCGACGCACGCGAACCACCGTCACGCGCACCCCCTTTGACGCGGTGGGCGGCGCAGCTTTTCGGGGCTCCGGCGGCGTGTCCACCGCCAATTCCTGATTTGGGCAAAGGCTGGTGTGTGGGGTCGGTGCTGCATCTGCTTGATGACGCCGGCCTGGCAGTTTCGCTTGGATCAGCCTGCGTTGGTCTGGGTGTTTCGTTGGCTGACGTGCAGTGGGCGCGGATCGAGCCGTTACTTTCGGACCGGACGCCGAAGCGGGGTGGCCGATGGCGTCAGGACCGAATGGCTCGTGCCGGGACTTGCCGGATGACACGCCCCGGCACGCGGCCAGCCCGAGCACAACCTCGGCGAAAATGAGAGGCGCATGGTGCACGGCTCATGCCCGAAGTTCAGCACTCATCCACGTTGCCGGGGGCCAGCACACCGTCATCAGTCAGAATTGATGTGCTCGTGTCGATATAACCTTCGCCGCCCTTGAAGTCGATTTTGTACGTGTCCCCATACCCCATCCCGTTCGCGTCCACGTGGCCGCGCGTGATGCACTTGACCGTCACCTTTGACTGCGTCGTGAGCTGACCAATCGGCTGGCGACCCCTGGGGTCTGCAGACGGCCAGACACTTACTGTGTCGTAGTCCTGGATCGTTCCTTCGATCCCGCAGCCGATCAGCGTCACTGCCGAGATCGCGGTTGCTACGCCTGTCGCCGCTGAGCGCTTGATGGATCCCATGACTGATCCCCCCGCATGAGTGCCGGTTCAAGTGCACGTCATCGGAACTATCCCCTCTTGACCCACCCCCGACAAGGGTGCCGAACTCGCGATGCCTGGCCATGCCTGGCCCCTTTCCACCCCACTGAGGTCGTCTCAACGAAATGATCTCGTGAGGTGACTCGGCACAGGAGATCCCGCGAGCCGCGATGAGTTCTGCAGCGTCCGGTGGTCATAGTGTCGAACCCGTTACCGAGGAGGACTTCTGATGCGCAGCGTGACCTATTCGATGAGCGTCTCACTTGACGGCTACATCGTCGGGCCGGACGGCGACTTCGACTGGACGGCGCCCGACGAGGAGGTCTTTCGCTTCTGGATCGACGAGATCCGAGAGGTCGGCGTCCACCTGTTGGGACGACGGCTGTACGAGACGATGCTGTACTGGGAGACCGCCGACCAGGATCCATCGCTCGACGACTCAATGCTTGAGTGGGCCGCGCTCTGGAAACCGCTCCCAAAGGTGGTGTTTTCCACCACGCTGTCGGCGGTGCAGGGCAATGCCCGCCTGGCCTCCGGCGGCTTGGCGGAGGAGATCGAGCGGTTGCGAGCCGAGCCGGGGGCGGGCGACATCGCGATCGGCGGCGCGACTCTCGCCGCCGAGGCGGCCGCGTTGGGTCTGATCGACGAGTACCGGGCCATGGTCTACCCGGTGCTGGTTGGCGGTGGCATTCCGTTCTTTCCCCAGCGCGAGCGCCGGGTGGATCTCGAACTCGTCGAGACCCGCACCTTCAGCTCGAGAGTCGTCTATCTCCGCTACCGCGTGGCGCGCTGAGGACTGTCCCGTAAATGATCTCAGGATGGGACGCTCTTGGGGTGTCTGGTGCCACACCACCGTGATCGCCGACGGCGGCTACCGGGGCCTCGGCCTGGTCATCCCGCACCGCCGCGAACGCGATCAGGCCGAACTCCCCGCCTGGAAAGAGGAGCACAACCCCTCCCACCGCAAGGTGCGCGCCCGCGTCGAGCACGCCTTCGCCCGCATGAAGAGCTGGAAGATCCTGCGCGACTGCCGCCTCAAAGGCGACGGTGTCCACCACGCCATGCTCGGCATCGCCCGCCTCCACAACCTCACCCTCGCCGGGTGACGAAGAAAGCAGCTGGTCATCCACCACGCTCGAGATCATTTACGGGACAACCTTAGGCTGAGCGCATGTGGAGAGAGTTCGCCCGCCAAGCGTTCCCCGGGGTCGAGTTCAGCGAGCCCGTCGACGCGGCGAGGGTGGCTGCCGCTGAGCAACGGCTGGGATGTCCGATGCCGTCTGAGCTGGTGAGCTTGTTCCGGGAGTCGGATGGCATGGTGGGGCGGGATGGGGTGGCCACGGTCTGGCCCTTGCAGCAGATCGTCGAGCAGAACCTTCATTTCTGGTCCGCTCGGGCCTTCGCGGATCTGTATATGTCGTTCGACGCGCTGCTCTTCTTCGGCGACAACGGTGGCGGCGATCAGTTCGCCTTCGTCCGCATCCCTTCACGAGCCGACATCTTCGTGTGGGAACACGAGGACGACAGCCGCCGGTGGGTTGCCCGGGACCTGCAGGATTACCTCGTCCGGTCTCTGACCGACGGCGGAGACGACTGGTACCAGTAGTCGATCAAGTCCGGTACCGGATCAGCAAACCTGTTTCTTATGATCTGACCTCGAACGATGCCGCGAACGTGATCGCTCGTTCGGGGATTCCGGGGACGTGAACACGGCTTCCGTCTAAATCCGGTGCTCTGACCAAAGATGCACTTGACCAGCGCGAAGGCCAAAGGGGAATGAGTCTGCTGGTGCTCCATCATGATGCCCGGCGCGAAGCGTTCACGGTGGCGGCACACTTCCGGGACGGCTACTTCGACTGCCGGGGGGCGCGGCTCAGGGCGGGTACGGGATGATCCCCGGCGCTTCCTTGGCGCGGTGTGCGTTCGGCTTGCAGCCGGCAAAGGGGCCCGCGGGGTCCCGCAGTGACGTCATGACGTGGGTGAGGTGGTCGCGGTGCCAGCTCGCGGGGCCGGTCGCCGAGGAGTCGGGTCCGGTCAGGTCCTGCCATGCCATCCACAGCCCGTACAGCTGCGCCACCGCCTCCGGATGCTTCCACCAGCTCGGACACCAGGGGGCAGTGGAGGTGACCTCGCGGCCGTACACCGGCAGCAGCAGATGGCGCACCCACAGGGCCAGCCGGTTGAGGGCGTCTTGGTACTCGGGGCCCTCCATGTAGAGGATGAACGCCGGGCCCTGTTGTCGTTCTTCCTGCCACGGCTCTTGCGTCGGCTCCGCTGCGAGGGTCAATGCGGTGCTCCGTTCGATCGGTAGTGGTTGTTGTCGGCAGCAATACGGTGCGCCAGGGCCGCCGGTTCATCCGAGTGTTGAACCGGCGGGCGTGCGCGGTCCGTTGTGTCTGGCAGTCGGCGGCATTCGATCGCCGTTGCAGGAGGGACGGACATGCCCGAACGGGATCCGGTCAACGAGCCGGAACGCGTCATAGCCCATTGGAACGGCGAGGGGATGAGCGAAAACGCCAAGGACGGGCTGAGGGAATTGGCCCAGCGGTTCCCGAACTCGGCAAGGCAGCTGTGGGTGAACCCTCCGAGGCACCCGGGAGAGACGGGGCGGCAGAACCGGGACCTCCTCATGGCGGGGTACGCGGAGGAGGCCCGGAAACACGGCTATGAACTGGTGCACATTCCCGACATCACCGCCAAGCTGGCCAAGGGCCTCGACCAGACGAAGTACACGAGCAAGACCCTCGACGACATCTACAGCTTCGAGTCGGCCAACAACGGCCACATCGCGTCGAAGGACCTGGGCTTCTACCTGGGGGCGGGAGTCGAAACGGGCCTGCACATCGACCTGTCGCACCACCACATGAGGGATGCGGAGTGGCAGGCGCTCCAGTCGAGCCCTCACTTCTCCCCGGAGGCGGTGGCACCGGTCGACTTCTCCACCGCCGAGCTGAAGCTCGTCGACCTCTCGCATGGCGAGGACGCCAACATGCGGCACGTCCTGAGCACCGAATTCCTTCCGATGGTGCCACGGTTCGACGACGCGGGAATCGAACCGGAGACCACGCGTCACCTCGATGTCTTCGCCCTGTACGCACGTGAGGGCACCCGGGGACAGCAGTTCGCCCAGGCGGCAGCCAACCAGTACATCGGCTACCTTTCGAAGATCGCCCAGGACGAGGCCCGCAAAGGCAACGTCGCCTTCCCGGACGGCAACGATCACACCCGGTTCCAGCCGACGCGCATCACCCTCACACCGGACAACGTGCTGGCCGCCAAGTACAACCCCGGGGACGACCGTCGGAACCACATCATCGGCATGATGAACATCGCCGCCGCCACCGACGCGGCCCACCTCGTCTTCGGCAGGCCCCGGACGCCGGACGGCCAAGGCCGGGACTCCATGCCCGTGCCCCGGGTGGACCGGCAGACCTGGGACGCCATCACCATGCAGGCGTTCGATGTCAACGGTATGCGCGTGTTGCCGCAACTCGGCCTGACCAAGACCAATCAGGGCAGCTGGCGGACCAGCGACAGGCAGGATGCCATGGACCTGGGGCGCGCCCTCGAAGGGCAGAAAGTCACCCTGGTTCAGGCCTCCAACATCGGTGTCGCCCAGGCCGCCAGTGCGGGCATCGGGGGGCTCGACAGGCCGTCCCGCATTCCTTACGAGGTGAAGTACTCCTCGTCCGCCGGCAACTCCCCGCGCCGTACGCCGAGTCCGAACAGCGAGAAGGGGGCGGACGTGGAACAACTGCGCAGTGGCGTGGCCAGTCTGTCCCTGCCCCGGACCCCGTCTCCGGAAGGGCCGGACATCACCGCCAAAGCCGCCGCTCAGCCGGTCAAGCCTCCGGTGAAGCGGGCGGCGAGCGGGCCGGGGCGCTAGGACCCGGGTTGGTCACGCCCTCACAGGGACTCGCAGAGAAAGGACAAGGAAAATGCCCGATCACAACCCACCGGCCGAGGGGAATCCGGAGGAGCGGCCTCCGGCGTACGAACCACCGGCACCTGCCTTGCAGTACATCGACTGGCAGTCGCATCACCGGCATCAGGAGGTCATGAGCGGCCAAATCGGTGCCGTCACCTACAGCGACCGCCAGCCCCCGGCGTACGAAGGGCCGGAGAACCCCTCGGCACACGGCCGGCCGGCAAACCCTCCGGGGTATGAAGCACCGGCAACGTCACTGGTGTTCATGGAGCCGGAATCACGCGATCGGCAGGACGAGATCATGCGCGGCAACGTCGGTCAGGTGGCACGAAGCACCATCGGTCCCGTGTCGATAAGCCAAATCGGTCCCGTGTCGATAAGCCAAATCGGTCCCGTGGCCGGCTGGGAATCCACAGATGACAGCGCGCAGGGGCGGATCGCCGAGCACGCGAGGATGACGTCACCAGGTCTTCCCGCGGCACCGGAGCAAGGGTCCTCCTCCCGCCGCCGGCACCGGACCGACCCCGCTGCTCACACATCTTCCAAGAAACGGTCCGGAAAGCATGGCAAAGGTCCGAAGAAGCACTGACCGTCCCGGGTGACGCGGAGCGGGGGAAACCGACCGGGGCTCCCGCGCCGACGGGGCTCCTGTGCCGACGGGCAGAGTTCCGCCACCTCCCTCAACGGCACAGGAGCCTCGTACGTCTCCCCAGCCCGGGATAGAACCGAGGAGAGAGGGCAATCATGGCCGACACATGGCCGACAAGTGCGCCGGCTCCTGAGCAATCGAGGAGGCGGTTGGCCATGGAGTCTCCCGGCCTCGCGGAGTGCCTCAATATTCGACGAGCCTGAGGCCTCCCCTTCACCCTCTCCCGCGTCACAACGGCGAAGATGACGCTGACAAACCGGCGGGCCTGGGCCCTGGGCCCGTACAACTTAAAGCGTCGCGCCAACCGTCAGCCCTGCCACGTGACATCAGCGGCTACCGCGCTCGCTTCGTTCGAGGCGGATGCCGGTCAAGACGGCGACCTTCGCCCGAAGAACCCAGGGACCGAAGGGCTTGGCAAGGTGGTCGACGGCGCCGGCCGCGTAACCGCGTGCGGAGTCGTCGGGGCCCATGGCGGTCAGGACGAGGACGGGGTTGTCGCGGGTGCGCGGGCGGCGCTTGAGGTGAGCGGCGGTCTCATAGCCGTCCATGCCGGCATCTGCCACGACCAGCAGGATGACGGCGAAGTCGTCGTGGTCCAGCAGCGCATTGAGTGCCTCCCGGCCGGAGGAGACGGCGACGATCTCCTGGCCGAGGGTGTCGGCACCGAGGCGGCGATGGCAGGCTACCGGGTGAATACGTCCTGGCCACCAAGCTGGTCAACGAGCTGGTCGAAGCCGCCGACGAGAGGCAGCTGACCAAGACGATCGCCCGCTACGGACGCGTCGATCTCCTCGTGATCGATGAGCTGGGATACACGGAACTCGACCGTCGACCGTCTCACCTTCGGCGGGAACATCATCGAGACCGGCACCGACTCCTTCCGCCTCGCCCGAACCCGGGCTCGCAATGAGCGGAGCGACACGGACTGACGACCCGTCTGTTGTCAGGATCGCCGGTCAGCGGGTCACGCTCCGATGAAGCTCACTGTTTCTGTCATGTCCGCCCGCCCGGTACGCAGCCGTGGCGCGCCTTCCTTCTCGAATCCCACCGAGACACCGCAGAACAACACGCGTCCGTCATCGGCTCCGACTATTTGGCTGACGGTCTCGCGATACATCGTCCACATCACCTGGGGGCAGCTGTGCAACCCTTCCGCCCTCAGCAACAGCATGACCGTCTGCAAGTACATCCCCGCGTCCCCCCACTGTCCGGGTCCCATCGTCCGGTCGAGGTAGCAGAACAGCACGACGGGCGCCCCGAACGCCTCCGAGTTCAAGGCGGCGATCTTCGTGGGCCGGGCGGGGTCGTCACGCTCGATTCCCAGCGCTTTGTACCGCTGAGCGGCCGCGGCGGCAAAACGGTCCAGATACGGTGACGTCAGTTCGGCCGGGTACATCGGATACTCCCGCTCATCACCCGGGTCTCCCGCCAGTGCCCTGGCCGTCGCGCGTCTCTTCAGTTCGGCCAAGGGCTCGCCGGTCACGACATACACATGCCACGGCTGGAGATTCCCGCTCGACGGAGCCCGCGTCGCTGCGGCCAGCACTCGTTCGAGTACCTCTTTGGATACCGGCTCATCGCTGAACGCCCGCACAGCCCTGCGGCTGCCCACGGCTTCATACACATCCACGCCTCTTCGTCCTCTCACTCCATGGCGGGCAGCAAAGACACGAGGCTGATCATCACACCAGGCGAGCAGACCGGGCGGAGCTTTGGTGCTGCCAAAACTGGCCGACATTCCTCCGCCAATCGATCACGAAGTGCTGTCGAAACTCACCTGCATGCGCTGTCGGCTCTCAGCGACAAAGCCATGGCTGATCACCGCACACCCCGACAAGATCGACGAGAACAACTGCGCTCAAGCGCACACAACTCCTGCCCCGCTGCCGGGAATTAGCAGCCGTCGCGACTGCGTGCGCGCCTTCGCCCAGGTGATGACGAGCGCCGCGGCAGCCACCTCGACAGCTGGCTCACCCGTGCTGAGCACACCGGGTTGAAGCCACTGCGAAGTTTGGCCCGTGGCCTACGCCAGGATCTCGATGCCGTCGCCGCCGGACTCACCCTGGAGTGGAGCTCCGGCAGGGTCGAGAGCAACGCCGACAGGGTGAAGCGGATCAAGAGGGACGAGTACGGCCGGGCCGGATTCGACCACCTCCGACGCCAAATCCCCCTCGCTGACCGAGGTTGAGTTCCGGCCTTGTCGCAGCTCGGAAGTGCCAACGTGCGTACGGTTCCGTTATGCAGGAAGCCATCATCGGCGGGCTGGGCACTGTTATCGGCGCTCTCATCGGTGCCTGGGCAGCGGTGAGGGCCCGCACTCCTCCGAGGGCGAACGTCAAGTTCGTGGACGCCACCCTGTCCGTGCCTGACAACCTGGAGCCCGCAGAACGAGCCATCCTCCCGGAACCTCTCCCGCAGATCGTCCTCGATATCAAGCTGCTCAACAGCGGCGGCCAACCCGCCTTCGTTCATGCCTTGGAACTCACGATCTCAGACGTCACATACAACGAGGACACACTGGAGATGCCGAAGCCCTGGTCTCCGTTTCGGACGATCCGGACCTCACTGCAGGAGCCGACCGCGGTTTACGAGGTTGACCCGTATGCGCAGGGTCTGGGCCGCTCAGAACAGTCGGGGGACGTGGTGGTCTCGAAGCCGCTGTCCCAGGAAGTGAAACCCGGCGCTCTGGAGAGGGTTTTCCTTGTCGTGCCGCAACCATCCCTTGGGAGACATGCTCCGGTGTCATTCGAGGCGCGCGTGAAGATCACCTACAACGCGACCAGAACAATCGAGTTCGGCAAGATGCTTCGGGCACCGCTGCTGAGACACCCTCGATGGAAGACCGTCGACGAGGTCCGCCGCCACCTTCAGCACCAGCTGGTGTGGAGCGAGGAAAGCTGGTCGCCAGAGGCATACGAGCATTTCACAGGGGTTCTGGAGGGCTCTCTTCCCGGTGAGCAGGAACGTCTGTGTCTCAGACGGGAATTGGGCCTGGAACCAGGCTCACGACGGTTACTGGAGTGGGCAGGGCTTCCGACGGAGCCGCGGAAGGCGGTCCGCAGATACCTTGACTCATACGAGCAGCGCCTGCGTGACCTGGCTGATGTCTATTCGAAGACGGATAACCCGTCCACCGAGGAGGCCGCACGGCTTCACGAGACGATCGCGATGATTCCCCGCCTACGCGGCGAACTCGGCGTGCACGACGCGACTCCGCGGCCGTAGGGAACGGCCCATGAGCCGAGAGGGATTGAGGAACACAGGGTCGGACGGGGTGGTATCGCCGTTGGGTCTGCTGTTCGCGGACACTGACTATCGTGACACTCCGTGACCGTCTCACAAGAAGTGGATCAGAGCCGAACGAACTGGCCGTTGACACGGTGGGCCGATCACCGCCGCACGATCGAGGCCATCGCCTGGAAGTACGCACCGGCTCACCCTGGCGCGACCTGCCCGCGGAGCTCGGCTCTTTCAAGACCGCGCACAAGCGGCTGCTGCGGTGCCGAAGCCTCAGTCGGCGGCCTCATCCCGCCGGTTGACGCCCGGTCCGCCGTGCGGCGGAGTGCGTGGTCCGCAGGGGTGGATGTACGCGGCCCGTTCGCCGTTCAGCCTTGTGTCTGAACGGCGGACATACGGAGGTTGCGGTGGCTGTTTCCACCAACTCGCGAACACAACTCGGTGCCGGGCCGGCGCCCAAGGGCACGGCGTGGACGACGTGGTGGCGGCGATGGCCGACGTGGGCGCCCCGCGCCGCCCCCGCGTGGGGTGCGGTGTACGCCGTCGTCCAGACCGCCTGGGCGGCGACGGGGACCAGCGTGCCTGTGAAGCCGCATGAGGTCTACCCGCCGGGAGCCCAGCTCGCGCTCGCCGCCCTCGCCGTGCTGGGCGGCGCCGCTGCCTGGGCCATCACGCGGCCGCTCGGCAGACCCGGTCGGGTGGTGGTGTCGACGGTGCTCGCCGCTGCCCTCCTCGTCTTCGGGGCGGGCGCGCTGGGCGTGATGATGATCGTCGTGACGCTGGTGACGCTCTCCGGGATCGAGAGCGCCACCGGGGCGGTCCACACTCTACTGAACGCGGTCGGCGCCACCTTCCTGCTGATGACCGTGGTGGCGTATCGCCGCAGGCGGCGGGGCGGGTGCCCGCGGTGCGGGCGCCCGCACGCCGGGGCCGGCGACGGCACACTGATCCACCCGAGTGCGTCCATGGCCTCGGCGCGGACCCAGGTGACGGCGTACGTCTTCCTGTGCGGCCTGTTGCCCTGGGCGGGCCTCAAGACCATCTGGACGTTGGGCGGCGACGCGCTGGGCGTCATGGCGGAGGGATGGCGGAAGCTGAGCGAGGGCACGGGGGCCGCCGAGTCGCTCGCCTCGGTCGGGCTCGACGTGTCGGTGATGGCTGCGCTGCTCGGGGTCTTCCTGCTGACAGGGCTGATGTACCGGTGGGGGATGGTCTTCCCCCGCTGGACGCTGTTCCTGTCCGGGCGCCGGGTCCCGCGCCTGCTGCCGCTGATCCCGGCCTGGCTGACCGGCGGCGCCCTGTCGGTGTACGGGGTGGTCCTCAACGTCATTGCCCTACTCAGCGCCACCGGGGTGATATCCGCCTCCGAGCCGAAGCCGCCTTTCACCACCAGCGCGGACCTCACCTGGATGGTGTGGTTCGGTGGCCTGGCCTTCAGCGGCCTGGGCTTCGCCCTCATCGTGGCGGCTCGCTCCTACGCGGCTCGCACCCGCTACATCTGCACGGGGGTGGAGAGCGTGAAGGGAGCGGAGGGGGCGGAGACGGCGGGGGCCTGACGGGGGTTGAGGTTTTTGAAACGGTGGTTATCTGCGGGCCCGGATGAGGATGGCGCGAGGTGGAGTGCGACCTGACAGGCGATGGCGAGTTTGCCGGTGCGCATGACCGGGCCACGCCATTGTTAGAGGCAGAGCCTGAGCTGCAGCTGACCGTGCACATGCAACGGGCCGGGCTGGCTGTGCGTTGCTGTGTCAGTAACTGTTTCCGATCCCGTCAGTAGATTTGGTCGGCCTTGGCTACATCCGTGCGAATGAGACGTGCGTCATATCGCATGCAGGCTCGGAATCTCGGGTGTGTGTTCAAAGTTCAATGTGCCATGGTCAACATTAGTCACGAAACGCCCCAGGAAACTCGCACGCGGCTGCGCCGAGTGCTGGCAGAGGCCACCTTCAAGGTGCTGCCAGGGCATTGGGCGTATCACGAACACTCTGCTGGGGAGATGCCACAGCCGTCGGCCGACGCACTGGCTTTGGTGCGCGACGAGGAGGGTTGGTCGGTTCTTGAGTCGGCGCGGGGCGACGAGGCGGAGGTCTTCGGCGTCTTCGCCTTTCACTTCCCGGCAGCAGCCGACAACAGCGGCTTCGTCGGCTGGCTGGCCAGCGAGCTCAAGGACCAGCTCGGCTCGGGAGTGGCCGTGCTCTGCGGCTACAACTCCGCGCAGGGCGGCATTTACGACTACTGGCTCGTCCCCGCACAACTTACGGACCAGGCAGTGGCGCATGTGCGGAGTCTGGCGGCGGAGAACGGTGAGGCGGCCAAGTGATAGGGCCTTCGGCCACTCGCGAAGTGGTGGTCGATCGCCAAGCAGCGTGATGGTGCGGCATCCGAAAGACCCGGAGAGCGCGACAGCGGTCTCCGGGTTTGATGAGCGTGCTGCTGATGCGGCTGAGCGCAACGAGCCGGAGGGGGAGGACGACTACTGGGATGACGAGGGAGACCTGAGTAAGGGCTCCTGACAAAAATGGTGGACTTGACCTGGTCAGCGGTCGGTGTCGTACACGGGGCCGCCGGGTAGCGGACGCGGTCAGCCGCGCAATCGCCCGCGATAAACCCGGCGACGTCGACGATCATCCCCGGGATACTGGTCGCCCATGGATGAGGTCGAAGTCGTCGTCGCCCATTCCGAGCGCGCGACCCTGCGCGTCGGCGACGTGTTCCTGAAGGTGGACGCCGATCAGGCGCGCATCGACGCCGAGGTCGAGGCGATGGCCCTCGCGCCGGTCCCGACCCCGAAGGTCCTGTGGCGCAAGCCGCCCGTGCTCGCGATCGCCGCGGTCTCGGGGACGGCGCTCGGCCGCCTCGGCGAGCCGTCGACCGCGTCGCCGGCGGCGTGGGCCGCGGCGGGTGCCGCCATCCGGAGGTTGCACGACGCGCCGTTGCCGCCCTGGCCCGGCCGGGGCGGCCGGGACCTCGACGCGTTGGCGGCGGATCTCGACGGCGAGTGCGAATGGCTCGTGACGAACGGCGTCCTGCCCGTCGACCTGGTCACCCGCAACCGCCAGGTCGCCGAGGCCGCGCTCCGGCCGTGGACTCCGGTGTTCACGCACGGCGACCTGCAGATCGCTCACGTGTTCGTCGACGGTGACGAGATCACGGGCGTCATCGACTGGTCCGAGGCGGGCCAGGGTGATGCCCTGTACGACCTCGCCACCTTGACGCTCGGACACGAGGAGCACGTCGGCAACGTCGTCGCCGGCTATGGCACCGACGTCGACCTCGACGTGATCCGCGCGTGGTGGTCGTTGCGAAGCCTGCTGGGGGTTCGCTGGCTGGTCGAGCATGGCTTCGACCCAACCGCGCCGGGCTGTGAGGTCGACGTGCTGAGATCCCGGATGTGAGGCTGCGCGGGCCCAACTGCTCTGAGTGCGTTCTGACGCATCGAGCAGGCCATCACCCACCACCGCCGCCGGCGCTCGCATCGATCCGCCGCCTGCGCCAGTGACGGCAAAGGGGGCCCAAGCGCCAGAACACCCGGCCGAAGCCCCGTGGCAGAGCCCTTTCGGCCGGCTGGTGGAGGTGGTGCAGGAGGTAAGGGCCTGGGCCGCTCGCGGGGTGGCTTCACCAGCAAGATCCATCTGAGCGCCGAGGGGAAGTGCCGCCCGCTGTCCCTGATCGTCACTCCGGGGCAACGGGCGGACTGCACCCAGTTCGAGAACGTGCTGGAGAAGATCCGAGTGCCCCGCCCGGGGCCGGGAAGCCCGCAAGAAGCCGGACAGCGTTGCCCCGGACAAGTACTACAGCAACCGCCCTTGCCGCGAGTACCTGCGACATCGGGGGCATGCGGCACACGATCCCGGAAAAGGCCGACACCCGGGCCGCCCGCCTGCGCAGAGGATCACAAGGGTGGGCGGTCACCGGGCTTCGACGAGGGCCGTTACAAGAAGCGCAACATCACCGTCGAACGGGCCATCAACAAGCTGAAGAACCACCGGCTGTGGCCAACCGCAACGACGAACGCGGCTACATGTTCCTCGGTACCGTCACCGCACCGCAGCTTCCCTCGTCATTTCGCTCCGCGTGTGATCATCCGCACAGATCCTCCGTCAACGTTCTTGAAGCGTATGCATCCACCACCCGCTACGGTCTCCGGGTGACCGACCTTCAGACCTTGCGTGCCACCCGTGAGTCCTACGACGCCATCGCACCCACCTATGCGCAGATGTTCCACGACTCCCTGCGCGACCGTCCCCTGGAGCGCGCCCTCCTGAGCGCCTTCGCGGAGCTGGTGCGGGCGAACGGTGACGGCGAGGTCGCAGACCTCGGCTGTGGGCCGGGGTACGTTACAGCTCACTTGCACGGCTTGGGCCTGAATGCCTTCGGTGTCGACGCCTCCCCCGCGATGGTCGAGCTCGCTCGCGAGGCGGCCCCCGGACTTCGGTTCGAGGTCGGCTCGATGGCCGCGCTGGACATCGAGGACGGCGCGCTGGGCGGGGTGCTCTCGCGATGGTCCATCATCCATACCCTGCCGCAGGACGTACCCGCCGTCTTGGCCGAGATCGCCCGGGTCCTGGCTCCCGGCGGGCACCTGTTGATCGGCTTCCCCGCCACCGACGGCCCCCACCACGAGACGCAGGCCTACGACCACGCGGTGGCAACGGCCTACCGCTGGTCCCCCGACCGTCTCGCCGCGCTCCTGCGCGACCACGGATTGACTGAGGCAGCCCGCACGGTGATCCAGCCGAAGCCCACCGACCGGCGGCAGTTCCAAGAGATTCAGCTCCTCGCCCACAAGGCGTAGACCTCGATCACGTGACGGCACTCGATCACATGACGGCAACGGCTCGGATCGATGGGCTGGGGATCGGACGGGATCGGACGGGCGAGGAGGAGCAGCCTGGCGAGTCACATGATCGCCCGGACAGCTCCTGGAAGTGATTGAGGAGGGCTCCCCACGTGATGGGGCCGATCTGGCCATCCACCGGGATGTCAGCCGCCTCCTGGAAGGCGTTGGTTGCCGCGACGCTCACTGGCCCGAAGTCGCCGTCTGTCGGCCCAGGGTTGTGACCACGCGCCAGCAGCAACCCTGGGCATTCTTGACCTCCCTGCTCGCTGTCGCCCTGGTTCAGCGTCGGGGTCGGAATGGTTGCCCGCCCCCGGGTGCACCCTCCCCCCAGACCGCGGGCCAGCATTCCGCCTCGCCCAGCACGCACAGCCAGAGGGATGCGAAGGAAGCGCTGCCGCGGCCGATGACGAGTAGATCGCCTGGCTGACCGGTCGACGGCGGTTCAGTCATCTGGTGGCGACGGAGCCAGCCGGACCTGGGCGCCGCCGACTGACGGGAAGCGTCCGCCGTATCCTTGACCGCTGTTACCGGCCACGCCTGCCCCGGATCCGCTCTCACCGAGAGCACCGACGCCGCTTCCACCGTGCGTGCGTCGCCACATCCCCCTTGGGAAGGGTGGGGATGAAGTCAATGCGGCTCTGGCCCACGACGCCCGGCGCGCCCCTTACTGCTACGCCGAAGACAAGCGAGGCCGCCGAAGGATCACCCGACCCAACGGTCCCCTCACCTGCTCGACGGCCGTAGGCTCCCCGTCTGGTGACACGAGGACCGGGGTGCTGGCATGACCAGCGTGGTGAGCCGCCAAGCCGAGCAGGTGATGGACGCCCTGCCCGACGTGGAGTCGGAGGCCGGGGTGGAGGAACTTCTCGTCCTCGGGCAAGACGCCCTCTCGCACCTCTTCACACGCGTGACCGGAGGCGACGGCGTGCAGAAGGCTTGGTGCGGGCCCGGGGCTGCGCGGAGCACCCCAGCGTCCCCTTGAGCGGCCTTAAGCGGCCGAGGAGGGCGCCCGGGGATTTTTCTCCGGCGCCCTCACCACACGCTTATCGGCCACATGTCTACTTCCGCGCCGGGAGCGAAGGAGAACCCTCCGGGTCACCGGTCCGTGCCGTCCGGCTGTCGTGCAGTGCGCCGGCGAGCCGGGGTCCCAGCCAGCGCTTCAGCTTTCGCAGGGCGGCGGACCTCTCGACGGTGCGGTCCACCCGGTAGTACAGCTGGGGCGGTACGTGCGGCAGCAGGGGCGAGTGCCGCTGACCGAGCAGGGCGAACATCTCCTCGGGAGGAAGACGAACGTAGCGCGGCAGGTTCTCGTACCACTGTGCGCTGTACCGCGCCGCGCTTTGTGTGGCGGCGATGGCCGCCTTGCGGGTGCGCTCGTACTCCGCCACAGCCGCAGGCATCCCGGACGTCTGGTCGAGCGTTTCCGCCAGGGCTGCCGCATCCTCCAGCGCGAGAGTGGTACCCGCGCCGATGGAGTAGTGAGTGGTATGCGCGGCGTCGCCGAGCAGCACGAGGTTGTCGCGGTGCCACGTACGGTTGGTGAGCGTGCGGAAGTTCAGCCACGGGGCGCTGCCGTCCTGCTGGGTGCGGCCGATGAGCGGATGCCCGTCCAGCGGCTTGACGAACAACTGCCCCAACAGGGCCAGCGACTCGGACTCGCCCAACCGGTCGAGGCCGAGACCGCTCCAGGTCTCGGGCGCGCACTCCACCACGAACGTGGACTGCTCCTCGCTGAACTTGTAGCCGTAGCACCAGATCCAGCCGTGTTCGGTCTCCTCGAACGCGAAGGTGAACGAGTCGAAGACCTTGCTGGTGCCGAGCCAGATGTATTTGTTACGGCCGATCGTCCAGCGTGGCCCGAAGTGCTCGGCGTATTGGCTGCGCAGTGCACTGTGGACGCCGTCGCATGCGACGACGAGGTCCGCGCCCTTCAGCACCCCGGACGCCGCGGGCAGCACCTCGTGTGAGAACTCCAACCGAACCCCGAGCGACCTGGCCCGCGCAGCGAGGATGCCCAGCAGCCGCCGCCTTCCGATCCCGAACCCCTCGTCCCCGTGGTTCGTCGTCGTTCGCCCGTGCACGTAGGCGGTGCCGTCGCTCCACCGTACGGAGTTCTCCAGGATGTCCCGGGCCGACTCCGGATCTCCCTTCCGAAGCGTCCCCAGCAGCCCAGCCCAGTAGGTGACGCCCCAGCCGTATGTCGAACCGGCCGGATTGCGTTCGTAGACGGTGATGTCATGGGCGGGATCTCGCAGTTTCATCAGTACCGAGAAGTAGAGTCCGGCGGGCCCACCACCGACGCACGAGATTCTCACGGTTCCTCCTGGAGGTCACCAGAGGGCGCTAGAGCAGCATGAATACCCCATGTGTGCGGATTACCGAGGCAGGCTTGCGTGTGTGTCGGCCCAGCCGGACTAATGCGCCTCCAGCGAGCCGCCCGCCTTCCGCTACGCCAGCTCGGCCAGCGCACCCGCGTCTCCGCCTCCTACCTCAGTTGTCCTGGCCGGCGAACGCTTCCCCTCCTGGGAGCTGACCGCACGCCCTCGGCTAGCGCCCGTGGGCGCCGACGTATGCGTCATCCGCCAGATCTGGGACGACGAACACCGCCACCTGACCGTCGAGAACTCCGCGCCGCCGCCAGGCCAGCACCACTTCCGCAGCGCCAGCTCCCACACCGATCTGGCAACCGCCCTACGGGCGCCGGCACGACGCTGCGGCTCCCCCAGCGCCTATGACATCGCCGTCGTTCTCCGTCACACCCTCCAGCCCGAACAGATCACTGCCGCTCTGGAGGGCACCTTCCTCCTCGGCTGGTCCCGCACCGAGCGTCTCGTCCTGGCGCTGCAGGGCGATCCGCACACCTTCCAGCCCCTGTGGCAGCGCACTGCCACAGGGGCTGCGCCCTTACCGCCACCCAGCCCCCAGTCGTCGTGCTCCCCACCCACGCCGAGGACATCAACCCCCACAGCCGCCTGGAGAGCTTGTTCGCTGCCTTCGGCCCCACCCTCAGCAGACCAGCACTGGCCTACACCCACTACTGGCCGCGCCCCCATGCAACATCGCCATGCCCTGAGAGTGCAGCATTCACCGCTCAGCGCCCGGAAGCCCCCAGGTCCGCACGGATCCGGGTGCGCAGCTTTCCGAATGCCTCTTTCCAACGCCGCCGAGCCTCGGCAACTGCGGCATCGGTGCGCAGGGCACCCTCCCGGAGCCGCTCGCGCAGCAGCCGCAGTTCGCGGAATGCGATGGTGGACGCCTCGACCACCTCTTCGGGCGCGACGATCGCGACCTGGTAGCGCAGTTCGTATGCTCCGCCACCCAGGAAACGCCTCCAAAGCCCTGCTCGCGCGCTGCTCAGGAGGCACATCAGCAGACCGGGCAACGGCCCGCAGGTCTGAGCGCGTGCGGGACAGTGCAGCAAGATTGTCGCCGTGGAGCTGGAGACGGACGGCATGGCCGCTCGTCTCCCGGTCCCGGCGGGAGTGCACCCACTCCCCCGTGAGGGTTGAGGCAATCCCGATAGGGCTGCCGACTACCGTGCTGGCGATAGTGGACCAGTCCACCGGTTGATCCTCTCGAACTGGCCCTTTCGCATGATCACGGCCGTGCCACAACGGCCGCCGCTAGTACTGCAACGGTGTTTGTTCTGATAGCTGGGCAACGTCGCACGTAAGGCTGCTGCGGGCTTGGACGTGTCGCGTCTGCGGCGCGCCGGCGTGACCAGTGCAGAGTGTGGCTGACTGATGCGGATCGGGGGTCGGTGAGGCGGTGGATCAGCCGTCTGATCTCGACGAGGCTCAGGTGAGTGAGTTGGGAGGACCCGTTTCTGCTTTTCCGGCGTCCAGTTCGCGGGCCCGTAGGCCGGTCAGGCAGGCGTGGGCGGCTACGGCCAGGGACAAGCTCACAGTCGCCGCCTAGAGGTAGGCCAGGGTCCATCCAACGTTCAGGTCGCCCCGGCACTTTTCGCCTGTCTGGCCCCCGACTCAACAGGAGTGACATGTCTACCCCCAACCGCCGGGGCGTCCTCTTCGGCGCTGCCGGTGCTGCCGCCGGTCTCGCGATTGCCCCCGCCACGGCGTTTGCCGCCTCGCAGAGCACCGAGCGGCGCGAGCCGCTGGCCGCCGGACCCGGCAAGAAGTGGGACCTCGACGGCAACGCGCAGCGCTTCCGTGGCAACACGTTTGTTTGCCCTGTGCCCCAGGACTCGGCCTTCTTCCACGCCGAGACCAAGGCGATGGAGCTCATGAAGCGGTCCTCCATCGCCGATCAGTACGTCTGCCTGCCACACCAGAGCATGCACATGACGGTGTTCGACGCCACGACACAAGACACCGTCGTCAACAAGCAACTCCCGGCCTGGCTCGCTGACTGCACGGATGTCTCCGAGGTGTCCCAGCGGATCCTCGCGCGCCTCCAGGAGTCGACGCTGACCCCAGTGGGCCCGATCAAGATGAAGGTCAAGGGGTTCCATCCCTTCGACACCGCCTTCACGATGGAGCTCACTCCCGCCGACGACGCCACCTTCAATACGCTCTGGACGATCCGACGGGAGCTGAGCGCCCTGCTGGAGATCCGGGCGTCGGACTTCGAGACCTACCAGTTCCACTCGACCATCGGCTACCGCCTGGTCAAGCCGCTGGAATCCGACGTGCCGGCCATGGAGCGACTGACCGCGCAGTGCTCCGCACTCTTCACCGGCGACGCCGCCACCGTGACTATGGAGCACCCGGCGTTCAACCTCTTCGACGACATGCTCGCGTTCCCACAATTGTGGCGGCTGCCGAAGGCCTGATCCGCTCCAATCGCCGATGAGCCGGTAGAGACGGTCCGTCGGTTGCTGCCCGAGTCGGGCAGTCAGCGCCCCCACCGCTGGTAGTCATTGCCACCCGGCGTGCACGGCCTGGCATAGACCTCGTCGCTTCCGTTGGCATCGAGGCACAGTTGCAACACCACGGTCATCGCGGACGGTGGCTGCCGGGGCACCGGCCTGGTCATCCCGCACCGCCTGAGAAAGGCCAGACGAACTCCCGGCCTGGAAAGAGGAACACAACACCTCCCACCGCAAAGCCCGCGCCCGCGTTGGAGCATGTCTTCGCCGGAATGAAGGGCTGGAAGATCCTTCGCGACTGCCGACTGAAAGGCGACGTCATTCACCACGCCCTGCCCGGCACCGCCCGCCTGCACAACCTTGTCCCTGCCGGGTGACGCAGAAACCCCCAGCAGGTCACCCAGCACATCAAAGATCATTTACGGGACAGCCGTTAGGCGGGCTACGTCTATGTCTGGGCCGATGTCATCCACCTGAAGGTCCGCCTGGAGCAGGCGAAAGCCTGCGTGCTGGTGCTGATGGGCGTGCGCGCCGACGGCACTAAGGAACTCATCGCGATGGCCGACGGCTACCGCGAGTCGTCGGAGTCCTGGGCGAACCTGCTGCGGGATGCCGCCCCGGCGTGGGATGCACGATCCCGTCTTCGCGGTGAGCGACGGCGCCCTGGGCTTTTGGAAGGCCCTTGCCGAGGTGTGCCCGGCAACACGCCCACAAAGATGCTGGGTTCACAAAACCGAAAATGCCCTCGACAGCCTCCCGAAGTCGGCCCAGCCGATGGCGAAGAAAGCGATCCAGTACATCTATAACGCGGAAGACCGCGAGCAGCGGCCCGGGCCGTGAACGCACCGCATCTCGTCGCCCTCGTCCGCGCTGGAGCCCTCTTCGAACGCGGTTACCTCGTCGAGCGTCCCGAGCCCGCCGCGGCGTGCACAACCTCAACCGACCCACAGGTCTTACCTATTACTGCCGGTTCCGCAGGGCATTCGTCCAAAAGGAACTGCGTCGGCGGCGCTACGCTGCTGTGTCATGCAGGAGACGCGCCTCGACACTGCTCGGATCCGGGCGGCTCGCCGGGTAATCGACCCGATGTTTCTCGACACTCCGCTGTACCGCTGCGAGGCGCTGGAGCCCGACCTCGGGTGCACGGTGAGCATCAAGCTCGAAACGGCGAACCCGGTCCGCAGCTTCAAGGGCCGCGGCACCGAGGTAGTCGCGAGCCTGCTCGCCGACAATGGCCCACGAGCCGTGGTTTGCGCCAGCGCGGGCAACCTTGGCCAAGCCCTCGCCTGGTCCGGTCGCGGCCGGGGGCTCGACGTCACCGTCGTGGCATCCCGCTTCGCGACTGCGGCCAAGCTTGATCGCATCCGCGCACTGGACGCCAGGTTGGAACTGGTCGACGGCGACCACGAGATGGCTCGAGAGCGGGCGGCAGCCATCGCGGGGTACGACGGCATCCGGCTGGTCGAAGACAGTCTTGACATCGAAACCTGCGAGGGCGCGGCGACCATCGGCCTGGAACTGGTGGACATGGTGCCCTCGTTCGACGCCGTCCTGGTTGCTCTCGGTGGCGGGGCACTGGCCACCGGCGTGGGTCATGTGGTGAAGGCCATGGCGCCCGAAGCCGAGGTGATCTGCATCCAGCCGCTGGGCGCACCGGCGATGACGCACTCGTGGCACCAGCAGCGCGTCGTCACCACCGACTCGACCAACACCATCGCTGACGGCGTCGCCGGCCGGCGTCCCATCCCGGACGTCCTGGACGACCTCCTCCTCGTCGCTGACGACGCCGTCCTGGTCCAGGAGGCGTCGATCATCGCCGGTATGCGGATGCTCCTCGACCACGCCGGCCTCGTCGTCGAACCGTCGGCCGCGCTCGGCGTCGCGGCGATCCTCGAAGACCGTGACCGCTTCGCCGGCCGACACGTAGTCACCATCGTGTGCGGCAGCAACGTCGATGTGGACGCCTATCGCCGCTGGGTCGGTGCGGCTCCCAACCAAAGGTCTTGACAATTGCTCGACCTGGCTGTCCATGATGCGAGACTGGCCCCCAGGCTCTGACTGAGAGACCCGGAAACTGACATGACCAAGACGCAGCGCGCGCTGAAGGCAGTGGAAGCCGCCCTTGCAGCGATCGAGGAAGAGCTCTCAGAGCACGCCGCAGGCCGGGGCACTGTCGGCAATCCGAAACAGCTCAAGACCTTCCGCGCCAACCTGGAGATCCTTCAGGGCCAAGTCATGTTGGGGACGCTGCCACCACGGGGACAACGTCTCAGCGGCATGGCCCGAGTGATCACCGACTCGTGGCCCTCCGACAGCAGCCTCGGAGAAGCTCTCCTCACTGCTGAGCAGCGTTACCTGAGCTTGTGATCTCCGGCGGAGACGGCTTGAACGAATAGGCGGGTTCCTCGCACGACGCCCGCGCGCAGCCGTCCACAACCATTGACAATTGCTCGCCGCACACAGCTCGGCTCCCAGAGCGTGTGTGCCAATCGTTGGCGTCAGGGGGCAGCAGGCAAGGTGGAACACCACAGTTGCGGACGGCTCAGAGGGGTTTCCCACAGGCCCCGCAGGACGTACACCATGCTGTTGCCGATGCCGTCCCATAGGCCGATACGCCACCGTCCCAAAGGCCGATACCCCGGTGTGCCACACGGCAACTACTGTCACCCCTGGGACAGTTCGACCGACCCAGGGCAGTGCCACGCCTCCGGCGTTGCCTTCCACGTAGTCCGACGCCTGCCGAGAGGAGACAACGAGAATGGTGACATGGCTGCTGACGTGGTGGATCCAGAACTGACCACCCCGACCCCGACGGGCCGCCCCACCACGCCGGGCGGCCCGTCACACACCCGTAGGTAACAGCGCCCCGCTCGGGGCCCTTAACGAGGGCCCAAGCGGAAGTCGCTACCGCCGCTGCAGGTCCGCCGACGCGTCCCTGATCGCCTCTGCCACGTCAGTCAACGCCAGAGCGATAGCCGCCAGACCCTCCCCGAGCGCATCCGTCTGGCCCCCCGTTGCCAAGATGGCGGTGATCAGGTTCCTCAAGGAGCAGCGCTGCGGCGCGCAGTGGTGAAAGCGGCGTCCGGAACGGTGCCACCAGCGCACCGTCAGATGGCCCCAGCCGCTCACCGCCCCGCTCCGATCCGCTGTGCGATCTGCGGGAAGCAAGGAGGGCCCGTTCGCATCCCATCGCGAAGTGACCAACGCCTGTGCAAGAGTGCGAGCTTTCGCACCAGGAAGGAGTAGATGCCATGGGGCGCCGCTGGGAGACCACGGTGGACCTCGGGAACGCCGTTCCGGGCGGCGGGCTCGCCGAGATCGGCGAGCAGCTGCAAACCACCGGCCCGTGGCTGGAGGACCTGCGCCATAGCCCTCTGATCATTGACACCGATATCGGCGGCGACGCCGATGACGCGCTGGCCGTCGCCGTCGCGGCCCGGCACGTGCCTGAACTGGCCGCGGTGATCACGGGAGACGAAGCCGCAGGGCAGCGCGCTCGCTTCGCCCGGCACCTCCTGGACGCCATGGGCCGTAGCGACGTGGCCACGGTGGCCGGGGCCTCCTTGGGAGCGACCCCCTATTACTGCGTGGACGACTTGATTCCCCAGGACGTGCCGCCTCAGCCCACCGATGTGGTGGCTGCGGTCCGTGAGGTATGCGCCTCCACCACGGGGCCGGTGCGGTGGGTTGGCATTGCCCCGCTGAGCAACCTCGCCCGCGTCCTCGCCGAGGCCCCCGAGGTGGCTGCGCAATTGCGCGTGACGCAGATGGGCGGAGCACTCAGGTACCGCAACCCCGAACGCGCCGAGCACAACGTCCGGCTCGACGTCCCGGCCGCTCAGGCGGTGCTCGCGGCGGTGGCCGAAGGCCGCCTGACGACCCCGGAGTTCATTCCCTCCGAGGTGACGTTCACGCCGCAGATGGAGGTCACCGCGAACAGCGCGTTGTACGAGGCCCTGAACGCCCCGAATAACCCGCCGTGGGCGCGGATCCTCTCCGACCATTTGGACCGGTGGTTCCGAGACTTCCACCCGGGCAGCATGCAGCACGACGCGCTCACCCTCTCGGCCGCGCTCGACCTCCCGTTCGTGGACTCGGAGTTGATGCCGATCACGATGGACAGAATCGGTCGCACGACCGCAGCGGAACACGGCGAGGGGGCCGTTCTGCGCTGGAGTACGAGCGCGGCATACGTGCCCTTCATGAGCTGGCTCACCGAGGCGCTGAACCCGTCGAAGGCCGGCACGGCCCGATTGACACGGGGGGCTGACGCAGGTGCCGATTGAAGATGACTATCCCACCTGTCCGCACTGTTGGATGCCTACCAGCTAGACCCCGCAGGACGAGCCGCCGTCGGCGAGGCATACGACGTCTTCCGCGCACTTCGGGCCGTTCATCACCTACCTCCACCGCCGCCGAGGTGCTTCCCGATCTGCACCGTGATGCGGAGGCCGGCCGCAGCGTGGTGTGTCTGTGACGGTGACGCCGTAGACAGCTCGGGGCTGCCGTGGACGGCCACTGGTCGCAGGCTGACAGCATCTCCTCAGCAGCGGCCGCAGCCCCCCATGCAGGTTTTCAGGGTGAGTTGTCGAGTTGTCGGACCCGGCTTCTGGCTAGGGGGCGATGGCCTTGCGCAGGGTGTGCAGGCACAGGGTCATGGCGGTGTGCTTGGACGCCCCGGCGGTGCGGGTGTGCTCCCAGGCCGAGTACAGCAGTGCCCACACCAGATTGCGGACCCACTCCTCGTCCAGCTCGGGGTCGATGCTGCCCTCCGTGTGGCCGCGCCGGACCGTGCGCAGGAAGTCCTGGTCGGCGGCGGTCTCCTCGTCCCAGCCGGACCAGGTCGCCAGCTGCGGCGACTCGAACATCAGCGTGAGGCCGTCGCCGAGCTCGAAGTACTCCTGGCAGAGCCGCTCCAGCGCTTTGGCGGCCGGGCCGTCGTCGAGCCGGGCGCGCTCGGTCGCAGCGGCGACCTTCTCCAGGACGTCCGCGCCGATGGCCGCCAGCAGGTCGGACCGCTCGGGGAAGTAGCGGTGCACGGTCGTCCGCCCCACCCCCGCCGCTGCCGCGACATCGCCAAGCGACGCGGTCGGGTCGCCGGCCAGCAGGACGACGGCGGCGTCGACGATGGCGCGCCGCGTGCGTGTCCGTGTTCCGCTCTCAGGCGCCCCTGTCCGCTCCTCACTCATGCGCCATACGGTAGCGCTCCCTTCCATGATGAAAATCGCTTGACCGTTACGGAACAGCAGTGTTCCATTCAGCGGCATGACTGTTCCGGAAGGTACGTCTTCCAAAGTGTCCATTCCGCGGCTGCGGATCCTCTGGTCGTTCGCTCGTCCGCACCGGCGAGCCCTGGCCCTGGCTCTCGTCCTCGCCCTCGTGGGGTCCGGGATGGGACTGGCCACGCCGATGGTCACAAAGGGCGTGCTCGACGCGCTCGGTGGCTCCGACTCGCTGCGGGGGCCGCTGCTGGCCCTGCTGTTTCTGCTGGTCGTAGGCAGTGCCGTCACGTACTGGCAGTGGACGCTGATCGGCGCTCTGGGGGAGCGCGTGGTGCTCCGGGCCCGCGAGTCGATGGTGCATCGCTTCCTGCGGGCCACGGTGCCCGCGGTCACCCGGCGACCCCCCGGCGAGCTGGTCACCCGCGTCACGTCCGACACGGTCCTGCTGCACGAGGCCGCCACCGGCGTCCCGGTCGGCCTGATCAACGCCGTGGTCATGCTCCTCGGGACCCTGGTTCTCATGGGCGTACTCGACCTGGTGCTGCTGGGCACGGTCGGGGCGGCCGTGGCGGTGCTCGGCGTCCTGTTCGCCGTCCTGATGCCCGGGATCGCGACCGCCCAGCGACGCGCCCAGGACCATCTGGGACGGCTCGGCGGCAACCTGGAGGGTGCGCTGCGCGCCATCCGGACGGTGAAGGCAGGCCGGGCCGAGGACCGCACGGCCGAGCGCATCGTCGCCGACGCGCGCACCTCCGCCGAGCACGGTATCCGCGCGGTCCGCCGCGAAGCCCTGGCCTGGACGATCGCGGGGGCAGGCATCCAACTGGCGATCGTCCTGGTCCTGGGCGTGGGCGCGTGGCGGGTCTCCGAGGGGGCGCTCGAGGTCTCCAGCCTCGTCGCGTTCCTGCTGTACGCGTTCGGGCTGATGGAACCGGTCAGCGAACTCGGCCAGAACGTCACCGCGCTCCAGTCGGGCATCGCCGCGGCGGAACGGATCCGGGAGACGGAGGACCTCCGGACGGAGGAGACGGTGGGGCGACCCGTACGGCAGACCCCGGTGCGCGAGATCGCCCGACCGGACACCCCCGTACTGGAACTGCGAGCCGTCACCGCGGCCTACGGCCCCGACGCCGAACCGGTGGTGCGCGATGTCGACCTGGTTATTCCGCGGCGTGGGCACACCGCGATCGTCGGACCGTCGGGAGCGGGCAAGACCACCCTGTTCTCCCTGGTACTGCGCTTCTTGGAGCCGACCGGAGGCGAACTGCTCCTGGACGGCCGTCCCTACCGCGACCACACCCACGACGAGATCCGGTCCCGCTTGGCGTACGTCGAGCAGGACACCCCGGTCGTGCCCGGGAGCATCCGAGACAACCTGCTGCTGTCCCGCCCCGACGCGACCGACGCGGAACTGCGCCGGGTGCTGGACGAGGTGCGGCTGGCAGAGAAAGTCGACGCCCTGGACGACGGGCTCGGCACGTCCCTGTCCGGCACGGCCGTCTCGGGCGGCGAGCGGCAGCGCATCGCACTGGCCCGCGCCCTGTTGCGCGCCCCGGACGTGCTTCTCCTGGACGAGGCGACGGCCCAGCTCGACGGGCTGACCGAGGCCGCCGTCCAGGGGTGCGTCCGCGCCCGCGCGGAGACCGGCGCCGTCGTCACGATCGCCCACCGGCTGTCCACCGTGATCGACGCGGACACCATCGTGGTGCTGGACGAGGGCCGGATACGCGCGCGGGGCAGCCACGATGAGCTGCTCGCCACGGACGCGCTGTACCGGGAGCTGGTGGAGGCCCTGCGTATCTCTGCGGACCCACAGGCGGTGTGACGAGAACGAGGGTCTATCCACGCCGTGTACGTCCAAGCTGCTGCCCGGGATCGTCCATTCTCGTGACGGCAGCACCGGTCTAGTGACGGCAGCACCGGCTTCGCCATCGTGGCAGCCTCCGCTGCCGACGACCCGGCCAAGCTGCGGGAGATCCAAGAGGGCCTCCACCGCTGGGCCACGGAACGCGAAGCCATCGGCGCAGAGCTGGACGGCATCGCACGCGCCAGCGAGCCGGACGAAGCTGACTGAAGGACCAGGTTGCGGAGTCCGGCCCTCGTGATGCTCCGCTGATCACCGGTCTGTACGCTCCCGCACGACCAGTGACCATCACCGGCAGGGGGCACGAAGTGTCGAGTGGCGAGCAGCAAAGCGAAACGCGGGTCCTGCAGGACCCGCCGAAGCCCCGACAGCGTCGTTTGCGGGGCCGGCCGACGGCCGCCGTGGCAGGCGTCATGGCCGGTGTGCTGGTCGGCGCAGGTGGCATGGCCTGGCAGGCAGGCAAACTGCCCATGCAGAAGGAGCCCCGCGCTGCTGCCTGTTGGGGCGCGTTCTCCCACAAGGAGCAGACTGACCTGATGCCGGACCTGGAGGAGGACCGGCTGTGGTCGGAAGAGATACCCGCTCGAGGGGAGTTGACGACGGAGCGCTCCAGGGGCGAATGTCGCCTCGGAAGGGGAGAGCTCGCCCACTCCGTCACCGTGAAGCTGGAGACGGTCAGCAACGGCCGGCCCCAAGCTGACGGTGTCCATGGGCCGCTGTGGGTGAGGGAGAACCTGACAGGTGGCATGACGTCCTTCCAGTCCGGCCACGGCAGACACATCAGCACGGGCGTGACGTCCCCGACGCGGGCGTGGCGCGAAATCCCCGAAAGCTGCCTCAGTGGCCCAGGCTATGGCGAAGACGCCACTCCGTTCATGGTGGTAATCACCCGGGCCAACGGTGTCCGCCTGTCGCAGAAGGATGTGCCGGCTCAAGCCGAGATGGCACGGGCCGTCACCGACGTCGCCAACGCTGCTATGCACCACTACGGCTGCAAAGGCACCCTGCCCACACCAGGCAAACTCCCCCGCCCGCCACGCTATGAGGACGCCAGGCACCGTTTGTGCGGAATCGAGAACCTCGACTGGCCGCAGGAGGTGAACCCTCGGTCACCGTACGACCGGAGCTCGAAGGGCTCCCGACACGGGGTGCGTACCTGTGAGGTCAACCCCGAGGGATTGGAAGGACGCGAGGGGCTCTTCACCACCATCGCCGATCCCCGTCTCGCTCATGCTTACGACGACGCCGCCCTGTATGGCGGCCCGGAAATCCGGGCCGCCGGCTCCCCCAAGGTGTTCGGGACACTGAACGCCACGCAGGCCGTCGTACAAATGCCCTGCAAGGGCGACGACGTCGTGGCCTTCACCGCGAGGCCCCCGGCCACCGAGGGCGACGGCGGGGCGGCCGGCCGACAGGCGGTACGGAAGATGTTCCCCCGCTACGTCACCGCTGAGACCAAACGCCTCGGCTGCAAAGACCACCCCCAGCTCAAGATGCCCGTCTTCTCTGACTGACAGTGCCCTGGCGCCGCCCGCTCAGCCGGTGGACCTATCGAACCGTAGTGGCTCTGGCTCAACTTCTGTGATGTCGGATTTCACCGAAGCCAGTCGCATTCAATGCAGTCGACACGGGTTGTGTCGGGGAACTGGTCCGCCTGTATCTCTAGTCGGTGTCAGTCGCTGCCAGTACTGCGATCCGGCGGCGGTCGGCAGAGAGGGTGGCTATGCCGTAGTCGGCGGAAATGTCGTTGTGGAACCAGTCCGCATCGGCCTCGAAGTGGAACCAGGTGCACTGCCGGGCCTGGTACTCCACCTCCTCCACACTCGCGCCCACCCGAGTGCCGCTGAGCCCCGCCATCGAACGCCATGCCCAAAGTCGCCCGAAGGCGCCCTGCACGCCCGAGCCGTACATACCGCCCATCGATGCGGTGGCAAAGAGCATGCTCCAGATTCCGTCTGCCGGGCGGACCGCGATCTCAAAGCGCCCCGTGGGTCCGAGACCGTCGACACAGTCCATAGGCAGGGTCGGCAGCAAGGCGGGCACCTGGTCGGGGGTGATGGCTTCGTCGAGCATGAAAACCCAGGCCCCGTAGTCACCCCATTCGCCCGCCTGCACAGCAGCGACGATGGTCTCGTAGACATCCACGGTGGCGATGTCCCGAAGGGCGGACCGCTCGGACGTGCGTGGTGTCGGCGGGTCCATCCGACCCTCGCTGGGTAGATTGGCCGGCCCTCCGCGGGCGGAGCCGCGTATCGAGCGGCTCGGAAAGTCGACATCGGACTCAAATGCGCTGAGGTGCACCGGGAGCCAGGCCAGAGCATGCCAGCCGGGCCGTTCGAGCGGCCAGGAGCGCAGCGGCGGGAACTTGTCGATATCCACGCCACGGAGCACCAATTCGTGGAAGAGGCAGGCGCGCAGCTCGTCCAGCCGGCCCCACTCGCGGCGGTCGAAGACGGTGGCTGCCAGGTCGGTGACGTACTGGTGCTCTGCGAGGAGCGACGCGACAAAGCGCGGCAGGAGGCCGGAACCCGAAGTGGATGGGCGCTTTTCATCAAGGAGTCGGCACAGCTGTACGAGGCTGGCGCGGCCAGGGGTTAGGGCGAGCACCCTTACCACGTAGGCAAGTTGGCGCTCGTACTCACGCACCTGCTCGACAGCGGCCGCGTGCCGGTCGGCCAGCTGCGAGCCCAGCTCGCGCACGTACGAGGGGTCACCTTGCGCGGCGCGCTGTTCGGCCTGGCCCCATACGAGACTTCCGAGATCATCCTTGGCGTCTTCCACGGTGTGTCACCCTATGCCGGGCGGGATTCGGTGGCCCGGACCAGGGCCGGAGCACCGCCCCGCACCGCAGACAAGCTGGCAGCGACCCGGGCACGAGCGTGCATGGCACACCACCACAGAAGTTGAGCCAGAACCTGAGTTTGGGAGGCACCAAGTCTCTTGCCGGGGCAGCATCGGGGTGCTCTTGGTGAAAGGGCCTGGTCATGCCGCACTACCGTGACGGCCCGGCACCCCAACCACACGGTGCAGACCCGCGCCCCGCACGCCTACCTGCGCTGGCGCAACGCCTACGCCCGCCACCCGACGTCCGCGCCGCTCAGCGTCGCGAACGCGCGCGGATCCGCAGTGAGAAAGGCATCCGTCGGGGCGGCCGGGCGGTCCGGGCCACGGCCTGACACCGGACACCGCCGAGCCCCGGTCGCAGCACTACCGGGCGGCGAGATCCGCTTCGACATTACCTGCCATAACCGACAGGATCCGTACGGTTTCGGTGTACTGCTCGGGGGTCAGACCCTTGAGCACCACTGCGCGGGTTGCATCAACACGTGCCGCGATGTTCGCGTGAGCGGCGCGTCCCTCGTCGGCGAGAACGACGGGGTTCCGCTCGAGGGACGGGCCTGGACGGATCCATCCGCGGGCGGTGACGTCCTCCAGGACCCTGTCCAGGTCCGGCTCGCCTGGTGCCCAGAAGGGGGCGAGGGCGGCTATGAGCCCGTCGCGGGTGGCTTCGCCGCGAGCCAGGGTATTGAGGATCTGCCAGTGCCGGCGTCCGAGACCGAGGTCGGCAAGGGTTGCGTCGAACTGCTCCTCCAACAGGTTGTGCAGGTGCTTGAGCCAGTAGCCGATGGGCTTGGGCGTGTCCACGAACCCTCCAAGTCATATGTAGAATGACATGTACTTGTCTTCAACTATGCACGGAGGGGTTGTGGCGGGCAAGCCGAGTGTGGACGTGGCAGACATTGAGACGGCCGTCGTCGCCTTGCGCCGCAGCCGACAGCGCCGTGCACTGGCGAGGCTGGCGGAGCGTCACGGCGAACACACCGGGCTGCCCGACGCTGTCTTCGAGCTGCTCGACGCGGTCGAGGCGGCCGAGGGGCAAGGTTCGGCGATGACCGTTACCGAGGTCGCGGCCCTGCTCGGCGTCGACCAGCCCAGGTCAAGCCGACTCGCCTCGCAGGCCCTCCAGGCCGGGCTGCTGCGACGAGAGGCGGACCAGCACGACGGCCGCCGGTCGTTGCTGACCCTCACCCCCGAGGGGCGAGATGTACTCACGCGGATTCGAACATTCCGCCGCGAGGTCATCGCCGAGGCCACAGCCGGCTGGACCGCCGAAGACCGAGCCGCCCTTGCCCACCTCTTGACCCGCTTCGTACGGGACTTCTCGGCAATCACGCCACACTGACGCTGGCCGGGAACAACAACCCGGCACACCTTTCCGGTCACAGCACCAGGGCCTGTCCAGCGGATCTTGCCGGACAGGCCCTGGCCCCGAGGAGGGCTCAGGGTCGCTTGAGCGTGAAGGTGGAGTCGCGATGCCGGGAGCGAACCAGGACGGGCGCGGGTGTCCACCGGCCGCGGTGCGCCCGGGGCGGCGGCGGACCGTACGGCGACTGCCAAGCGGGGCGCTCGACCTGGTCCGGGCCGCCCGTGTGGCCGAAGGCATGAGCGGCTTCCCGTACCGCCTCGGCAAACTGGAAAGATGCCCGCGCGATGTCACGGAGATGCTGGACGGGGACGCTGGAGGCCGGAGTGGTCATCGAAGACGTGAATTCGCCGGAGGGCTTGCCGCTCAGCCAGCTTGCCGAAACGAACTTCCCCTCCGTGATCAGTCTCCCGACCTCGGCCCGTGAAAGACCGCAACCTTCAGCGATCAGTCGCACCGGCCGGACAGGAATCCGCGCCGCAAGGCGGACCGAGACGTCGATCACCTCGCAGTCCAGGTGATCCGATCCGTCGGTGTCGAGGCGCCAGGAGTTGTCCCAGTCGAGGGCAATACGATTACGGCGCCGCGCGACCGGATCCCGGAGCAGCTCAGCTGCCAGGCCATGGTCGTTGTCATGCAGCCGGTCCAGCAGCTCAGGTCGTATGGAGCGCACATTCATCCGCTCCAGGACCGTGAGCTTCGCCAATTCCCTGCAAGCAGTACAGAGCGCGAGGAGCCAGGCGTCGATGAGCTTGTGGTTCGCGTTGACGCGAAATCGACCGCTTGCCCGGAAGCGCTCGGCCACGCACGCGTGACAACGACGGAGAACGAGCGACAGGCAGGTGGGTACGACCACCCAGGTTTTGAGCACAGAAATACACCGGTTTCAGTGAGAAGTCCGCAGCAAAAAGGAGCGCGGCGCACATGCGCGACGCGCGACGATTCAACGCTCGGGAGGTCTCACAGGGTGTACAACGGCACGTCCTTGACTAGACGACTTGGTCCGGCAGCACGGTAATGGCACACAGCGGCGCTGCTCCACTGGTTTTCGAGCGCCTCACCGCCAGGTTCCGATCCCTCGCTGACTACCGTGCACGGAAGGCCGCACTAATGACGGGACCTGAGGGCTACTCCTGGGCCATGGCGGCGCGAGCCGCCTTCATGAGGTCCTGCCCAGCGACGAACCAGCCACGTTCTCCGCCCGCCCCGACTCCTGAAGCGCCTGAATCTTCGCTGCGTCGGACTGCCGCACGGCCTCCCGCCGCGACTCCGGCTCGTCCCCGGTGTACGCCGCTAGGCACTGTCCGACGGGTCGTGTGACCAGGTCGGCAGTCGCATCATCTCCGGCTGGTGTGGGCGGGGTGATCTTTCGGATCGGTAGTGGGCTCGGCTTGAGCCCCACTTGCCGAAGAACATGGGACGAGGCGGGCGTTGGAAGAGTCATCGCAGGTGATCAACGGCATTCTCTTCCGGCAGCGGACCGGTGGAGAAATTGTCCATACCTGTGGATCGAGCGTTCTAGACTCCCTGGATGACCAGCGATCTTTTCCAGCTCACCGTCCTGGGGTCCGCGACGCCCTATGCGAGCGTGGACAACCCCTGCTCCGGCTACCTGGTGTCCAGCGGCGGTACCCGGGTCTGGGTGGATGCGGGCAGCGGGACGCTGGCCCAGCTGCAACGGCATGTCCGGCTGAATGAGCTGGACGGGATCTGGATCTCGCACCTGCACGCCGATCACAGCGCAGACCTGCTTACTGCTTACTACGGTGCGCTCTTCGCGGACGTGCAACTCACCGCGCCCATCCCGCTGTACGGCCCGCCGGGCATCGCTGACCGGCTGGCACACTTCCTCACCAACACCTCGACCCGCAGCCCGGTCGAATCCGCTTTCGCTGTCCATGAACTGCACGACGGGCATCAGGTGCACGTCGGCGCACTCACTTTGACCAGCCGGGCAGTGGCGCACGGCATCCCGGCCTTTGCCGTGCGCATCGAGGCCGGGGACCGGTCGTTGGTCTACTCCGGGGACACGGCGCCGTGTCCCAGCCTCACGCAGCTGGCCGAGGGGTGCGACGTGCTGCTGTGCGAGGCCGAGAGCGCGCAGGCGCCGGCCGAGGGCGAACGAGTGCACCACACGCCAGAGGACACCGGCGAGACGGCCGGCGCAGCCCGGGTGGACCGGTTGATCGTCACGCACGTCGGCCGCTTCCTCACCCCGCAGCAGGCGGTGGCACGCGCTTCGGCCCGGTTCGCCGGTCCCGTCGACTACGCCGCCCCCGGTGCCACCTTCTCGATCGATTAGGCCGCGACTGCCCCAGGGCGTTCGACGAGGTGGCCTCGTTCGAAGCGGGCTCCGGCGCGGACCAGGGCGACGAGGTGGGGCGAGTTCACGGCCCGCCTGCGGGCCTGGGCGGACTCGACCAGCTTGAGCACCATCGCGAGGGCGGCGGCGCGAGAGCCGGGACCGCGGGTGACCTTGGTCCGCAGGCGGACCGTGGAGAAGGTCGACTCGATCGGATTCGTGGTCCGCAGGTGGACCCAGTTCTCGGCGGGGAAGTCGTAGAACGCGAGGAGTTCGGCTTCGTCTCCTTGCTGCCGTTCCCGCGCACGCCGATCAGGACCAGGACCCGACCGACGGTGCAACGTCGGCCTGCTCGATACCAGTCGATCGATCACTCGGGAAGGATCGATCACTCGGGAAGGTACGCCCTTCGCGTGCCCTCACGAGCCGATCCGCAGGTATGTAACGGCTTCCGGAAGCCCCAGCCGACGACGTTTCTCCACTTCAGAGTTACGAACGGTCCGCTAAATCACTGGTATTGGGGCTAGAGGCCGGATCCGAGGCGTTACCCAGTTGCCGCCCTGGTTGGTCAGGACGGGATGCCGGCCATGGCTGTTTCCACCAAGTCATGGCCCAGGTCGAACCGGATACCGTCTGGGTTGGTCAGGCCGTAGTCGGCGTACCAGGTGGCGTCGGCTTCTGGGTGCGGCCCGACGACGGAGACCTGTCCCTTTCCGTAGGGCGCCAGGACCGCGGCCGACAGGCCGTTGTCGTATGTGGCGATCACCGAGGCGGCGGCCTTGTCGGCCAGCTTGAAGTACGGCCCGTCCTGGAAGTACATGTGCCGCCGTCGGCCGCGCCAGCGGACGGGGATGACGGTGTCCGCCGGCGTGTGCACCGAGGCACCCTTGGAGGCGATGTACGCGTCGGTGTCACCGGGCAGGAGACCGAAGCCGGGGCTGTGGCCGGCCAGATAGCCGCCCAGGCAGAAGCCGAGGTAGCGGCCTCCGCCCCGCACCCAACGGCGGAGCGGGTCGGCGAAAGCGCTCATCTCCTTCCAAGCGGCTGTCAGGTCGTCCCCACCGCCCGGCTGGGCGTAGACAGCCGCCTGTGCCAGTGCCGACGCCGTCAGCGGCACCGCTTCCCCAGGGCCGCAATACCGCACACGTGGCCGTGCCGGCGCGCTACGCAGCAGCGCGGCCACCGCCTCCGCGCAGCCCCCGCAAGCCGCCGGGCCCCGGTAGACGAGCGCACGCGGTCGATCGTGAGACGGCTGCGGCCCACACGCGGATTGAACGGTCATCACGGCAGCTGCCGGGAGGGTGAGCGAGAGCAGCCGACGTCGGTTCATGCTGAGAACCTGATGGTGAGCGGCCCGGTTGTCAAATGCGGAAACGTGTGCGGATGTGCTGCCGCAGTGAGGGTCCAGTGCCTACTGACTTCGGCGTGTCAAGGTGATGTTGGGGTGTCGAGTGTCAGGCCGGTTCCGGTGATGAAGCCGTCGAGGATCTCGGGCCGGTGCGGGAGGCGTTTGAGGCGGCTGCGGACGAGAGTCTCCAGGCGGTCGAGGGCGACGACGGCGAGATTGGCCAGGCTGCGTTTGACGTGCGCCCACACACCTTCGACCGGGTTCAGGCCGGGCGAGTAGGCGGGCAGAGGGCCTTCGAGAAAGATCACCCTGGGCCGCTCGCGTGGCCGGCTGACCTGCAAGATCCATCTTGCAGGTGAGGGCGGCCGACGTCCGGTTACGTTCGTCGTCACACCAGGCCAGTGGGGCCACGCCCCGCAACTGATCCCGGTCCTCGAACGCATCCGTGTCCCGCGTCCGGCCGGCGGTCATCCACGCATGCGTCCCGATCACCTGGGTGGCGACAAGGCATACTCGCCCCCGCCGGAATCGCTCGCATCTGCGACGTCGGCAGATGAAGCACACCATTCCCGAGCGCAAGGACCAGCGGGCCAACCGCCAGCGCCGCGGTAGCGCGGGCGGCCGGCCCACCGGCTTCGACAAGACGATCTACAAGCGGCGTAACGAAGTCGAGTGAACGACCAACACGTTCAAAGGCTTTCGTGCTGTAGCCACCCGCTTCGACAAAAGCGGCGTATGTCTTCCACGGCACGGTGGCCGTCGTTGCTATTCGTCTCTGGCTTCGCTCGTGATCCGCCCGACAGTCCTTAGGATGTTTGTTCATGTTCATTCCGTCCAACGCACTCAGCGGCTCCCGTCGTCACCGCCTCATCGTGGGAGGGATGCTGACGCCTTTCATGGCCCTGATGGGGGTGACGCTTTCCAGCGTGGCCGCGAACACCGCCGACCGCCCTCTGCCCATGATCGGCTTCGCCGCACTCGCACTTTCGGCCTTCGCGGTCGCCTGGTGGTGCGCCCGCTACTGGTACGCAGCTCTCCGGGAGACCCCTGAGCCCAAAGCGTGGCCATGGCTCCTGCCTCCGCTCGTACTCATCGTGATCTTCACCGTCGCCGGCATCGGCGCGCTGCAGGACGGGAAGAAGGCGGAGGCCATTGGCATGCTGGTGATGGGCGGCCTGCTCTTCTTGCCGTTCGCCGCAGGGCTCGTAGCGGGCCTAGTTGGTCTTCTCAAACACTGCTCCCGCAGGCGGCACGGACCTGCCGCGGTCCAGAACACCCCCGAGCCGCAACGGCCGTACCGGGCCTGGGGATCGATCGACTGAGAACCGGACTGGTACGACATTGCGGCAGAGCTCAGGCAACAGGCTGATGGCGTTACAGCCTCCCACTCGCCACTGACACGACCGTGCGGCCTGCGGTGTGCCGACGGGGTGGGACGGGAGGTTGGGTCCATGCAGCTTCGCGAACAGCTCCAGCAGCGGGCCGACCAGGACACCGCCGACCCCTCCCCCGTGACATGGCGCGCGGCATGGGAGAGGGCCCTTGCGCTCACGTCCCCGCTCGTCGGGGACCGGGAGCGGCGCCGGAGCGGCGGAGAGGGTTGCTGGCGGCGCTGGGCAAAGGAATGGCGATGATTTCTGTCCCGCAGCCCGGTCGTTACATGGAGAAGACGAGAGGAGAACCGCATGCCCAAGACCGAGCTCGACACCCGCTACAGCTCTGCGACCAACCCCCGTCCCGGCGCGGAGAACGTCACCGCCACCGACTGGGCCGAGGCCCGGCGGCAGCTGGAGGCCGCCGAGATCTTCTGGCTGTCCACTGTGCGGCCCGACGGCCGGCTGCACGTCACGCCGTTGATCGGCGCCTGGCACGACGGAGCGCTCCACTTTTCCACCGGACCGGGGGAGCAGAAGGCGAAGAACCTCGCCCACGATCCGCACTGCGCGCTCACCACGGGGCGGAACGCGCTCACCGAGGGGCTCGACATCATCGTGGAGGGCATGGCGGACCAGGTCACGGACCCGGCGGCGCTGGAGGAGGTCATCGCCGCCCACGAGACGAAGTACGGCGAGCACATGACCTCGCCCGAGGGCACCTTCTACGGGATGGGGGACGGCATCCGAAAGGGCGACGTGTTGGTCTTCGCGGTGGCCCCGGACACGGCGTACGGCTTCGGCAGGGACGGCGGGGTCTACAGCCACACGCGCTGGACCTTCTGAGCGCACGCGGTGCCGTGGCGGGAGGCTCTCCCACCGGCGGTGCCTCTCCTGGTGGCAGTGGGGAGAAGTAGGTTCTCTCCATGCCGTCGTTGAAAGAGGTGCTGCTGGCCCTCGATGAGCACCAGCCCGCGGACTTCGTCATTTACGCAGCCCAGCCCTGGACGGCCGATTCCAGTGCGACAGTGGCGAGCTGGGACGCGCCGCCCCGCAACCTGGCCTACCTCCTGGAAGTGGAGCTCGCCCGCGACGTGCTGCGGGTGTGGTCAGCTTGGCGCGATGGTGCTTCTCCCGGAGTGCTGGAGCGGTGCCCGGCGATCATTCACTACGCCGAGCATGACGCCTACCTGCCCACGTGAAAGGTGCCGGCGTCAGGCTGACTGAGGGCGTCGATGCTGGCGAGGGTCACGGCCTGGGTGAAGCGCCGGACGGCTGGTCAGGGTCGTCCAGAGCGGACAGGAGCTCCAGTCCGGCGTCGGTGACGCCCATGGACGCCAACAGCGGCGGTAAGGGCATCTGCACCGGTCCATCAGGAGTGGCGTCGAAGCCGAGAGCGGCATCCAACAGGACCGTCTCGGCCCCGATGACGGCGCGGCGGCGCTCGAACGCGCTCTGGCTCTCGTGGAGTTCGTGGTCGCGGGCCTGGGGCCGGCGTGCGTCGTTCTGGGTGCGTGCGGCATCCAGGCGGCCGGGCGCGGTCTGGGCGAGGAGGGCGATACTCTCCCAGACCTTGGCCCGGACTCCTTGAACCCACCGGCTTGGCCGCGTTGAGCCCGCGTCCGGCGCCCATCGACTGAGAGAGGAACTGCCATGACGAATGAACCACAGCCTCGCCGCAGGATAGACACCACGGTCCCGCATTCGGCCCGGATCTGGAACTACTGGACAGGGGGCAAGGACTACTACGAAGTCGACCGCATCGCCGGTGACCTCTACATCGACAACTACCCGCCGATGCGCCTCTTTCCCCCGGAGAGCAGGGACTGGCTGCGGCGTGCCGTGACCTTCCTGGCGCGGGATGAACGGGCCAGGCAGTTCCTGGATCTTGGTGCCGGCCTGCCTACCAGCAACAACACCCACGAGATCGCACAACGCATCGCCCCTGAGTGCCGGGTGGTCTACGTCGACCACGACCCGCTTGTGATCAATCACGTTGAAGCACTTCTCACCAGCACGGAGGAAGGCGCTACGGCCTACGTCGAGGAGGACATGGAAAACACGGATCTCGTGCTTCAAGGGGCCAGCAAGACGTTGGATCTGTCCAAGCCCGTCGCCGTGGTCATCAGTGACGTGCTGGGGCACATCGTGAACTGGGACGAGGCTGTCGGGCTGGTGCGGCGCCTGATGGACAGGCTTCCGTCAGGCAGTTGGCTGGCGATGAGTCACTCCACCGCAGCCGACGAAGAACACCGGGCGGTCCAGGAGGAGTACAACCGGAGCGGTGCGATCCCTTATATCTTCCGCGAACCTTCCAAGACGGTGCAGCTCTTCGACGGCCTCGAACTGGTCGACCCCCCTGGGTACACCTCTTGGCCTCGTTGGATGCCTGACGCGGACACTGGGACAGCCACCGACCGGGCGGGCTGGGGCGGAGTCGCGCGCAAGCCATGACGAACGGCACCGCCGCGGCCACCACACGGCCGGCCACCACCGGCCGAGGCCGCCCACCGGGGCTGAGGGAGCAGGCGCGCTCCTCGTGATGGAGGGCTCACACAGACAGCGGCCTGCTCAGACGAAGGTCTTCTCGAAGCCGTCGACGGTTACCTCGCAGGTGCCTCCCATGAGGCCACCGGCGTGGTTGGCGAGTACGTCGGTGTGCGAGCAGGCAGCCTGAGCTTGTCGGCCAGGTCGCGTACCTGCGCGAGATCGGCGAAGCCTGCCGTGTAGTGCCGGGCGCTCAGTTCTTGTGCGGCGGCTGCGGTCTTGGCCGGCGAGCGGCCCTCGAGGACGGCTTCCTCGCCTTGGGCCGCCGGTTTCCGCGCGGCGGCGGCGCCCGATGCCGTCGCCGGCACCGGTACTGACGATCGTCTGCTGGGTCATGAGCGGGATCCTTCGCGGCGGGTTCGTGGGGTGGCGGGATGACGTGGCGACATCGGGACTGGTGAGCCGGTGCTGCCGGTCGCGGTGCCGGTCAGCACCGGCGTTGGAGCCTCAAGCCCGGCCGGTCACGTCCAGGCCGGGCGTGTGCCCTCGGCACCTGGTTCTCCCGGTGTGCCTCCCGTCGGGCACTTGTGGCCGATCAAAAAGTCCTGGGAGCTTCTCAAACGTTCGCTGTACGTTTGCGCAGGCACGTTGGCCGCGATGTTCACGGCAATGGACCGCACCGCACGGCATCCGCACTACAGACCCTGTGTTTCGAGGCTTCCCCACGGTGTTCCTGACAATCAGCACGACCGGTACCCCAGAGCGCCCCGCGACCGACCTCGGGTTTCTGCTGCACAAGCACCCCGACAAGGCGCAGGCGTTCTCCACCTCGTACGGCACGGCTCATGTGTGGTACCCGGAGGCGACGGCGGAGCACTGCACGGCCGCGCTGTTGCTCGAGGTGGACCCTGTGGCGCTGGTGCGGCGAGGCAAGGGCCGGGGCGGGACGCCTGACGCCGCGCTGGCGCAGTACGTCAACGACCGGCCGTACGCCGCTACGTCGCTACTTGCCGTGGCGCTCAGCCGCGTGTTCTCCAGTGCGCTGCACGGGCAGTGCAACGCGCGCCCCGAGCGGGCCGCGCAGCCGCTGCCGCTGCGGATCGAGGTACCCGCGCTGCCCGCGCGCGGCGGTGCCGCGCTGGTGCGGGGATTGTTCGAGCCGCTGGGGTGGACCGTGGCGGTGAGGGCGGTCCCGTTGGACGAGCAGTTCCCGGAGTGGGGGGATTCCCGGTACGTAAGGCTCGTACTGGATGTGCCCGAGGGGAAGTTGACGCTGGCCGAGGCGCTGCGGCATCTCTATGTGCTGCTGCCGGTGCTTGATGACTCCAAGCACTACTGGGTCGCGCCCGACGAGGTCGACAAGCTGTTGCGGGCCGGTGAGGGCTGGCTCGCGGAGCACCCGGAGCAGCGGCTGATCACGAGCCGCTACCTGTCGCGGCGATGGTCGCTGACCCGGGAGGCGAGGGAGCGGCTCGCGCTGTTGCGGCTCGCCGACGCGGATGACACGGACGTCGAGGAGATCGACAACGCAGTGGCCGACTGCGTGGGCTTCGACGACACGAAGGAACGGCCCACGCCGCTTGCCGTGCAGCGACGGGAGGCGATCCTCGCGGCGCTCGGTGCGGCCGGGGCGAGGCGGGTGCTCGATCTGGGCTGTGGACAGGGGCAGCTGTTGCAGGAGCTGCTCAAGGACGCACGGTACGTGGAGATCGTGGGCGTGGATGTGTCGATGCGGGCGCTCACCGTAGCCGCGCGGCGGCTGAAGCTGGACCGGGTGGGAGAGCGGCAGGCCGAACGCGTAAAGCTCCTCCAGGGGTCGCTCACATACACCGACAAGCGGCTCAAAGGGTACGACGCGGCGGTACTCAGCGAGGTGATCGAGCACGTCGACGTGGAGCGCCTGCCGACCCTTGAGTATGCGGTGTTCGGCTCGGCGCAGCCCCGCATGGTGATCGTGACGACCCCGAACGTCGAGTACAACGTGCGCTGGGAGTCACTGCCTGCCGGGCACGTGCGCCATGGGGACCACCGGTTCGAGTGGACGCGGCAGGAGTTCCGGGCGTGGGCCGGCGGTACCGCGGAGCGGCATGGATACGGCGTGGAGTTCGTGCCCGTGGGAGACGACGACCCTGAGGTGGGGCCGCCCACACAGATGGCGGTCTTCACAAAGAGCGACAGCGATGGGACGGACAGAACGACGGCCGACGAGAGCGAGAAGGGCGTGAAGGCGGCATGACCAACCAGAACATGGGCCCGAACACGGACCCGGGCTGCGAACACGCCTCGCCGGGCGGTGCGGGCCGGGGCTCGGAAGACGGCTCTTCCGGCCCCACCGCCACCGCGCGCAGCGCCCGTAGTCTTCCTGTGACCGACCTCTCCCTCGTCGTCCTCATCGGCGCCACCGGATCCGGTAAGTCCACTTTCGCACGCAGGCACTTCAAGGCCACCGAGGTGATCTCCAGCGACTTCTGCCGCGGGCTCGTCGCCGATGACGAGAACGATCAGAGTGCCAGCAAGGACGCCTTCGACGTGCTGCACTACATCGCGGGCAAGCGGCTCGCGGCGGGCCGTCGCACCGTCGTCGACGCGACCAGCGTGCAGAGCGACAGCCGCAAGCAGCTGATACAGCTGGCCAGGCAGCATGACGTGCTGCCCATCGCCATCGTCCTCGACGTGCCGGAGGCGGTCTGCGCCGAGCGCAACGCCACCCGCGCCGACCGGGTCGGCACGCCGCGTCGGGTCATCGCCCGCCATCAGCGCGAACTGCGCCGCTCGCTTCGGCACTTGGAACGCGAGGGATTCCGCAAGGTCCATATCCTGCGCGGTGTGGAGGAGGTCGAGGGCGCCGAGATCGTCACCGAGAAGCGCTTCAACGACCTCTCCCACCTCGCCGGGCCCTTCGACATCATCGGCGACATCCATGGGTGCGCCAGTGAGCTGGAGTCCCTGCTCGGCAAGCTCGGGTACGTCGACGGGGTGCACCCCGAGGGGCGTACGGCCGTCTTCGTGGGCGACCTCGTCGACCGAGGCCCGGACACCCCGGGTGTGCTGCGGCGCGTGATGGACATGGTCGCGTCCGGGAACGCACTGTGCGTGCCCGGCAACCACGAGAACAAGCTCGGCCGCCATCTCAAGGGCCGCAAGGTCCAGCGTACGCACGGACTCGCCGAGACCATTGAGCAGTTGGAGGGCGAGGGTGAGGACTTCCGCGTGCGGGTGCGGGAGTTCGTGGACGGGCTCGTCAGTCACTACGTTCTCGATGGGGGCAGGCTCGTCGTCTGCCACGCCGGGCTGCCGGAGAAGTACCACGGGCGTACGTCGGGGCGGGTGCGCTCGCATGCGCTGTACGGGGATACGACCGGCGAGACCGATGAGTTCGGGTTGCCTGTGCGCTACCCGTGGGCCGAGGAGTACCGCGGAAAGGCAGCCGTCGTGTACGGACACACGCCCGTGCCCACCGCGTCCTGGCTGAACAACACGATCTGTCTGGACACCGGCGTCGTCTTCGGCGGCAGACTCACCGCGCTGCGCTGGCCGGAGCGCGAACTGGTCGATGTGCCGGCCGACAAGGTCTGGTACGAGCCGGTCAAGCCGCTGCGCACCGAGGCCCCCGGCGGCGGTCATGCCGGGCGGCCCCTCGATCTCGGCGACGTCCACGGCCGCCGCGTGGTGGAGACCCGCCACCTGGGGCGCGTGTCCGTACGCGAGGAGAACGCGGCCGCGGCCCTTGAGGTGATGAGCCGGTTCGCCGTCGACCCACGCGTCATGCCGTATCTGCCGCCGACGATGGCGCCGACGGCGACCTCGCAGCGCGGCGCCCGCGGCGGAACCGCGGAAGAACTCTTTCTGGAGCACCCGGACGAGGCCTTCGCGCAGTACGCGTCGGACGGTGTCGCGCGCGTGGTGTGCGAGGAGAAGCACATGGGGTCGCGCGCGGTGGCCCTGGTGTGCCGGGATGCGGAGGTGGCACGGAAGCGGTTCGGGCTCGACGCTACGTCGTCGGTCACGGGGGCGCTGTACACCCGTACCGGTCGTCCCTTCTTCACAGAGCCCATGGGCGGCTCCGCCGCCGGCCACTCCATCACTGAGGAAATCATCAGCCGGGTCCGCACCGCCGTCGCCGAGGCCGGGCTCTGGGACGAGCTCGCGACCGACTGGCTGCTGCTCGATGCCGAGTTGATGCCGTGGTCGCTGAAGGCTTCCGGTCTGCTGCGCACGCAGTACGCGGCTGTGGGAGCCGCCTCCAAGGCGGCCTTCCCCAGCGCCGTGGCCGCCCTCGAAGCGGCTGCCGCGCGTGGGGTCGACGTCCAGGTCCTGCTGGCCGAGCAGCGCGAACGTGCCGCCGACGCCGCGGCGTTCACGGACGCCTACCGGCGGTACTGCTGGACGACCGACGGCTTGGACGGTGTGCGCCTCGCGCCGTTCCAGGTCCTGGCCGTGCAGGGCCGCTCGCTCGCGGCGTTGCCGCATGATGAGCAACTGGCCTTGATCGACAGGGCGGTTGAGAAGGACCAGTCGGGTCTGCTGCAAACCACGCGGCGTCTCTTTGTCGACACCAGCGACGAGACGTCGATGCAGGCGGGGGTCGACTGGTGGCTGGAGATGACCAGCCGTGGTGGCGAAGGCATGGTCGTGAAGCCCGTCGAGGCGATGGTGCGCGACAGCCAGGGACGTCTGGTGCAGCCCGGCGTCAAGTGCCGGGGGCGTGAGTACCTGCGGATCATCTACGGGCCGGAGTACACGCGGCCGGACAACCTCGCGCGGCTGCGGGGGCGCTTCTTGAATCACAAGCGGTCACTTGCGATCCGTGAGTATGCGCTGGGGCTCGAGGCCCTGGACCGGCTTGCGGAGGGAGAGCCGTTGTGGCGGATCCATGAGGCGGTGTTCGCGGTGCTGGCGTTGGAGTCAGAGCCGGTCGATCCGCGTCTGTAGGGGGCCGCGTTCTCGAGCAGCCGGCGGAGCGGCGGCACCTCCCCTCGCGGAGCGGAGCTGACGTGCCTGCGACCGGAAGGTTCCGGTCGCAGGCACGTCACGTCTCGGCGAGGCTGTTCAGTGACTTCCGGGAGACGGGTCGGCCGTACCCGGGCAGTACGCCGGGTAGGCCGCGATGGGCTGCCGGCCGGTCTCCGACAGGCCGCCGTCCAGGCCGCCGGCCGAAACCGGAGTGCCGTTCAACGGATGGGCCACGGGCTCGGCGGCGTCCGGAGTGGACGCGGAACCTACCACCGGCCCCGAGTCGGCCCCGGGGACCTGCTGCTCCAGTGAGGCGCCGGGGAACAGGTCGCGGAAGGCCACCGCTCCCCCGTACTCACGGATCATCCGCTGTGAGTTCTCCTCCGCGAACCGCACACCGGCGGCCCGCATCGACGTCCCCGTATCGTCGGCCCGGCTCATGAGGCCTCGGACCAGCGGACGGATCTCAGAGGTCAGTCGGCCGCACGCACCGGCGGGACTGACCACTTCACCCAGGATGACCCACCAGGCTCCGGCGGCAGCACCGGTGTTCGCGATGAAGTCGGGGACCACGCTGACCCCTCGGTCCAACAGAAGCTGCTCAGCTTCGGGCGTGGTGGGTACGTTTGCCGCTTCGACCACGAGCTTGCCGCGAATCCGGTCGCAGTTGTCCGCCGTGATCGTGTGGGAGACAGCAGCCGGCACCAGGACGTCGACGTCCTGCCCCAGCCACTCGTCACCGGGGCGTTCCTCGTCGTCGTCGCGCAGGACGGAACGGTCGATCACGCCGCTGGCGCTTCGCGCGGACAGCAGGCGTTCCACGTCGATGCCCCGCGACACGTTGAGGACGAGGCCCTGAGCGTCCGTGACCCCGACGATCTGCACCCCGGCGCGCGAGAGGTACAGCGCCGTAGCCCCTCCCATCGTGCCGAATCCCTGAACGATTGCGCGTGCGGACGAAGCGGGGATGCCGCGGTGCTCCAACGCCACCAACGCTGCCTCCGCCACTCCGAAGCCACCGACCAGCTCCGAAAGCTTCAGGCCGTCCGTTCGCGTAGCGAAAGCCTGCCGAATGCGTGAGCGCACTTCGGCCTCGTCCGGGGAACGGACCACGGCGGCGTGAAAGGAAGTCTCCCCGAGGCCCACCTGTTCAAAGGCCCGGTCGAGCTGGTCCTGCTGCGTTCCGAGGTCCCCAGCAGTCACCCAGAAGCGTTCCAGCAGCGGCCGAACCCCCTGCAGAAACCGCTCCCTCACCCCGTCAGCCCGCGAATCCGCGGGGTCGAAGTCGATCCCCCCTTTTGCGCCGCCGACAGGAATGCCGAAGGCACCCATCTTCAGCGTCATCTCCTGGGCGAGGGCACCGACCTCGTCGAGCGTGCATCCGGGCCGCATACGCAGGCCCCCCGTGGCAATGCCCGTCACCAGCTGGTCGATCACGACGTAGCCGCGCGCCGGGGTCTCGGAATCTCGCCATGTGACCTGGAGAAAGGGTTTATGCTCAAGAGCCTGCATCGGTGTTTCGACAGCATTTCGCGTCATATGGCACTCACCCTTTCCGGTAACGACGGGGTCCTGCTCTCAGGCACAGGTGTTTGCGCGGAATCGGCCCAGGGGCCGACAGCCGCCATTGCTCCGCCGGGGACTGCGCAGCGTTGTACGGCGGATTCAGGCGGCTGCACCTGCCGACAATTAAGCGGGCAGTCACTCGGACAGTCCGAATGACACCCGCAGAATGTGCTTACGTGATGGCTTGAGAGGAGGATTCACGGATGTACGCAGAGAACGCATCCGGTTGCGTTGTACGTAGCGACTACTGTGAGGTCGCGAATCAACCCTTGTCAAGATGTCTTTGGAGCGGCGCCCTGCACCCTCTTGCTACTGCCCGGTCGCATGGCCGGCGTCGGTGAAAAATCCCTGGCAGCAGGCTCGTTGAAGGGTCGCAACCCGCCGCACCGTACACCCTGACAGGCCGTCATGGACAAAGGTGCCCCTAGACGATCGGAGAGCGTTGCGGTCATCCGGGTAGCGCCGCCTTTCCGGCGAGGTTACGACCACTCACCCAGGAAGCCGACCCAACACCTTCCATCACCGCTCCACCTGTCCCGTCCGTGTCTGTCAACCGCCGTCAGGGCAACTACCACAGAACGCCACCCCCGCCGACTCGCAGCGCGGACCCGGCTGCCTCGCAGCTGCGCAGTTCAACGTCGTTCAGGAATATCGGCCGCCGGTGCTTGGCCACCAGAACATAAACTCTTTCACCCACCTGAACGAATTCGTTCGGCACCCAGCTCGCGGCAGAGATCGGCGCTCTTGCCGCTGGCGCCGACGACGAGGAGTTTCTGCCCTCGCGGAGCTCGAGGATGTCGCGCACAGTCTGCAACGCGGTGAGCGCTGTGCAGGGCAGGGCGGCCATCGAGGCGAAGTCGAGGCTCACTGGCGCAGGCGCCAGCTTCTTGGGTTCGACCAGCACGTAGTCGGTGGCGGCGGTCGCAGTCCGGGGGAAGCTGAATCCGGGGAGTCCCCAGACGCGTTGACCTACCTGAAAGGCCACGAGGCCGAGCGCGGCCCCCCGACGGAAACTCGGATGCGGGTGCCGCACGGCCACCCCTAGGCTCCGCTCGCGGAGAAGGGTGAGGCGCCGCATCGACCGTCAGTGGATCGGAGATGCACGGGGTATGACCAGTCAACTGTTCGCGATCTGCTTCAATGCGACCCGGCCGTCGGGCCTGGCGCGGTTCTGGTCCGGGGTCCTGGGCTGGGAATTGGCCGACGGTCCGGACGGCGACGTCGCCATCCTGCCCCCTGACACCGCCGGGTTCCGCATCCGTTTCCTGCCGAGCCAGGAGCCGAAGTTCGGCCAGAACCGGGCGCACTTCGACCTGACGAGCACCTCCCCGGAAGATCAGCAGCAGACGGTGGCCAGGGCGCTGGAATTCGGCGGAAAGCACATCGACGTGGGCCAACTCCCGACAGAGGGGCATGTGGTACTCGCCGATCCAGACGGCAACGAGTTCTGCGTCATCGAGGCGGGCAACAAGTTCCTCGCCGACACCGGCTTCATCGGAGCGCTGGCCTGCGACGGTACGCAGGAGGTCGGTTACTTCTGGAGCGAGGCACTGAGGTGGCCGCTGGTCTGGGACCAGGACCAGGAGACCGCGATCCAATCGCCGAGCGGCGGTACGAAGATCACGTGGGGCGGTCCTCCGGTGGCGCCCAAGACGGGCACGAACAGGCTGTGCTTCGAGCTGGCGCTCCCCGCCGACGCCGACTGGGAGGCCGAGGTCGACCGCCTGATCTCGCTCGGCGCGACGCGCGCCGACACCGGCGGTGACAGCGTCCGGGCGCTGATGCTCGATCCGGACGGCAACGAGTTCTTCGTACAGATGCCTCGGTAGCGGCCCTGTTGTCGGGTGGGCTGCGATTCATAGGCGTTCGCCTACGAAACGCGCGGTCACTCCGCAGTCCACCAGCGGCGATCATGTTTCATGAGTTGTTGCAAACGACTGAAGGCCTGAAACGCCCTCATGAAACAGTCTCGGCTCGCGAGCGACGACTTCATGGCGCCCATCCACCGCCCGGCAGCCCCTCGCCGGAACGACGGTTCGACTCAGTGCGCGAATGCACGGTTCGACATCACCGTGCGCACAACCGGTCCAATGCCGACTGGCTCTCATCGTCCACGGCGCGGTAGATCACCAACAGCTGGTCCGGATCTTGAAGTGGCGTAAGCGTTTCGAAATCCACTGCGATCTCACCGACGTCAGGATGCCGCATCACCTTGCGCCCGCGGCCATTGACCTTGACGTCTCGCTCGGCCCACAAACACGCGAATTGCTCGTCACCGGTGGCGAATTCGGCGATGAGGTCGGTCAACGCCTGATCCTCCGGATGCGCAGCCCACGCAGCGCGCAGGTGGGCGATCCCCTCCCGCACGACGCGTTCGCGGTCGACATAGAACTCACGCATCTTCGGATACATCAGGCACAGCCACATCGCATTGCGCTGCGACGGCGGCAGGGTGTCGAAATCCATGAGCAGCTTCGCCATTTCGCCGTTCCAGGCCAGGATGTCGTAGCGGTGGTTCATCAGCATGGCCGGCAGCGGCGACAGGTCGGCGATCAGCCGGGCCAGCGGCGGCGCTGGAGTGGTGGCGGGCTTGTCGGCGTTGCGAGGGCGCTGCTGGGCCAGGTTGAAGAGGTAGGCGCGTTCGTCGGGGGGCAGGCGCAGCGCCCGGGCCAGCGCCTCCACCACGTCCGCTGAGGGCCGCAGCCCACGGGCCTGTTCCAGCCGCACGATGTAGTCGATGCTGACCCCGGCCAGTTCGGCGACCTCTTCGCGGCGCAATCCCGGGGTCCGCCGGGACTGCCGACGCGACGGCAGACCGAAATCGTGCGGGTCCAGGCGTTCGCGCCGGGTCCGCAGGAACGCGGCCAGCTCCTGGGTTGTGTCCACGATGCGGGTCATCATGTTCGACCCTACAGCCAGGGTAGGACTGGCGTTCCCAGGAACTTCTTTCCCTTACCCCCGGCTCACGGCGGTCACAGGCTTGTTTTCGACATTGGATCACAAGCACAGGAGGACACGATGTCGCTCACCCTCGACACCTACCGGCTGCTGGGCCGCTCCGGGCTGCGGGTCTCACCGCTGGCGCTGGGCGCGGCGACCTTCGGCACCGATTGGGGCTGGGGCGCCGAGCAGGACGAGGCTCGCAAGCTGTTCGACCTCTACGTCGAGCGCGGCGGCAACTTCATCGATACGGCCGTCAGCTATACCAATGGCAGCTCCGAGCGCATGCTGGGCGAATTCACCCGCGACAACCGCGAAAGCCTGGTGCTGGCAACGAAATACACAACGCTGCGCCGACCCGGCGATCCGAATTCCGGGGGCCCTCACCGCAAGAGCCTGTTCGCGTCGGTGGAAGCCAGTCTGCGACAGCTGAAAACGGACTACATCGATCTGCTCTACCTGCACGTGTGGGATTCCACGACGCCGGTCGAGGAGATCCTGCGCGGCATGGACGATCTGGTCCGGCAGGGCAAGGTCTTGTACGTGGCGATCTCCAACGTTCCGGCCTGGCAGGTGGCGCGCATGCAGGCGATCGCCGACCTGCGCGGCTGGTCACCGCTGGTCGCGCTGCAGATCGAATACAACCTGATCGAGCGTACCGGGGAACGTGACCTGATCCCCATGGCACGCGAGATGGGGTTGGGGGTGATCCCGTACTCACCCCTGGCCGGCGGGGTGCTCACCGGCAAGTACAGCCGCGACGACCTGACCGCGACGAACACCGCAGTCGACGACGGCACCCGCAAGAGCCTCACCATCGCCAACGGTGCGCTCGTCGAACGTAACTTCGCCATCGCGGACGTCGTGAAGGAGGTCGCCGCGGAGCTTGGCCGCACGCCCGCCCAGGTCGGACTGGCCTGGACCCTGCAGAACCAGGGCGTGACGGCACCGATCATCGGCGCCCGCACCCCCGCACAACTGGAGGACAATCTGGGCGCCCTGGAGGTCGACTTCACCCCCTCCCAGCTGGCGGGCCTCGACGAGGCCAGCGCGATCGAACTCGGCTTCCCGCACGACCTGCTCGCCAGCGACTTCGGTCGCACGCTGACCCGCGGCGGCCTGAAGGTCGAAACCCGCCAAGTGGCAGACGGTTGAGGGGCGCGCTCACACGCTGGACGGCGTGAGCGACAAGACGCCTCCTGGGGCAGTTGGACCGCGGTCCGATTCGGAGGCGGCTGGTCGCCGTCGCCGTCCGGTTCCGCGTCATCGGCCCAAGAGCCGGCGCAGCCCGGCCACACGATCACAGGACTTGTCGCGGACCACCGCAATGCAGCCGTCCGGGGCCGGGACGTGAACCTTTGTGGTGCGCATGGATGGGGATGGAAAGACGCCGAGGCGCCCCCTGGTGCAACGGCCTCAGGCTCGGGGTGTTTCCGTGGCGCCGTCGTGAAATGCCGGCGCAGCAGCGTGGGGGTCCGTCTCGGTCGGGCGGTGGGCGGCTTGGGCCGGGCGGACCGAGGTGAAGGCTGTGGCGAGCTGGTCGAGCAGGGGCGCTGCGGAGGGGTGGGGGTCGCGGCGTGGTGTGATCGTGTAAATGCCGCGGGTCGGGGGGTCGACGAGGCCCACTGTGGTGACGTCGGTCCGCAGCGCGCATGTCAGTACCCCGGGTATCAGCGCGATGGCGTGACCGGTTGCGACCAGGGCCAGCTTGCCGAGCAGATCGGCCGCGTTGAGGTCGATGCGGGCACTGACTCCGGCGCGGGCGGCGTGCTGGCGCAGAAGCGCCTCTGAGCCGTCGTTGTCCTCGACCCATGTCTGGTCGGCCAGCGCCTGAATGTGCAGCGGGCCACGCCCGGCCTGCGTATGACCGACGGGCAGGACGACGACCATGTCGTCCAGCCCGAGGAACCGTCGTTCGACCCGGGAGTCATGGGGCAGCCCCGGTGGCGCATCGGTGACGACAGCGAGGTCGAGGTCGCCGGCGATCACGCGGTGGTGAAGTTGCGCGCTCAGGCCGGGGACCAGGCTCCACGGGATGGATCCGGCTTGCTTCAGCAGGCCCCGGATGGCCTCGGGGACGATTCCTGCAGCCAGAGAGGGGGTGGCACCGACGGCAAGCGGCCGGTTGAACGCGCCGTCGCGAACGTCTCGTGCGGAGCGGACGGCGCGGTCGGCCTCGTTGAGCGTGGCCAGGGCGTGGCGCCGGAACACCTCGCCGGCAGGCGTCGGACGCACACCACGTGCATGGCGCTCCATCAAAGGCACCCCGAGCTGCCGCTCCAGCCCGGCGATCTGCCGGGAGACGGCCGACTGCGTGTGATTGAGCTCGGCGGCCGCCGCCGACAGCGACCCGAGTCGGCACACGGTCACGAAGGTTCGCCACACCGTCAGCTCCATGGCGCCAGTATGCCCAGCCGGTATGCGCACTCCGCAGGGTCGGCCTGCGAAATCTGCGCTTGTCGCAGCCAACGCGGTACACCACGCTGGCGCGCATGACCACACCGCACAAGATCGCCGTACTCGGCTTGGGGCGCATGGGCGACGCGATCGCGACACGCCTCACCGCCCAGGACTGGGACGTCGTCGGCTGGACACGCTCAGGGCGCACAGCAGGCGCCGTCACGATGACCGGAGAACCGAACGAGGCTGTGGCGAAGGCCGACCTCGTGGTCCTGGCGCTGTTCGACGGCTCGGCCTGCCAGCAGGTCCTCGACGATGTCCGTGACTCGCTGCGAACGGAGACGATGGTGCTGAACACCAGCACCATCGCCCCCGCCGAGGCGTCGAAGCTGGCCCGGCGGCTCGGCCCGTCCTACGTCCACGCGCCCGTGCTCGGCTCTGTGCCGGCTGCCGCCACCGGCGCCCTGGAGATTCTCGCCGCCGCCGACCACGACGCGCTCGATCGAGTCCGACCGGTTCTGGAAACGCTGGGTACCGTCCGGCGCGTCGACGACGCCTCCACCGCCGCCGCGCTCAAGCTGATCGCCAACAACAGCCTCGCCGGCGCCGTCCTCGCGCTGCGCGACTCACTGCGACAAGCCGACGCCCTCGGCTTGCCCCGTGCCCAGGTGCTGGACGTCCTCGAACTCGGCCAACTCGGCGGGCTCGTGGCCCGCAAACGCCCGTTCCTCACCGAACAGCCGACTACTGGCACGGCCGAATTCACGATCAGTGCGCTGGCCAAGGACATGGCTCTGCTGGCCGCCGCGTCACACACCCCCTTGCGCAGCGCAGCCGGTCTGGCCGACACCCCTGCCGACCCTGAGGCCGACATCGCTGTCGCCGCCACGGTCCCCGCTGTGGCGGACGCCGTGCTCGAACCGCTCCGCGCCTACATCCGCGGACACGCCACCGGCGACCCCGCACACTTCCGCGACGCGTTCCTGCCCACCGCCCACATCGAGGGAATCCGGGACGGCGCCTTCGTCTCGTGGCCCCTGGACGAGTACTGCGCTCTCTTCCACGGCCGACCCGCCCCGGACGAACCGACCCGTTCCCGCCGCATCGACGCCATCGACGTCCACGGCACCGTCGCAACCGCAACCATGACGCTGTCGCACGGCGCGGACACGTTCACCGACATCTTCCTGCTGGTCCACGCCGACGACAGCTGGCGCATCGCCAACAAGGCTTACCACCGGCACTCCTGAGCGGGCGGGAAGCGATCCTTCCCCCGTTCAGCGTCGCGTCGGGATCAGGGTTCCGGGCCGATGAAGCCGGTGCTGCACTGGCCGGTCCCCCAGGCCATCCGCCAGACTCACGGCCCGCCCTGGAACCTGACGGCAGCGCTGCAACTTCCCGGGTGAACCCGCCCCAGCCTCGGGGAACCATCACTACACGCACGGGGAACGATCTCCGGCGAGCCGCGAAGGCGCTGGCGCAGGTCCAGGCCGGGCTCGGCCGAGGGGGCGTCCCGACTTTCGCCCGCGTCCTGGACGGCGGGGCCGACGGGGACGCCCAGGTCGTCGACGCGATAAAAGCACTCAGCTTGTCATTGATCCAGTTCGACGCATGGGCTTGACACAGATCCGCCCGGAAACCAGGCAGGCCGCTGCCCGACTACCGTTGCCCCATATGACTGCCACCGAGATGGACATCACCGAGGACTTGATCCGGGATCTGCTACGCGAGCAGCACCCCGATCTTGCGGATCGCTCCCTCGAGCTCGGAGCGCTCGGCTGGGACAATCAAGTGTGGCGGCTTGGCGACGACCTCGCCGTCCGGCTGCCCTGGGCGACGCAGTCCGCGGACGCGCTGCTGCGCAAGGAACACGCCTGGCTGCCTCTCCTCGCCCCGCACCTTCCTCTGCAGACCCCCGTCCCGCAGCGCCTTGGTGAGCCCTCCGAACGGTTCCCGCGGCCCTGGCTCGTCACCACCTGGGTCCCCGGTGAGCCCGCCGATCGCGCTCCCGCGACGTGCCCCTCGGAGGCAGCCGCCACCCTGGCCGCCTTCCTGACCGCCCTCCACCGTCCCGCCCCCGACGGGGCGCCAACGGGCCGAGACCGCGGTGGCCCGCTGGCCGACACGGCCGAACACTTCGCCCAAGGGCTCGCCTCGGCCACCGAGCTGGGGCTGATTCGCGACCCGGACGCCGTCCGCGCGGTCTGGGAGGACGCCGCCGCCGCGCCCGAATGGGAAGGCCCACGTCTCTGGCTCCACGGCGACCTGCACCCAGCCAACATCCTGACCACGAACGGCACCTTCTCCGGCGTGATCGACTTCGGCGACCTCTTCGCCGGCGACCCAGCCTGCGACCTCGCCGCGGCCTGGATCCTGCTGCCGGACGGCGCCATCGGCCGCTTCCACGAGAGCTACCAGCCAAGCCCGGACGCCGCGACCCTGCGCCGCGCCCGCGGCTGGGCGGTGCTGCGCGCCCTCGCCGGCATCCACATCGGCCACGCCGGCGTCCACGGCCGCCCCGGCGGCAAGCCCACCTGGGGCCCACCCGCCCACGCCGCACTGCAACGCCTCACCGCTCCGGTCCACCAGCGGTCAAGCACCCCGGCGGGAGGTTAAAGCTAGCTCAGGAGGCGATCTCGGTGCTGGCCGGTGGTAGCGAAACTCTGCGGCCCGCGCTTCAAGGGCCTTCTTCTCGCCTCGCCGACGGCCAGCTTCCAACGGGTCTTGGTGCGCCCCAGTCGGCCAGGTAGGTACAGGAAGCGTCCTTGGACGGCACCTGCCAGGAGCTCGGGTCCTGGTCGGCCTGCTGCCAGTCCTCCCGCGCGGTCACCGCCACCAGCGACCGAGGGAGCCGAGGTCGTTGGCGTAGCGTTCGCGCTTCTATGCAACCACTTACCACCAGTTCGGCGAGATGTACTGAGTGTGAGACCTCCGGGCAGATCTCCGGCCTGACACTCCCCAGGTTGGCGGGACGGGGGCCGTAGAGCGCACGCCCCCGAGATGGCAAGATGGTCATCGGAGTGGCACTGTGTGTCACTGGATGCGCCTCGCCCAAAGCGGAACGCCGCACTGCTGTGCTTACTCAGTCGCAGTCCGTCGCTCCCACCTCTGGGGACTCGGAGGAGCGCACGCCGTGGCGGATGCGGCCCAATCCAATCCGCGTCGCGCCGAGGGGGTTCGTGGCCACTTGGGTGCACGTGGCTGGGTCGCTTGAGGTGGCAACGACTTTATGGGGGGGGAGCAGAGCAGTTGTGAGCGGTTCGGACTCGAAAGGTGACAGTAAGCTTCCGGAGCCGGTGCTTGGGCCACCGGTGCCGCCTGGGGAGCAGGGCATGCTCGAACCTCCGCGTGAGGAGGGCGGCCGCTACCCACTGCAGCCGGGCGGCGACTCGATCCTCAAACCGCAGTTGAAGGTTTCCCATAGCGTGCTTGCCAAGGGTGCCACCAGCGCTGGCGAGATCCGTACGGCGTTCTACAAGGCCGCGGCCTCCTTGGGGGCGTCTACGAACACGGCAGCGGCCGAATTCAAGGGCTGGACGACCGCCGGGGGGTTGCGGAAGTCCCACGAACAATGGGAGACCCAGGCTGGGAATGTCGCTGCGTGGCTGGCACAGATAGAGCAAAGCTTGCGGGATGCCAAGAAGGCATACAAGACACGGGATCACGGCACCAAGACCGACATAGACAAAATACTTCAGCAGCACCGGGGGCAAGACGGTACGTCGATTAGCCCTGCGGTCCCGCCTCTGACGCATCGCCGCTCGGCGCTTGATGAGTACGACCGATGAACAGCGGCAGCTTCTACCATGAGCTGATGACCACCGATTTCTCGGTTTTAACAGACATGGCCAAGAAGTGGAAAGCGGTCATCGATGCCATCGACGGACTGTCCGGCCGGATCCACAAAGAGCTGATGAAGCCCCTACGGGACGAAGGCTACTGGGAGGGCGCGACCGCACCGTACGCATGGCAGATGATCGACGACATAGCCCGGCAGGTCAGTCGGGCGACCGAGGTCGCCCGCAACATGAAAAAAGTCCTGGAGGACGGCGAGTCGGATCTGACCACGCTGCGCGGTGAGGTGAAAGGGATCGTCCGGCGCATCGAAGAGGACAGCAAGGGAGCGGTGGAGGTCACCTCCCACGGGAAGGTGCGCGCCACCGCGAGCGGCGAGGTGGACAAAGAGACAGCCAAAATGGTCAGGGACGGCCAGCGTGACTTGAACACTGCCCTGCGCGGCGGGCTGTTCATCGACAGCAACCTCGCCTATGCCCTCATGGCTGATGTCGGCCTCGACCAGTGGTTCAATGCCAAGCCCAAGCACACCAACCTGGACAGCACGGGCAGTATCAGCCCTGACGACTTCGACGCCTACACCCGCGTGATGAACGGCGAGAGCCCGCACGCAGATCCCAACAACGCAACGCCCCGCACCACGGCTGGGGCCTGGTTGACAGGCATGGGGGAATTCGAGCCGAACCGGAAGTTCCACCAGGGCGACCCGTTCGTCGAACAGCTCCAGAAGAGCGACAGCATGGCGACGATCCGCAACCAGACGTTGCAAAAATGGCGGGAGGGGGAGCTGTCCGGACGGGTCAAGCACAAGATCTCCGAAGAGGGGTTCGGCGACCAGGCCAAGATGTTCGCCAAGGACATGGCAGGCTTGAGCGGAATCGACAACCTCTGGGGCGGAAAGACCAACGAGGCCCAGTCCCTCCTCGGGTCCTACGACGTCGACTACATAGTCAAGTCCGAGGAACCGGACGGCTCCATCGTGGTGCAGTACACGCTCAACAACGACACGGACGTCGAATCCTTCCTCCCCGGCTATCCGAAGTGGCAGTCGATCTTCAACCCCTCCTCGGGCCCCGGAACCGGGATTCACGAGAAGATGACCTGGACGGAGCGCATCCACCCGCCCCGCTTCGAAGATCCGGACGACCACTGACACGATGATTTCCATGACTAACCACGGCTCGGCCGGCCGCACGAGATGGCCGGGCAGCACGATGTCACGCAAGGCGGCTGCGGTGGCCGCCTGCTGTTTGGCCACCCTCACCTCGTGCACCGTCGTGGACAACGCTTCGGGCCCGTGCCCGAAGTCGAGCACCACGGTGCGGGCCAGCGATCTGCACGGCAACTACAAGGGCCCGCATGGCATGCGCATCACCCTCGGGCACGCCTCCACCCAGTACCCCGAAGGGCGCCCCGCCCAGGTCGGCACTGTGCGGACGAAGAACTGGTCCATCTCCCTGGAGGAGCTTGACGACAGCGGACCCCGCAAAGCGTTCCAGGGCGAGGGAACCTGGGAGTTTCGCAGGGAGGAAACCACAGGAGGAGAGGAGTTCCGCCAGATCAAGCTCGACTTCCTCCGCGGCACGCCCGAACAACGGATGCCTACCGAACCGCAGTACCTGGAAGTCGGCGGCACGCAGGGCAAGCCCGAACTGTTCGTGGAAACGGACCCCGACACGTGCCCCAGCGTTGTCTTCCAACGGTAACTGCCATCCTGCCGCACGCCTCCTCCTCGAAGAGTTCCGCCGCGTCCTTGCCCCGGCCCCCGAGGACCTGCTGCAGTACTGAGCGGCGCCGCGAGGAGGCGCGGCATTGCAGGGGCGGCTCATGGTGGGACCCACGGGCCTGGGTGAGGCCGCAGCGTGGCTCCACACCCCCGTGCCGGGCAACCTGGCAAGCTCCCATAACTCCGAGAGCCGCGCAACCGTGAGCCGCCATGGACACTGCCAAGCTGCCTGCCGGCTGTGCTGCAACTGCCCCCCCCCCCGCTCGCTGCTGGTGCGATCCGCCATGCGGCACCAGTCCACCGCCCTGCCCACCAGAGCCGTGCCGTGGTCGGGCAGCGGCAGCGCGGCAGGGGCGGACAGGTATGTGGAGAGGACGTTGACGCTGTCCATCAGCCACAGCACCAGCACCTCTCGGCGCCATGCGCGGTGCTCCTTGACCGGCAGGACGTCCATCCACTTCGTGGCGAAGGCGCCGACGCCGTGTACCACCTGCTGGCCGGCCAGCGCGCCGGGGCGGGCGGCAGCCAGCACCAGCGCGGTACCGCTGAGCAGCTTCGCCGCGTCGACCGCAGGACCGGCCAACTGGAGCCCGGGGGCGATGACCACCGGCCGCCCGGCCCGGTCCTTCGGGAAAGAACGACGTGCTCGGGCTTGAGATCGCCGTAAGCCCCCACGGGTCCTCCCGCACGAAGGGCAGGTGTAGTGGGGGCCCGGGCCGCGGTCGGGGGGCAGGGGTGAGACGCTGCTGCGCATGTCTACGAAGGACGACGACGATCACGGGGCGTACGAAGCGTTGGGCCGACGCAGGCGGGTGGCGGAGGCCAGGGTGGAGTTGGCCACTGACAAGCAGATCAGGTACCTCATCGCGCTGGCGTCCAAGGTGAAGCGTGACCGGTTCGATGCGGAGTTCAGCAAGGCGGTCAGGGGCACAGGGGTGGCGCCGCGGGGCCCGGAGGAGACGACGCAGGCGGCTGTGAGGCGGCTGACGAAAGCGGCAGCTTCCAAACTGGTCGCCGCGCTGGTCGGCTCGGAGCACTCAAACGAGGGCCCAAAAATTGAACCGGTGCTCTGTTGCCAGGAGCGGAAGTTGAAGGGCTTTTGGTGAGCGGGCGAAGGAGGCCATAGGCGGACCATAGGGGCGGTATACCGAGAACAGGCCACACATGTACGGGGGGTTCTCCACTCCGTTGGGATGGGCGGCGGCCGGCGTGTGTGTTCTCCGGCAGTCTCCCTACCCCCTTCCGGTGCATTCCGCTCTGCTCGACATCGACAACCGCAGCGCACACCGCGTGCTGTTCGCCTACGCGTCCCTGCTGAACATCAATCACCCGCGCAAGGCCGTCCGTTCCCTGGTTTACCGCGCTGGTCCACCTCGACCTGGTGGGACAACTTGGGGCCCGCTTGCTCGCCCCGCGAGGGCCGCGCTGACGCCGCCATCCGGCGCGCAGCCGGGACGTGTACGACTCGGGGACGCCGTCGAACGAGTACTTGTTTTCGATCCTTCTGGAGAACGGGCAAGGCATGCCGGTGGAGGCAATGAGCATGGTGCATCGGCCTCGTGGTTGGGGGCAGCGCGATGGTGGCCGGACGATGTCCAAGGCATCTGACAGACTGCGTGGCATGGACTTGGACGAAGCGCTGCGCTGCCTCGCGGAGGCGGAGGGGGACCAGCGCCGGCCCGAGTTGTGCGGCGGCCGCTACCTTGCGGTCGCATACGGCGAGGGTCTCGAACTGGACGTCTCGCACCTCCGCGCCCGAGGGGTGGAGGAGTTTGCGGCCAGGGGTGGCGCCGCGTCCTTCTACGAAGCTCTGGATCTGCTGGTCGACGACTTCTTGGCGGCAACCGGCGACACCGCGGAGGATCTGCTTGACCGGCTGGACGATGCCGGGCCGGCGAACGACGACCGGCCGCCGCTCGCCGACATCGTATCGCCGCGACGCCGCCTCCTCGCATTGATTCTGCTTGGCTCCGGCGGCCCCATGGACATCGTCACCGAGCGGTTCAAGGAGGATTCCTACCTTGGCGATGCCCTAGCCGACCTCCCGCACGCTCGCTTTGTCCTGCTCGCGAGCGCGGAACCGCCGAACCAGGACTTCGCTCTCGGCGTGCTTGAACTCGGGGGCGGCAGGGCCCACTAGGGCCTGTTCGGAGTCGTGATCACGTGGTGGGGCGGAGGCTGCGGATCCAGCTGATCGAGCCCCGCAGTTGAAGCCCTGCCAGGTAGCTCTGCGGCGTCTTGTCGTAGCGCGCAGCCACGCCCCGCCACGCCTTCAGCTTGTTGATCAGCACAGCGGCGCGGCCTTTTGACCCGTTCGTGCCGGTGATCACCGGACCCACGGCGGCTCGTCGGGGAGCGAGCCTGTGGTCTCCGTTGGCTTCCGTGAGGTACTGGGCGAGGATCGCCGCTGGTGGCGTCACGCCAAGCCGCCGCGCCACCTGAAGGCCGTCTGGCAACCGGCCACCGCTGCCGCAACAGCTCAATCAACCGCCCTCGCCATCGCTCAGAAGCCGGCGCTGTCGGGGATCTTGAGATTCGCGAGGACGGGGAGCATGGTCACCTCAATCCGACCTTGCCCCGGCCGTTAGGGGTTCGTGAGCTGTGCCTTGCAGGATGGCGCCATGCGCCGTACCTTCCACCGCCTGTTCGCCGCCGTGATCTGTCTGTGCGTGACCACCCCGCTGTTCACGGCCTGCTCGGCCGACGGCGGTAAGGCGACACCGACACCCTCGTGCCCCTCCCCCTCGAACGGGAAGACGGCACCACCGTCCCCCTCCCCCTCGAAGCGGAACGACAGCGCAGTCAACCGGGACGATGTCAATGGCGACGGGCACGCCGACGTGGTCGTCAACGGCTGGTACAACGTGCTCACCAACCCTGGGCAGGTGTGGCACCGCAACCGCTTCGTCGCCCTCTCCGCGCCCGGTTGGCCGAAACCGTGCGCGGCATTCCGCCTCCCGGAGCGCCTGCCCAAGCTTGACCAGAGGATCAGCAGCGGGCCGATCGGGAACGACCAGTCGACTCAGTTCACCGGAGATATGGATGACGACGGCTACGCCGACGTCATGGCGGGCGACCGGGTGCACGATTCCCACGGGAAGCCCATGCGTGAGCAGCGCATCGTCTGGGGTGGTCCCGACGGCCGCAGCGGCGTCACCAAGCTGCCCGCCGACGCCCTCCCGGCCACCGCCACCGGGGACTTCGACGGCGATGGCGCCCTCGACCTGCTGACCCTCGCGCAGCCTTCCTCCAGCGAGTCCGCCGACGGGCCGCAGCCCGCCACCGTCCTGTACGGCCCGCTCAGCCGCGACGGCGCGGCACCCCGCACCACCTCGACCACCGATGTGGGCTACAAGGGCTGGGTGTCGGTGGCCCACACGGCCGTCGGCGACTTCGACGGCGACGGCCACGACGACCTGGTGACGAAGGGCGAGTACGACGAGGAGGACGCGCGTCTTGAGGAGGGCCGGCCGAAGGACGTCACTGATGCCACGTTCTACCGGGGAACGGCCAAAGGGCTGAAGCCTGCCGGGTCCGTACCCGGCATCACGAGCACGGCCGGCTCCGTCCCCGTTGCCGCCGGGGATTTCGACGGCGATGGCAAGCAGGACATTCTCGCCCGCAGCCAGGGCGACGCCGGTAACCCGGGCGACGACCGGGCTGTTGCCGTCTACGGCAGCAGCCAGGGCCCCGGCCGGGGCAAGGACCGCGCCGGCCGGCTCGGTGAACTGAAGGTGGGCTACGCCGTTGCGGTCGGCGACATCAACGGCGACGGCCACGACGACATCGCCACCTCTTCCCGTGGCGACTTCCGCCAGGTGAGGGTGGTGCTCGGCGGCAAGGACGGGCTCAGCGCGACCCGTACCGTAACGATCGACCGGAACGCGCTCAGCCCGGGCAGTTCCCCCCGCCGCCCGGCGCGGGACCGAGGATCCTTCGGCTGGGACCTGTACCTCGCCGACCTCGACACCGATGGCCGCGACGAGCTGCTCATCGGCACGGTCGGTACCAGCAAGCCCCGCACTGACGCCGGCTACTGGATGCTGCGCGGAACGCAGGACGGCCCGTCGAAGACCGACCGCCACTTCGTCAAGACCAAAGACTTCGGCAGGAGCTGACTACTCCCGCGTCGCGCCACGCGAGTGCCCTACCAGCCCGGACCCCACCTCAGGGTAGAAAGCATGCCACATGATCGTGACTCCGAACAGGCCCTATCGGCGAGGCGCTCGAAAGCCGGTGGAGCAGCGCCGCTGTGCAGCATTACCGTGCTGCCGAAACACGTCGTCCAAGTGTGTCCCGCAATGATCACTCGGAACGGCGTGGCTGGCGGCGGTCGATGGGCCGTGGAGTCAGTCAAGGTCGGTCGCCCATGCCGTCAGCGCGGCGAAGTCGTCGACGGAAAGGCCGCATCGGGGGTCGACCCGGTGGAGTAGGGCGGGACCATCGTGGTGCTCATTCACCCAGGCGCGATCCGCCTGGGTGATCTCGTCGTCGATCCAGGCAAACGCCCGGCCTTTCGCCCACGCGACGATGTCCGGCGTCTTCCAGAACACACCGCCGGCAGGCTCGGCCCGCGGCGAGGACCAGGCAATGAAGGGCAGCTCGGGCAATCCCAGGACCGGCGCGACGAAAGCGTTGGCTTCTTCCTCCCACGTCGTGGCCCACACCAGGTCGAAGGGAAGCGCGTCCAATGCCGGGCCGTGATTCGGGTTGAGCCACACGCGCAGCGGTTTCACCGGTTTGTTCGGCAGCCCCCACTCAGTCAGCCGACGCCGCTCGGCGGCCTCCCAGCGAGGCGTCAGGAGCCGGTGCGTCTCGTACCCCTCGGGCCGTCGGTACGGCTTCGCGGCATACGGATTCAAAGGTCCGTCAACATCCACCAACAGCACTGGGCGCACCAGCTCAACCCCCTTGAACCTGCCTCGCACGGTACCGGCCGATGACGAGACCCCCCAACGAAATCCCGACCGGCAGCGATCTCCAGCAGGTCGGGGCTTGCGGGTGGATGGCACGATCTTGATGTGACCGCAGCGATCCGGCGTCGGAGCCGTCTGCATAGCCCCGTTCATGGGGCTGAGCCCGCTTCAGTTCGGCAAGCTGATCACCGCGCTGCGACGCGAGGGTGCGGATCCGGTGCGCGAGGGTCGGCCGTGGAGTCTGCCGCTGGAAGACCGCGTGCTTCTGGTTGCCGCCTACTGACGGGGGTCGCCGCCCGGAGGTGAGATTGCCCCGGGCGGCCCCTGGTTTCTCAAAGGCTTGGACGCCGGGTCACAGGTCGTTCGCGAGTTCGGTGAGGAAGTCGGCGTTGGCCTGGATTCTGTGGCCGAGGACAACCTAGTGGTGCGGGGTTGCCGGGCCTCTTCGGTGGTGAGGTGGGGCAGGCACGGTATGGGGGTGGCCGTTGGTGAAGTGCAACGGGATTCCGAGCCAGGCGCTGTGGTGGTGGGTGGTAGTTCTTCGGTGCCGCCAGCCAGTCCGAGGACTTTGCGCAGGGCCGACAGCACGGCTCCGGCCGCTCCAGGGTGAGATGAAAGAGTGTTGGCAGTGGCCGGAGAGGCTGAGACCGGTGAAGAGGCACACGACGCGGCGGAAGCTTGGGAGGCGCAGGATGAGGTGAAATCCGGGTCCCGGTTCCTGGCCGCGCTGGCCCTCACCGCGGTGGTCGTGGTGGTGGCCATGCTGTGTGTTCCGCTCAAGGAGGAGGGTGCACACGACGGCAGCCCTTCCTGCGGGCCGACCATCGCTCCGGAAGACCCCTACGTTCACTCCATCGAATTCAACACGCGCCACATCCGGCAGCTGGGATACTCCGGTCTCGACCTGGCCGGAGGACTGGCTGTGGCGTCGCCAGTTTCCTGGTCCGCATCGAACGACGCCCACAGGAGCGGGCCTCCTCCCGTAGTGAAGGGCCGGATGTGTGATTGAGCGGGAGTTCGCCGTCCGGCTGGTCCAGGAGCACCTGGACCGTGAAGGCGCAAGGAAGCTGGTGGTCACGCACGCCGAGGAGCACGAGCTGGTCTGGATCGTCTACTACCAGGTGCCGGAGTATGTGCGCACAGGAGATTCGCGGTATCTGCTGGGGGGCAACGGGCCCTATCTGGTCGACCGGCTCGACGGTGGGCTTCACCAGATCGGTCCGGTGGATGCGGTCACTGGGGACTGGGAGGCGGACTACCGCAGCCGCATCCGCGGCCGGCCCACGCCAGGGCCGGTGGAGGAGCTGCATGAGGAGATACGGAAGACGGCGGCAGCCTGCGGCCGTACCTCCGCGATGCGGTTGTTGCGGCAGAGGATCCCGGCCTTTGCCTCGGTGGAAGCCGCCAAGTACGTGGCCGCCTTGCAAGCGGACACCCCCGCGCCTGCCAACCTCAAGGCCCTCGTCGACAAGACGCTCGTTCCCGCTCCGGATCCGGTGTTGTGCGTGAAAACCATCCGCGACGGCAACACAGGCAGTCCGCGATAGCTGCGGGGGGCCAAGCCGACGTGATGCGTACACACTGGCTGGTGGCCCGGCCTTGTGCAGCCACACCGGGCCCGGTCACCCCCTTGCTCTCCTCTGTGCGCCTTTCAACTCCAAGCTTGTGCGTCGGCAGCATTGGGGCCGGGAGGGCGGGGCGGCGACAACTACAGGGGCGCGGGCGTGCCCCGTCCAGCCCGGGTGCAGGTGTGGATGCCGCGCTAGGGTGCGGGAGTGGAACTTGTCTCCTATGACTCCACCGGACGGCCGGCTGTGCGTGGTCAGGGGCCGTTCCAGTTCTTGATCAAAGGCGTGTCGGGGGCGACACCGGATGGTGGTGTGCACGTCTACGGACATCACCGGGCAGGTGTTTGGGCAGCTCGACAACCGCTTGACCTGGTCTACCGCGATGGGGTGACGCACCGCATCGAGCGGGCTCACATGGAACCGCCCCGGAACGAGGCATGCGCCTCAAGGGGCCAACGGGAGCTTGTGATCTACGGATTCCGGGTCGAGCAGGTTCACCGCAACCACTGGGTGCGCGCCGCGTCGTCCGACGCCTCGCTGGCGTGCCCCGACTGCGGCCTTCCGCTTAAGTCCGGCGGCTTCGTGCTCAGCCGGCGTGAGAACGACGGCGAGCGGTCCCGCCGTGGACTGTGGCGATGCGAGCAGCGACACATCTGGTGGAAGTGGACTGATCGCCCCGAGCAGCCGCTGGAGAGGTGCCCGCACCCCGCACTCTTCCCACCACGCTGAAACCAGCAACTGAGCGGAGGGGCGGCTTCGAAGCTGCCGCTGACTGACGGGTCAGCTGAGGGTCTTGTTTCCTTCTGGCGCCTGCGGTGACGCTATCCGCCAGGAATCAGTACAGCTGGACGCGGGTCAGGACGCAGTGCGGCTCGTCGGCATCGGCGACGAGCACGTACGCCGCCACTCCAAGTGAGCCGTTCAGGCCCAGCGGCATCCGCCGCTGCTGGGGCCTCGTGTGGAGGCGGTGCTGCCGGACACCATGCCTCTTGTTTCGTTGATCTGGACTTTGGCCGCGACGATCGCGCCGAAGACTTCCGGCGGCAGGGACAGATCCTTCAGCAGCGCGTCGACCTCGTCCGACAGGACGCAGGGCCAGCCTTCCCCCTCGTCACCGTACGGGTCACTCAACGGGCAGCCCCGCAGCTCGGCGGGCCTCGATGGCCTCGGTGGTGCTGTGGGTGGGCAGTGTTCCGTTCAGTGCCGCCTCGGTCAGCCGGTCGCCCTTGTCCTGATCGGCGTCCAGCATCGCCTCGCACCACCAGTGGCGCAGGACCGCCTCGGCGTCCTCGGGGGCGGCGGCCGGCAGCTCGCGGTAGAACTCCATGCACCGCTCGCTGGACAGCGCGGCACCGATGCCGTCCGCGTTGCGCGGCACCGAAGCGGGTTCGTGGGCCCCCGGCGCCCCATGCACGGGCTGTGCACTCATCAGTCGGGTTCCCCTCCGTCAGGGCCGTCTGCCGTCTCCCCACGCTCCGGTCGACCGCCCCAGCGTCCTCGAAGCCCCGGCTACCGCAGTCACGTCACCATCTAGGGGCACGAGGTGCTGTAGTCGCTCGTGCCGGAATCGCACTTTTCCCACGAGGACCCCCACAACGTCATTGACAGCAACATTGCTAGGCCAACCACCGCGAAGGCCGCCCCCATTGCGCCGACGAACCAGTCCACGAAGGTGCCCGCGGACGGGAGCGTCCAGCGGGACGGGTCCGCCGGGTCGTAACAGACCGTGACCTGGGTGCCGGGTGGCGGGTTGTGATGGAGCTCGCGGGCCAGGTTGTGCTCCGTTTCCATGGGGCGGCCGTCGGCCGTGGTCCAGGCAATGACCGGGGAGTACACGGTGGCCGAGGGGCCCGAGCGGTAGGTCCTCATGCTGGAGGGCTGCAAGCGGGTCACCACCCCCTCCGCTCTCGCGCCCTTCCGGCGCAGGCTCCGGGCCCGGAGGAGGTCACGGCACCCAATCGCGCTGCAGACAGTGCCGACCAGCATGAAGGCCGCTGGGAGCAGCAAGGTTTCGAAAGAGAGAGGCACGAGGACCAGTTCCGGATCAGCGGCGGTGGGACAGGGGCAGCCTAGGCGCGACATGGCGGGCAGCGGCGCCGGGGGCAGCAACGGTGCGGGCGCGACCAGCTCAGCGTCAACGCTCGCCCGGTCCCACCGTCCCATCGACGGAAGTGTGAAGGAGTGCCCTCCGCCGCCCGCGACCCGTGGCAGCTCCGTCCGCAGCGACAGTGACCGCCCCGCACGCGTCGACGAGAAGCACGGCTTGGCCGGACGGCGGGTGTGTGTGGCCAAGAGCGGCGGCCGGGCTGCGTGGCGACCGCGGTCGGGCTGAGGAGAGTAAGAGTCCCGTCACGGTTCAGGGCGGGACACGGTGTCGGTGACCCCCGACCGGACGTTCTCAGGGCGGGTAACCGTCCGGCGCGGCAGGAGGGTGGAGTAGACGACGCTCGTGGTCAGGGAGCCGAGCCGGGCCAGTTTGTCGACCACGTGCTCGAGGTGGCTGACATCGCGGGCGGTCAGCCGGAGGACGTAGCACTCGTCGCCGGTGACACGGTGGCACTGGAGGATCTCGGGCTGGTCGGAGATGAGGCGGCGCAGCGGCTGGTGGGCCGTACCTGGGTACTTCAGCCGCACGATGGCCTGGATGCCGAGGCCGACGCGGGACGGATCGACCGCCGCGTGGTACCCGGTGATGACCCCGAGACTCTCCAGCCTGCGTACCCGCTCGGTCACTGCCGACGGGCTCAATGCGACGCGGCGGGCCAGCTCGGCATACGACAGGCGGGCGTCCTGTTGCAGCTCTTCCAGGAGGGACCAGTCCAGCTCGTCCAGTGCAGCAGTGGATTCATCGGTCATCATATGAATCTACCGCTGGTTCCCCTCCTGGATACCCGCGTCGACCAGGGAAAACTCTGGGGCCGGGGCGGGTACGGGCCATAGTCTCGATGGCCTCGTGATCACTCCCAGTCGACAGGAGCCGGGCATGGCCCACCGTTCCCCCTTCACCCTGGTGGATGTCTTCAGCGACCAGCCGCTCCAGGGCAACCCCCTGGCCCTGGTCCCGGACGCCGACGAGCTGCCGGAGTCGCTGATGCCACGCGTCGCCCGTGAGTTCAACCAGGCCGAGACGACGTTTCTGCTGTCCCCGACGGTGCCGGGGGCCGATTGGCGGTTGCGGTCCTTCACCGCAGCAGGCGTGGAGGTGTTCGGCGCCGGCCACAACGCCCTCGGTGCCTGGTGGTGGCTGGCCGCCACAGGACGGCTCGGGCACCGTGACGGGCCTTGGTACCAGCAGCTCGGTTCCGAGATCCTGGAGGTCGGCATCGCGGTCGGACCAGACGGGCTCGTCGATGTCACCATGCGGCAGCGCGCCGCCGAGTACGGGCAGAAGCTGACCGACCGGGCCGCACTTGCCCGCGCTCTCGGAGTTGACGACGGCGACCTCGGCGCCGGCGATGGGCTGCCGGTGGCCCAGGTCGTCTCGACCGGCGCGGCCCATCTGCTGGTCGGTTTGCGCGGCCAGGGCACCGTGGATGCCGCGGCTCCCGACGCTGAGCGGCTGCGTGGCTTGTTGCCGACGGTCGGCGGCCAGGGTGTCTACCTGTACGCGCTCGACCCCGCGGAACCCGACGCTCAGGTGCACGCACGGTTCGTCAATCCGGTCGCGGGGATCACCGAGGATCCTGCGACGGGGAGCGCCGCGGGTCCCCTGGCGTGCCTTCTCCACCGTCACGGGTTGGCCGGCGACCGGCTCACCATCGTGCAGGGGCACGCCCTCGACCGGCCCTCCCGCATCCAGGTCACGTTCGCGGACGACGTCCCGTCCATCACGGGCCGCGCGGCCCTCGCCGCAGACGGCACCCTCAACCTGCCCGTATGAACGGCAGCACCCGTGCAGCGCGGTGCGGTTCACCGTGCCGGTCAAGCGAGTTGAGGAGGGCCGCGGCGACCTCTCCGAGGGCTCTCGCAGCGTCCGCTATGCGGCTGCCACCGCCCGAAATCTGCTCGACGACCAGATCGAGCAGAGCGCCAAGAGCGAGTGAGTATGGGAGCAGCTCTCCCCGAGGGACTGCTCTGACAGGGCGTGTCACATCTTGAGGTGCTGTCTTCGTCCAGGACGACGAACACCCAACCGTCGTTCTCGCGCAGAAGAAGGAGTTTCTCGTGTTTGCCGCCTACCTCGTGGTCACCCTCCTCACCGCAGCTGTCAACGGTTCGGCCGCCATCGCCAACTTCATCGGCCACGACTACCCCAAGAGCCAGGCGGACAAGTTGCGTGTGCCCCGGTCCTGGATGCGCCCGCTGGGCACACTGCTGGCGTTGGGGGCGCTGGGGCTGCTGGCCGGGTTCGCCGTGCCGGTGCTGGGCATGCTCGCTGCCACCGGTCTCGTGCTGTACTTCCTGGGTGCACTCTTTGCCCACCTGCGGGTTCGTGACCACCAGCTGGGTCCCTGGGCCGTGTTCTTCTGTCTGCCCGTGGCTGCTCTGGCCGTGCATCTGGCCTACCACGGCACCCCGTGACCCGGTGCAGCCCGTCCCTCAGGAGGAGCCACACCCCATCAGTATCCTGCCGATTCAGCGGCTACGAACCCACCGCACCTTCGAGCCTGCCTGCCGAAGGCGCCGTGGGTTCCCGGCGAAAGCACCCCAGTCACGCTGAACTCACGGCCGACGTGCCATTGACGAACGTGTCACCCCCTACGGTTGGATCTGGCTCTCCCAAAGTGATGAGCGTCTACTCCCCGGAGGTACCACTGCGCCACAAGTCGCAGGTGTTCAGCAGCCGGTGAATCCGGTCTGGGCAGGAGTGCCCTCCCTCGCCCGCTGCCTTGAAGCGGACCGGTGGCCATGGCCCACCATCGCCGAACTCGCGGCCGTCGTGACAGTCCTCGTCACGGCACAGCAGCTCACCACCTCATAAAGCGCCCCGCCCACGGCATTGCCGACGCTGTTGGTCAATTCAGCGTCCTGATCACTTCTCCCCCGTCGAGTTGCTGCCCGGCAGGGCCGGTCCGGCCACAACCCGATCTACTTCGGCCGTCTGCGCGGCGCGACCTGGCTGAAACGTCGTCAACGACCAGGTGATGGGCATCGGCGGGCTGGTCGTGCCTGGTACGTTGCGGGACTCGCTGTTCACCCTGGATGCCATCCACACCATCGACGGCGGGCCCCGCCCCGAGACCCGTAGTGACCGACACCGCCTCCCCCACTCCGACACCGTGTTCGGGCTGTTCGCGATCTGCGGCCACCAGTTCTCCCCGCGCATCGCCGACCTGGGCGACACTCGGTTGTGGCGCACCAACACCTGCGCGATCTGCGGCCGGATCTTCAAGACCCCGCACCTGCTGCAGTTCATCTCCGACGGCGGCTACCGCCGCATGCCCGCCACCGACGACATGGGCACCCGGCTCTCGCCGATCGCCTACGAGCACATCAACTTCCTGGGCCGCTACGCCTTCACGCGAGCCGACTCGGGCGCCGGCTTGCGGCCCTTCCACGACCCGGCACAAGAAGCGGACGCTCCCGGCGCCCCGATGGCAGCACCAACGTTATGAAGTGGTGGCGGCAAGCCCGCACGGCCCGTGGACACCGACCCCGACCTCGCTCACATTCGGCAAGAGCTGAGCGTCACGCCGGTGGCCGGGTGAGTTTGGCAGCCACGGCGTCGAGGACCCAGTTCAGGCCGGTCGCGAAGGATGCCTCGGCGTCCACGTCCGTGCCGTCGTACACGGCCTTGGTCAGCGCCGGGAAGCGGCCCGTGGCCAACATTCTCGTCACATGAGGGCCGGAGGCGCGCTGCCAGTCGCGCTTGGACAGGCCCGTGGCGCGCTCGGCCCGCAGGTTCGCGATCTCGCGCCTGATCGCGCCAGTGAAGTAGGCGCTGACAGTCTCCACCGCGCGCATGACGGTGTCGACGTCCGCGAGGCCGTCGAGGGCGGCCAGCGTGGCCTCGGTCACGGCGAGGCCGTTCGGTCCCAGGGCCGGGCGGCCGCCGAGCAGGTCGGCCAGCCATTCGTGACGGAGAGCGGCCTGCCTGGTGCGGTGGGCGAGAATGCTCAGCGCCTCCCGCCAGTCACCGGGCTGCTGATCGGGGAGAATCTCGGCGTGGACCTCGTCCACCATGAGGTCGAACAGCTCCTCCTTGGTGGAGATGTATCCGTACAGCCGCATCGGGCCGGCGTTCAGCCGGGCGGCGACCTTGCGCAACGACACCGCCTCCAGCCCGCCCTCGTCGGCCAGCGCGATGGCGGCGGCGACGATCCGCTCCCGGTCGAGCGGCACGGGGCGAGTCGGCGGCTCCGGCCGGTCCCACACAGTCATGGTCACATCGTACTGTTGCGATGCGCCGTAATGGAGAAATACAGTGTATCGCCATGAGACACCGAATCGCCGTGGTCGGGAGCGGCCCTGCCGGCCTTACCTTCGCCCGCGTCCTGCACCGCCACGATTACCCCGTCGGCGTCCTCGAACGCGATGCCGCCCCCGACGCCCGCCCCCCGGGCGGCACGCTGGACCTGCACGAAGGGCTGGGCCAACTCGCGCTGGACAAGGCGGGGCTGCTGGCGGAGTTCCAGGCGCTGTCCCGTCCCGAGGGGCAGGCCATGCGCATCCTGGACGCGGACGGGACCGTCCTGCGCGACTGGCGACCCCGCCCAGATGACCAGGCCAATCCCGAGATCGACCGCGGGCAACTCCGTGACCTGCTGCTCGGCCCTCTCGACGTCCGGTGGGGGCGGGGCGTGACGCAGGTGGTGCCGGGGACCCGGGATGGCGTACTGGTCCATTTCGCGGACGGGCGACAGGAGACGTTCGACCTCGTAGTCGGCGCGGACGGCGCCTGGTCCCGGATCCGCCCGGCAGTCTCGTCAGTGACGCCGCACTACACCGGCGTCACCTTGGTCGAGACCTCCCTGCACGACGTCGACACCCGCCACCCTGACCTCGCCCGGTTGATCGGCGACGGTTCCGTGGCTGTGTACGGCGTGAACCGAGCTCTCGTCGCCCAGCGCAACAGCGGCGGCCACGTCAAGGTGTACGCCCAGTTCCGCGCGCCGCTGGACTGGCACACGAACCTGGACCTGGCCGACGTCGAGGCCGTGCGATCGAGCCTGCTGGCTCTGTTCAACGGCTGGGCCGCTCCCGTCCTCGACCTCCTCCGCCACGGCACCGCCTTCGTCCACCGCCCCCTCTACGTCCTGCCCGAGTCCCACACGTGGACCCACGTCTTCGGGGTGACGCTGCTGGGCGACGCCGCCCATCTGATGCCCCCATTGGGGGCGGGCGCGAACCTCGCGATGCTGGAAGGCGCCGAACTCGCCGAGTCCATCGCCACCGGCCCCGGAGATCTGGACGAGGCCGTCCGCGCCTTCGAGGAACAGATGTGGGCACGGGCCGGCAGGTGGGCGAAGATCACGATGGCCGGTCTGGAACGCCTCGTGAGCCCGGACCCCGCCGAAGCCCTCGCCCTCTTCGACCAAGTCCAGCCATCCTGACTGCCAAGCGCGAGAGCACCAGCACCAACAGCTCGCCACGGCTTCACGGGACAGTACGGCACCGCCGCGGTCCCTTCCGGCAGAACCACCGCCCGCAATACGAACACCGCCACAGGGCGGTGAGCAGAACCGAACTCGGCCAATGGCGTTGGCGAGCCAGGGCGGGCGGGGTTACCGCCACCTCGCGGTATCTCTCCCGAAAGCAGCCCACTGAGATCCCCACACACCTGCGTCTGACCTTCTGGCCTGCGGTAACTCCGCGCGACAGACGGCGCTCGGGGCACGATCCTTCGCACCGCTGCCTCACCTTTCGGCCGAAGGGCTGTGCGACCACCGAGGCACAGCGTTGGGCGCTGCGCTCCTGGACCGCCTGCTGGATACCGTGCGCGACCTCCAACTGGCCGACCCCGGGCGGGCTCCACCGACTTCGGCTGACGCGTCATCTTTCAAGGTCCCCGGCAGGGACAGGCTCTGAGGCCTTCAACTCGCCTGTTCCGGCTGCGGTTGCGTGGCTTGCGGCCGAACGGACAAACCGGAGGGAATGCGTCGGCCTCCCCGTGCGGTTACCCGGTCCGTCAGCAATTCGACAGCGAGTGGAACGAGGGGATCAAGATGCACGCGGTGGACACGATGTTCCTTTTCCTTGCCGAGGACGCGGCGGTTGAACGCATCGATCGCAAGGGCCCGGGCGGACCACTCGCATACGTCTGGGTGCCTGACGCGGACGCCGCCGCGCGCGTCGCCGCCGACCAGGCAACGGCGGGTCTGGGCCTGCTGGAGCTGTACCGGGGCTTCGGCCTGGCCGAGGCCGGCCAGGTGATCGAGGCGGTGGCAGGCCGCGCGCCAGTCGGGTTCGCCGGCGACCTCGGCGGAGTGAGGCATCCCCGATCGGTCACGCTGTTCGGCGATCCCGATGCCGATCCGCTCACCGACACGGTCACGGTCGAACACCCGCATGGGGCCGCCACGACCGTGGCACCGGCACCCGATGATGACGCCATGGTCGCCGCCGCGGTTGCCGCAGTTGACGCAGGCGCCAACATCGTGGAGATCTGCGGCGGCACGCCCGCGGCCACAGCGGCGAAGGTGCACGCGGCCGTCGACGGGCGCGCCGGGGTGACGCTCGTACGCTGGCCGTTCGAATCGATCACCGCGGCTGCTGCCTATGCGGCGGCCTTCCCGGGCTGACAGAAGTCGCCGTCCCACAGCGGACTCATCAAGATCGAAACCCGCCGCAAGCGCGCACTGTCCCAGTTCCCCGAGTCGGGGTCACCCACCCACAGATCCCCAACTGCCTCAGGCACTCAGTCACCGGGGCATGGTCCGGCAGCATCTCGCTTGCTCTACGGCGGGATTCTGGTCGACCTCTGGTGCCAACAAGCATGCAAACGACATTCGCTGAGCGCCGGGTTCCGCAGCTCGTGTGGCCAACTATGTGATCTCATTGGGTGATCGGTGTTCAGTCGGGCGTGGAACCGGTGGCGCATTGCTGCTGGCTGCGAATCTGGCCCAGAAGCCGCTCCACCAAGGTGGCGTCGCGGAGTTGGTGGACGACGCCCTTGCCCGGCTGGACCTGGAGCACCTGCGCCATCGCGACCCGTCAGAGCTCAGCCTCGCCGCCCGCAAGCGCGTGGCGGTCGCCTCAGTCGTCGCCATGGAACCCCGTCCTCGTCCTGGACGAGCCACCGGCGCCCAGGACGCGCCAGGAAAAGCCCTCCTTGGCCGGCTGGTCGACGACCTCGCCGCAGCAGGCAAGGTGGTCATCGCGATTACCCACGACGTGGAGTTCGCCCGTCGACACGCCAGCCGGATCGTCGTGCTCAACGAGGGCAGGGTCCTGCTCGACGGCTCTCCATCCGAGGTCTTCGCCCAGCCGGACACCCTTGCCTCGATGTTCGTGCTGCCGCCGGCGGGAGTACGGATCTGCGCCGCGCCACCGGAATCCCGACACCGCCGCCCGAGTGCAGCGACCTTCTGGCGCTGGCGCCGACTTCCTGACGCCCGGATCACCCCGCCGGTCACAGGCCCCACAATCCCCCCATCTCATCCAGGCAGGGGCGAAGGTCCGGCTGGCCTACCGCTCGGGCACGGTGAGAGTTTCGAACACAGTGAGTGGTTCCGCTGGGCGAGGACGGTGCCCGGGCGACGGGCGAGCGCAAAGAGCGCTTCTTGGATGTCGCGTCGTCTCCCAGCGGATGCGCAGGTGCCGGGAGCCGTGGAAACAGTCCGGGCGCCGCAGCCTGTCGGCACCCGTCTGAGGGGGCAAGGACTGCTCGAGATGGGTGGGACTCCCATCGAGCGGCGACAAGCTCAGTCGAGTTCGTCGAGCGCGGCGATGGTCTCCCAGCGCTCCCCCAGCGTATTGAGGAGCCTCGCCGTCGTGGCGTCGCCGGCGTCGTCCCCGAGCAGCGCACGGTCGAGCCGCCGGGCACGTCGGTTGATCTCGCGCAAGGTCGTTTCACCTTGCTCGGTCAGCGACAACAGCTTGCGCCGCGCGTCCCGGGTCGAGGGGCGACGGCGGATCAGGTCCCGTTTCTCCAGGCGGCGGCATACGTCGGCCATCGTCGAGGTGTCGAGGGCGACCGCGCCGGCGAGATAGCTCTGGTCGCTGTCGGGGTAAGCGTGGATCACTGTGAGGACCGCGAACTGCGGGCCGGTCAGTACCGAGTCGACGTGACGGTGCCAGGCAGCCAGGTAGGCCTGATACATCCGGCGGGCTCCGTAACCGGGCGCGGCGACCAAGTCGTCGGGCGGGGCCGGAGTCATCGGCACAGTCCGCTCGACGTCGTCGCTTATGCGTGCCGGCCCGCTCATCTCACCCTCCATAGCATGTCCGCCCCACTTGGCGCCATGGATTCTACGTGCTCGGACGATGGTGCCGAACCGCGTAGCCGGGCCAGTGGTTCATCGCAAGCCGTGGCGCACGGAAATTCAGGCCCCGGCTCTTGAGCGTCCGGATCATCCGTGCTCGCATGGCCTGATTCACAGTACCGGCCAGAGGAGTTCTTCATGGCTCAGACCCGAATTCGGCAGTAGTGGTGGCCACACGCTGGTGAGATGGCGACAGGTGCTTGCTGTCCGGGCCGGCTCGCGGTTGTCGGGCCGGACCGAGCAGGAGCAGGAAGGCAGCCGTCGGGTGAGGAGTTCACGAGTCGGTCGCTGGGGGCGACGGCAGGTCCGTGTCGGCCCGCCGGATGGACCGGATCGGCGGGGGTGGCCAAGGTGGCCGATCTCGTCGACTGCCTCGGGAGCACCACGGCCCTGGATGCCGGAGTCGGCCCGACCAAGCAGCGTCGCCGGGGCCTGTTTACGGGCGGACTGCTGGTCCGGCTGACGTCCCGCCGGCTGACCGGTGGACGGTTCTGGTCCGGGTTGGATCGGACATGGCCGACACCGCGGATGCGGTACTCGCCCCGGTCCGGTTCCCCGCCTCGCCACTGCGGCCGGGCAGGCACGTCGATTCGACACCGGCCAGCAGCGGGGAATCGAGGCCGGGATCGCCGCGGTGTACCGGCGGGTCCTCTCCCGGGTCCCGCCCGACGCCGCCGAGTCGATCAAGCCCGCGGTCGCCGGGCTCCCGCCGGATTCGGGTCGGCCCGAACGCTCTGCTCGCAGCCTGATCACGGCCGGCCCGCGGCGGGGGAACCGCACCACGTTGCGGCACGACGAGCGCGCCACCGGGCCGGCTGAGGCCCGGACCGTCAGCTGCCGGACCGGTCATCTCGGCGCAGAAGAGCCCCCGCGGGAGTCAACTCACGTGCAGCCGCAGGAGCTTGGCCCGGGCGGATCGTGACGTGGCCACGTGGCGCTGCAGCGCTGTTCACGCGCATCAAACCGCGCCGCGCAGTCGAAATCGGCCGGTGCGTCGTCAAGGGTATTGCGTCTTCGGATAATCCGTGCTCGGATCATTTCCTCGACGGACTCACACTGAGGCGGAGGTCAGGGATGGCAGCGAGCCAGTCGTTCGAGGTCGTGATCGCCGGAGCCGGCCTGGGGGGCCTGTGCGCCGCCCTTTCACTGCGGCAGCGCGCTCTGCGAGTGACGGTGGCCGAGGCCGCGCCGCAGCTCGGCGAGATCGGCGCCGGGATTCAGACCGCGCCGAATGCGAGCCGCATCCTGATGGGTCTGGGTCTGCGCCCTCAGCTGGAGCGGATCCGGACCGAGCCGCAGGACCAGGTGCGCCGACGCTGGGCTGACGGCAGCATCATCGCTCAGCTCCCGCTCGGGCAGCGTGTGGCCGACGAGTACGGGGCGCCGTACTGGCACTACCACCGCGCTGACCTGCACAAGGTGCTCCTGGACGCTTGCCTGGACCCGGAGGGCCCGGGGCCGGTCGTCCAGATCGCCACCGGCGCTCAGATCGTTGATGTGGACCGTAGGGACCCGAACCGGCCGGCCGTCGTCGCGGCGGACGGACGCCGTTTCACCGGCGACGTGGTGGTGGGCGCTGACGGTATTCGTTCCGCGGTGCGCGAGGCCTCAGGTTTCGAGGACACTCTGGTGTTCTCGGGGGAGATGGCCTATCGGGCCCTGATCCCCGGCGACCTGATCTCCGCGGATCCCGCGACCCGGTTCCTGGCCGACCGGTTCCACTCGACGATCTGGTACGGCCCGGACAAGCACCTGGTGCACTACATGATCCGTGGCGGCGACTACCTCAATGTCGTCGCGATCGTGCCGTGCAGCGAGACGATCGAGCGGGAGTGGAGCGGGCCGGCCACGGCGGCGGATCTGGCTGCGGAGTACACCGACTGGGACGACCGGGTTCCCACGATGCTGGCGAAGGCCAAGGACGAGGACGTCTCGCTGTGGGCGATGTTCCGTCGCCGCCGCGACCCGGCGTGGGTCGACGGGCGGGTGGCGCTGCTCGGCGACGCCTGCCACGCCATGCTGCCCTACCAGGCCCAGGGTGCCTCGCAGGCCATGGAGGACGCCGCCGTGCTGGCCGAGGAGCTGGGCCAGGTCACCCGGGAGGGCATCGACGCGGCTCTGGTGCGCTACGTGCACCGGCGCGCAAAGCACGCCGGCATGGTGCAGGACGCCTCCCTGCGGAACATGCACTTCTACCACCTGCCGGACGGGCCGGAGCAGCGTGAGCGTGACGCGAAGCTTCGCGGCTTCAACGGTGAGTCCGACGTTTCCTACGACTGGCTGTGGAACGGCAGTCCCCTCGCCGACCCGGACAACGAATCGATCCACTATCAGTTCGCACGCTGACCAACGCCCCTGCTCCACCCACCGCAAACGAAGCGAGTGTGCTTATGCGTACCGGAGATCAGATCGTCCAGGACCTGCCCTGGCGATGGAGTGTCCAGGGTAAGATCTTCCTCCTTGGCGGACTCGGCTACATGTTCGACGCCTGGGACGTCGCGCTCAATGGTTTCCTGACCCCTCTGGTGGGGCGGGAGTTCGATCTGCCGACGGCCCAGGGTGGTCTGGTCGCCACCGCGAACCTGATCGGCATGGCGGTCGGTGCCGTGGCGTGGGGAACCGTCGCCGACCGGATCGGACGCAAGAAGGCTTTCAGCATCACCCTGCTGATATTCGCGCTGTTCTCGGTGCTGGGGGCCCTGTCACCCAACGTCGAGGTCTTTCTGCTGCTGCGCTTCCTGGCCGGGGTGGGGCTCGGTGGTTGCATCCCCGTCGACTACGCCATCGTCAGCGAGTTCTCCCCCCGCAAGCACCGGGGGCGGGTGCTCTCGGCGATGGACGGGTGGTGGCCGGTCGGTACGACCCTGGCCGGGTTGTCGGCGACCTTGCTGGTCCCGGTGCAGGGCAACTGGCGCTGGATGCTCGCGCTGATGGTCCTGCCCGCCGTGCTGCTGTTCTGGGTGCGCCGAGGAGTGCCGGAGTCCCCGCTCTACCTCGTCCGCAAGGGCCGTGAAGCGGAGGCACGCGCGGTGATCGACGACTTGGTCCGGCGGACCGGCGCGGCCCCGGAGCCGTACGTGATACCAGCTGCGGTCACCGAGGACACCCGCGGTGGGGCGGCAGCTGCGGCGTTCGACCAGCTGCGGCGGGTCTGGGCGTTCAACCCGAAGGTCACCGGCGTGGCCTGGTCCCTGTTCGTCACAGTCATGCTCGTCTACTACGCGGCGCTGAGCTGGATGCCCTCCATCCTTCGCGCCGAAGGGTTCGGCGAGATAGCGGCGTTCGCGTCCACGACCTTGATGAACACGCTGGGCATCGTCGGTGTCCTCATCGCGGTCCTGGCGGTCGACCGGGTCGGCCGCAAGTGGGTGATCGGGGTCGCCGGGCCGCTTGCCGCAGCCACGCTGGTGACGTTCGCACTCGTCCTCAAGTCTCCGGCCGGTGCCGTCGTGGCGATCGGTGCGTTCGGTATGTTCGCGCTGATCGTCATTCCGGTCATGTACGCCTACGTCTCCGAGCTCTACCCGACCGAGCTGCGCGCGTCGGGGTTCGGGTGGGCGTCGTCGTCGAGTCGGGCGGTGACCGGTTTCGCGCCGCTCGTGTTCGGCAGCGTGCTGTGGCCGTTGCTCGGGCTCCCGCTCACCTTCGCTGTTCTGGGGCTGCTCGTCGCGGCTGCGGTTGTGTTCATGGCCGTGGGCGCGCCTGAGACCCGTGGTGCCGAGCTCGACCGGGTTCCCGGCAGCACCCCGGAGGTTCCCGCTCCGGACGCCGCGGCCCCGGCCGGGTGAGCCGGGTGCCCGCTCGGGGCGGGAACGCCACAGCGACGGACGACAGAAAAGGAGGTCCGGGGATTGAAACCCGCCGCGTTCACCTACCACAAAGCCCACGACGTGGCCGATGCAATCGGTCTGCTCAGCCGGCTCAGCGCGGACGGTGAGGACCCGAAGCTCATCGCCGGCGGGCAGAGCCTGATACCCATGATGAGCTTCCGGCTGGCCCGGCCGACCTCGCTGGTCGATCTCGGGCCGCTGCGCCGGGACCCCGCCGCCACCTCGATCCAGCTCGACGGCGCCGGGCTGCGGATCGGGGCGCTGGCCACCCACCGCAGCGTCGAGCTGGCCACGGCGCAACTGGGCCCGGACTTCGACGTGCTGGCCCGGTCGATGCGGTGGGTCGGGCACCTGCCGATACGGTCACGCGGCACCGTGGCCGGCAGCATCGTCCATGGTGACGCCACCGCCGAGTGGTGCCTGCTGGCGCTGCTGCTCGACGCCGTCATCGTCGCCGAGGGCCCGTCCGGGACCCGAGAGATCGCTGCCGAGGACATGTTCCACGGTTTCTACGCGACCGCGATCGAGCCTGATGAGGTCGTCACCGAGGTGCTGTTCACCCACCGCGCCCCCCGCTCGGCTTTGACGGAGTTCGCCCGCCGCCACGGGGACTTCGCCGTCGTCGACGCTGCGGTCAGCCTCGGCTCTCCGGGCCCCGACGGCTCGCTCACCGGTGGCCGAGTCGTCCTGGGCGGGGTCGCGCCGGCGCCGGTGCGGGTCCCCGAGGCGGAGCAGGTCCTCGTCGGCGGGACGCCCGGGCCGGAGCTGTTCGCCGCGTGTGCGGACGCCGCGGCTCAGGCGATCGATCCGCCCGAGGACGCGGCGGGCACGGCGCACTACCGGCGCCAGCTCACCCGAACCATGGTCAAGCAAGCGCTGGAGCAGGCATGGGAGCGAGGACAGACCCGATGAACGACCAGCACACCGGCCCCTCCACGCCACCGGCCCCGGCCGACCCCGACCGCACAGCGACCGGAGCCGAGCCCGACGGCCCGGTCGTGCGGGGTGACCCGCCGGTCAGCGAGGAGAGCACAAGCCGCGACCGCGGACCGCGCTTCGACGGCGCCCGGGGACGGTGGGTCGGCGCCTCAGTTCCGCGTCGCGAGGATCCGCGGCTGCTGGCGGGCCGTGGCCGGTTTGTCGACGACATCCAGCTGCCGAGGATGCTGCATGCCGGGTTCGTCCGCTCGACACCGGCTCACGCCAGGATCACCAGTGTGGACCTCAAGGCCACCCGCGAGATCGACGGCGTCGTCGCCGCCTACGATGCCGCCGATCTCGACCTCGGCGACATCGTCGCGCTGCTCGACCGGCCCACGGAGGAGTTCTCGCCCACCGCGATGCCGATCCTGGCCAAGGACAAGGTCCGGTTCGTCGGCGAACCGGTGGCCCTGGTCGTGGGCCGCGATCCCTACTGCGTCGAGGATGCGATCGAGGCCGCGGTCGTCACCTATGAAGCCCACGACGCAATTGTCTCCGAGGACACCGCACTCGCCGCCGGCGCCGCTCTGGTCCACGAGGAGGCGCCAGGCAACGTCCTGCTGGACGTATCGATGTTCGACACCCCCGGGGTGGACGACGCCTTCGACGCGGCCGCATCCGACGGTTGCGTGGTGGAGGTGCTCACCCGCACCGGCCGACAGAACGCACTGCCCCTGGAGACTCGCGGGGTCGTGGCGGCCTGGGACGACCACGACGAGCAGCTGCTGGTACAGACCTGCTCTCAGGTTCCGCACCAAGTGCGCACGGTGCTGGCCCGGTCGCTGCGCATCCCGGAACGCATGGTGCGGGTGACCGTCCCGGACATGGGCGGCGGGTTCGGGCAGAAGTGCGTGGTCGGGCGGGAGGAGATCGCCGTCGCCGCTGCGGCGCGCCGCCTGGACCGGCCGGTGAAGTGGATCGAGGACCGACGCGAGGCCCTGACCGCGGGCTTCCTCGCCCGCGAGCAACGCTACCGATCCCGCGCTGCGTTCGACGCCCAGGGCAGGATCACCGCCCTCGACGTGGACGTGGTCTGCGACATGGGCGCCTACTCCTGCTATCCCTTCACCGCCGGGATCGAGCCGCTGATGGCCTCGGCCGAGATGCCCAGCGTCTACCGGGTCCCCGCGTACCGGGTGCGGGGGCGGGCGATCGCTACCAACAAGGCCCCGACCGCCCCCTACCGCGGGGTAAGCCGGCCGCAGTACGTGATGGCCATCGAGCGGCTCATGGAACGAGCCGCCCGCGAACTCGGGTTGGACCCGGTCGAGATCCGCCGGCGCAATGTCATCACCGAGTTCCCCTACACCGGAATCAACGGTGTCACCTACGACCCCGGCACCTACCGGGAATCCCTCGATCTCGCCGAGCAGACGCTGCGCGAGGAGGGCTGGTACGAACTGCGTGAGCGCGCCGCGGCCGAGGGGCGGTACCTCGGGATCGGGTACTGCTGCTTCTCCGAGCGCACCGGCTACGGATCCGAGGCCTTCGCCAAACGCAAGATGCAGGTAGTGCCCGGGTTCGACATCTCCGAGATCCGCATGGACACCACCGGCTCGGTCGTGGTCACCAGCGGCACGATGAACCACGGCCAGTCCCACGAGACGACGCTGGCCCAGATCGTCGCCGACCGGCTCGGTCTCGACATCGACAAGGTCAAGCTGCGCCAGGGCGACACCGAACGCATCGTCTACGGGTGGGGCACCTTCGCCTCCCGGTCGGCCACCATCGGCGGGTCTGCGGTCTCGATCGCCGCCGCCCGGCTCGGCGAGGTTCTCTGCGACATCGCCGCGCACCTGCTTCAGACCCGGCCCGACCAGGTCCGGCTCGACGGGCGGGGCGGCGTCGTGCAGGTCGACGACCCCAGCCGCCGGATCTCGTTCGAGGACATCGCCGACGTCGCCTACCTGCGGGCGCACCTGCTGCCCAAGGACGTCGAGCCGACGCTGTCGGCGACCGCAAGCTTCGACGTCCCCGGCGATGGCACGTTCTCCAACGCCACCCACGCGGTCGTCGTCGAGACCGATCCGGGGACCGGTCAGGTACGCATCCTGCGCTACGCCTGCGTCGAGGACTGCGGAGTGGTCATCCACCCCAAGGTCGTCGACGGACAGTGCCGCGGCGGCATAGCCCAGGGCATCGCCGGCGCGCTGTTCGAAGAGATCACCTACGCCGACAACGGCGAGCCGTCGGCCGCGAGCTTCATCGACTACCTGGTGCCCACCGCGACCGAGATCCCCGATATCACCGTCTCCCACCTCGAAACGCCCTGCGCGTTCACCGAGAACGGCGCCAAGGGCGCCGGGGAGGGCGGCACCATCGGTGCCCCGGCGGCGGTGCTCAACGCCATCAACGACGCACTGCGCCACACCGGCGTCGAACTCGACACCACCCCCGTGCACCCGCAGACCGTGCTGGCCGCGCTGGACGGCGCACCCGAGCGCGACACCCCCCGTCCCCCGCAGAAGGCGAGCTCCCCCGCATGAGCGACCGGCACCTGATCGAACTGCACGTCAACGGCACCGACCACGAAGTCCTGGTCGAGCCCCGGCAAACCCTGTCCGACGTGCTGCGCCACAAGCTGGGGCTGACCGGAACGCACGTGGGCTGTGAGCACGGCGTGTGCGGGGCGTGCACCATCCTGGTCGACGACGCACCGGTCCGCGCGTGCCTGATGTTCGCCGTACAGGCCGAGAACAGCGAGATCCGCACCGTGGAGTCCCTCGGCGCCGACGGACAGCTCTCGGACCTGCAAAAAGCCTTCGGCGCCCACCACGGCCTGCAATGCGGATTCTGCACACCGGGGTTCCTCATGCTCGCAGAGGGCTTCCTCGCCCAGCGCCCCGACGCCGGACGCGAGGAAGTCCGAGAAGCGGTCTCGGCCAACATCTGCCGCTGCACCGGCTACCAGACCATCGTCGACGCGGTCACCGAGACCGCGCACAACCGCCGGACCGCACTCGCCACGGACCCGGTCGGCGCCGTGGTGTCCGGGCAGACCCCCGACCCGAAGAAGGAAGCGACCCCGTGATCCTGGACAACCATCTCGATGTCCCCGCCGACCCTGACGCCGTGTTCGCCCTGATCAACGACGTCGAAAGGGTCGCCGCCTGCCTGCCCGGCGCGATACTCGACGGCCGCGACGGCGACAACTACCTCGGCCGGGTCAAGTTCAAGGTCGGCCCGATCAGCGCGGCCTACTCCGGCACCATCCGCTTCGTCGAGGTCGACGACACAAATCGACGGCTGCAGCTCTCAGCACGCGGCGCGGAAAGCCACGGCAACGGCGACGCCGAGGCCGAGGTGACACTCACCGTCTCACAGGCACCCGGCGGCTCGAGGCTGGACCTGCACACCGACCTGTCGGTGCGCGGCAAGATCGCGCAGTTCGGCAAGAGCGCGATCAGCTCGGTCTCCAAACGGCTGCTGGAGCAGTTCGCACGCAACCTCACAGCGCAGCTGCAGGAGCAGCCCTCGCCCGCGCAGCCTCCCGCCGCCACCGGCTCCGCCGTCCCCGCAGCCGCGTACCCCGCGGCTGCCACCGGCCAGGCCCGCCCCGCGGCAGGAGGGGAGGAGCTCGACGGGCTCGCGATGCTGCTGCCCCCTGGCGTCACCCGGTACCTCCCAGTGGTCGCCGCCGGCCTCGCGGGCCTGTTCCAGGGCTGGCTGCTGGGCCGCATCCGTAGCCAGGACAAGCTGATCAAGGAGTTGCAGCGTGGCCGATGACTCCAGGGCCCCGGGACTGCACGGGGACTCGACCGACGCGACCTACGAGCGGGCCGGCTTCGGCGCTGCCGTGCCCCGCGGGCGCCACCCCGCGCTGGTCGTGGTCGACCTGACCCGTGGCTTCACCGAGCCGCAGTTCCCGTCGGGAGCCGACCTGACCGCCGAGGTCACCGCCTCCCGGGCGCTTGTCGACACCGCCCGACGCGCGGGGGTTCCGGTGGTCTACACCGCGATCAGCTACACCCCGGCCGAGGCCGACGGTGACGCGATCGCCTGGCTGCGCAAGGCTCCCGGGATGCGCAGCCTGCGCGAAGGGCACGCCGAAGTCGACCTCGACCCCCGCCTCGAGCACCGCGCCGAGGACCACCTCGTACTCAAGAAGGGCGCCTCTGCGTTCCACGGCACCGGGCTGGCCGCGCTGCTCGCCGGGCTGCACACCGACACCGTTCTGGTGTGCGGGGCGACGACTTCGGGATGCGTGCGGGCCACCGCCGTCGACGCCGTCCAGTCCGGCCTCGACACCCTCGTCGTCGGCGAGGCCTGCGGCGACCGGGCCCGCGGTCCGCACGACGCGGCCCTGTTCGACCTGCAGGCCAAGTACGCCGATGTCGTCTCCCTGACCGAGGCGCTCGGCTACCTGGACGGCCTCGGCGTCGGCTCCCCCGAGGTCGCAGCCCGCGCCGGTTGACAACCACCCCGAACATCACGAGCCGAGGAAGGGTCCCCGTGACTCAGCAGGTTCCGACCATCCCGACCGAAGTACCCGAGCACCGCGTCCTGACCCAGCCCGCCCTGGCCGACCTCGCCGCCGTCCCGGCGACCAGCCGATGGGTCCGCTCCGGTGCGCTGCGGCTGCACGTCTTGGACCACGGACCGGCCGACGGCGTCCCGGTGCTGATTCTGCCCGGCATCACCAGCCCCGCTGTCACCATGGAGTTCGTCGCTCGCCAACTCACCGACCTCGTCCGGCCGATCGTGCTCGACGTCCGCGGCCGCGGGCTCTCCGACAGCGCACCCGCCGACGCCGACGGCCCGCTGCGCGGTTACGACCTCGCCGGCTACGCCGCCGACGTCGAGGCTGTGATCACCGAGCTCGGCCTGGACCGGCCGATCCTGCTCGGGCACTCGATGGGTGCCCGTATCGCCGCCGTCGTCGCGGCAGCCGGCCGACACGAGCTTCGCGGCACGGTCCTGGTCGACCCGCCGATGAGCGGGCCGAGCCGGGACCGGTATCCGACGACGCTGGAGGTGTTCCTGGGCCAGCTCGACCAGGCTCGGCGCGGCACCGACGCCGACGAGGTTGCCGCCTCCTGGCCCCGCTGGCCCCGCGCCGAGCAGGAGCTGCGCGCTCGCTGGCTGGCTTCCTGCTCTCGGACCGCGGTGGCCGCCACGCACGCCGGCTTCGAGTCCGAGGACTTTTTCATCCACTGGCCGCAGGTCCCGGCCCCGTCGGTGCTCATCTACGGCGGCGACAGCCCCGTGGTGACGGCCGCGGGCGCCGACGAGGCCGCGAAAACCAACCCGGACGCCGCCCTGGCCGAAGTCCCCGGCGCAGGACACATGGTGTTCTGGGACGACCCGGTGGCCGGCATCCGCGCGGCCCGCGACGCGATCCGCAGCATGCTCTGAACGTCCGTTCCCGTATACGTCGGAGGCCGGGCCCGATACGCGGGCCCGGCCTCCGACGTTTGCGCAGCCGCGTATCAGCCGACGCGGGTGACCGCACCCGGATCGCGTCGAGTACCGTCGAGCAGCGCCCCGGCACCCGGAACCGTCGTCGCCAGCCCCAGTTCCGACAGGATCCGGAACGTGGTGGCGGTCGCGGCCGAAAGCACCGGGATGCCGACCTCGTCCTGCACCGGCTGGATCGACGGCAGCGACGGCATCTGCACACAGGCCGACAGCACCAGCGCGTCGGCGCCGGCCAGGTCGAGCTTGCGCCAGTGTTCACGCAGGTCAGCCGGGTCAAGCCGGGCGACGGCCAGGTTGTCCGGCACCTCCAGTGACAGCGAGTCCACGACCTCGACGCCGGCTTCCTCGAGGTAGGCCACGACCGCCTCGGTCAGCGGCTTCAGATAGGGGGTGACGATCGCGACCCGCTTGGCCCCCAACGCAGCGATGCCAGACAGCAGTGCTCCCGCAGAGGAGACGACCGGGGCTTGCGCACCCTCGGCCCTGAGCGTGGCGGTGATCGAGTCTTCGGCGGTGCAGTGGTAGCCGGGGCCCTGGGCCATGATCGCGACCAGGCAGGCGGTCGCGACGACGTCCGGACGGGCGTCAGCGAGCTCCGTGGCCGCGCGCTCGGCCTGCGCGTTCATCGCGCGCAGCTGCTCGGGGGTGACGTGCTGCATCCGGGCCCGGGCCGTGTGGAAGACGAACCGGTCTCCCGAGTCGACCTCCTCTCGGGCGCGCAGCATCCGCGGTAGTTCGGCCTCCATGGTGAGGTTCGAGCTCGGGACGATCATCCCGATGTGGTGCTCGCGCTGGTCGTCGCGGCTCACCGCTTGTTCACCGGCCGCATCTCCGGGACCGTCAGCTCGCCGGCGTCGACGATCAGCTCGTCGTCGAGGTAGAGGCTGTTGCCACGCATGGGGATGTCGAAGTGGCAGGCGGTGTCGTTCGGGCCGCCGAGCTCGTTGTTCGGGCCGATGGAGAACATGACGTTGCCGTAGAAGCTCCGCAGCTCCATGCCCATCCCGCCGGGGAACTGGGTCAGGCCGTGCCAGTGGGCCCGCTCGTCGAGGCCCCAGCCGACGTGGCTCATGCCGTAGCCGCGCGGGTCGTCGAAGGATTCGATGTAGGACTTGAGCAGGTCGGCGTCGAGCCCCGAGGAGCCGGCGCCGCCGCGGATGTCGCGGATGAAGCCCTCCTCGATCGTCAGCTCGACCGGAGTCTGGACGTAGGTGTTGAACGGCAGAAGCACGTCACCGGGTGCGAGGACGATCTTCCCGGCGACACCGTCGTCGGCGCCGCCGGTGAACACGAACGCGGCCGGCCAGTGGTCCCAGCGGCCGGGGGTGTCGGTGTAGCCGTACTCGCTCAAGGTCGGGTACACGCCGAGTTGGTAGGTGACGTCCGTGCCGTGCGGGCTGGTGATCCGCATCGTCGACGCCTTCGCCAGCAGCTCCGCGCCGACCTCGACGCGCTCGCGCAACTCACGGGTCGGGATCAGCCGGGCGAGCAGCTCCGGCGGCTCGACGGCGGTGAGGATACGGGTGCCGGCCTCCTGAATCGCGAACTGTTCCTTCGAGAACAGCAGGAACGTGCAGTCGACGACCATGTCGACCGCCTTGAGTGCGTCGACGGCCAGCGGGATGTTCCCCAGCCCGGAGTCACCGACAGCCCACGCACCGCTCGCGCTCGCCGGCGACGGCAACCGCATGTGGTAACCGCTGGCACCGAGCTTCTGGATCGCCCACAAGAACGCGTCGGCGTACTCGGGGCGGTCCGCGCCGCGAGTCAGCACCACCACGGTCTCGCCCTCGTGTACGCCCGACAGGGTCAGCTGCTGCAGACAGATGTCGTTGAACAGGTTCTGGTCCATCGCGACCACCTCCGCGGGTAATCCGAGCACGTATTATCCGGACACGCAAGAGCTGCGGCCGCTCAAGGTCGGACCCTGTGCTGGGTCACCGGGAGACGTCGGGCCCGAGAGACCGGGACGGTCAGGAGATCAGCTCGCGCCTCGCGGCGGCAGGCATGCGGCAGGTGGCCGGTTTCCGTAGCGGCGAACAGTCACTGTCCCGTCGAGGTTGGTGCCCTGCCCAAACAACCCAGGTGCCGAGCATCAGTGCACTCGGCGGTCTTCCAGCGGGGCTGCGTGCAGGGTCGGGAGGGGTTCGCTGGGCAGGCACGGCGTGTGGTTGACCAGCCTCGCCGAGTTGCTGACCACCGCGATGCTGCTGGTGTTGTGCAGCAAGGCCGCGACGACCGGATTGATCGACCCGCCGGCACCGGCGACCAGACCGACCAGGTTGACGCCGATCGCCAAACCGTAGTTCTGCCGTACGACGCGCAGGGTGTGGCGGCTCAGCTCGACGACGCCGGCCACCTGCTGCAGGTCGTTGCCCGCGAGTGCGATGTCGGCGGTCTCCAGCGCCACGTGCGAGGAGTGCGCACCCATGGCGATGCCGACGTCCGCGAGCGCCAGGGCGGGGGCGTCGTTGGTGCCGTCCCCGACCATGGCCACGAGGTGCCCCTCGTCCTGGAGGTCGCGGATCAGCTGGAGCTTCGCTTCGGGCAGCGCGTGTGCGTGCACCTCGTCGATGCCCAGGGCGTCGGCCACCGCCGCGGCTGTCTCCGGCGAGTCGCCGGTCAGCAGGATGATGCGCTGCACCCCGAGGTCCTCCAACTGGCGCACGACCGTGTCGGCTCCTCCGCGTACCGCGTCGGACAGGCCGAGCATGCCGATCAGGTCGTCATCGTGGGCCAGGCAGATGACGGTCTCTCCTTGGGCGCGCAGCTGTTCGGTCCACTGCTGGGCGTGACCGGGCAGTTCCATGCCGTGCTGGCGCAACAGGGCCGGGCTGCCGACCAGGAGGCGGCTCCCGTCCAGTTCGGCGCGCATGCCCATGCCGAGGACGACTTCGCAGGCCTGGTGGATGGGGATGTGCAGGTGCTGTTCCTCGGTGCGCCGGACGATGGCCTCGGCGAGGGGGTGTCGGGCATGCAGCTCGCCGGAGGCCGCCAGGCTGAGGACCTCGTCCGCGGTGAACTCCTCGTGGAAGGTGACCACGCTGGTGACCAGCGGGCGGCCGAGGGTGAGGGTGCCGGTCTTGTCGAAGACCACGGCTGTGACGCGTCCGACGCCTTCCAGGTGGGTGCCGCCCTTGATCAGGGTGCCGTGGCGGGCGCCGTTGCCGATCGCCGCGCTGATCGCGGTCGGGGTGGCCAGCCCGGCAGCACACGGGCAGGCGATGAGCAGCATGGTCATGGCGCGGCGGGCGTCCCGCGTCAGCAGATACGTGCCCGCGGCCAGGGCGAAGGAGACGGGGACGAAGCGCCTGGTGAAGCGGGCGGCCACGGTCTGGATGGGCGCCCGGTCGGCCTGGGCCTCCTCGACCCGGCTGATGATGCGGCCGACCGTGGTGTCCCGTCCGACCGAGGTGGCACGTACGGTGAGCGAGCCGGAGGTGACGATGGTGCCTGCGTAGACCTCCGCGCCTTCCTGTGCGTAGACGGGCAGCGCCTCACCGGTGATCGCCGCCTGGTCCACCAGTGCCGCACCGGTGACCACGGTGCCGTCGACGGGGATCCTGTGGTGCTGGTGTACGGCGACCACGTCACCTTCCGCCACGTCCTCCAGCGCGACTTCGACCTCCGCCCCGTCCCGTACGAGCCAGACCCGCTCCTCGCCGATGGTGAGCAGCTCCTCGATCGCGCGGCGGGTCCGGCGCAGAGTCAAGGTCTGCAGGAACTCGCCGATGTTGAGCAGCCACAGCACGGTCAGCGCCACGACGTTCTCGCGCAGCACCAGGGAGATGACCGTCGCGGCCGTCACAAGGGTGTCCGTACCGGGCCGTCGGCGGCCGGCCAGCGTGTGCAGTGCCCCGCGGAAGAAAGGCAGTCCGCTGAAGACGGTCGCCGCTCTCAGGAACCCGGTGGGTGCTCTGGCGGTCCACGGCTTGCGGCGCAGGACCAGGCGGTGCAGCGCCACCACAGCGAGCACCGCGCCGCCGACCACCAGCCGGGCGATCTCACCGGTGGAGGAGTCCGGTGTCGAACGGGTCGGCTTGGCCGCAACGGAGGGCGGTGGCGGCTCCTCCAACGCGGCCGTCAACCGGTCGACATCCAGGTGGTCGGGTGCCAGCCAGATCACCACGCTGCCGGTACGGGGAAAGATCCTCAGGGCGCGGTACTCACACACCCCGGTGAGGCGTTCGTCGATCAGTCCGGCGCAGTGGGGCCGGGCCCGCAGCCACGGTACGGTCAGCCGTACCCGGCCCGCTGCCTCGGAGCGCACTAGGACGGCGGGCATGGTGATCAGTGCTCGTGGCCGTGATCGTCACCTTCGACGCTGACCGCCGAGGGCGGTGCGGCCTCTTCGCCCAGCGATGACCGGGCCTCTGCCACCATGTCGCCCGCCTTGAGACGGGCCTCCTCGGCGGCGGAGCCGAGCCAGCGGCCGCTCACGATCCCGCCGGCGAGCCCGTTGACGAGCGCTCGGCGGGCGACGGGTTTCACTTTCGGTGCGGCTTTGCTCGCACCGCGGATTATCAGCCCGCCGAGGGTGCCCGAGACGGCGAAGTGCACAAGACGGCCAGCGGCGGCACCGGCAGCAGCAGCGGGATGCATGGGCGCTCCTTGAGGTCGTAATTGCGCCCCCATGCCCAACCCTTCTCAATTATCGCCCACGTGGTGGGCATCTGCCATCTGGCTTCGTGGCGGGACCACCGTCGCGTCCGTACGCCTGCGACGGCCGACGAGGGCGATGGCGTAGACCACGGCGGCGGCGGTCATGATCGCGAAGCTGGGCGGCAACGTCGGTACGGCGTAGCTCAGGCCGAGTCCGGCCCACATCTCACCGACCGCGAGCGCCGCGGACAGGCCGAGGCCACGGTAGGGCCGGTCGGTCAGCCGCATGGCGGCCCCGGCAGGCGCGGCGAGCAGGCCGAGCAGCAGCAGCGCACCGACGGCCTGCGTGGCCTCCGCCGCGCAGGCGCCGACGAGGGCGAGGAAGGCGAAGCCCAGGATCTGGACGGGCACACCGCGGGCGACTGCCGCCGCTTCGTCGAGGGAGGCGAACAGCAGCGGCCGGGCCAGCACGAGCAGAGCCAGGCAGATGCCGATGGCGATCACTGCCGCCGTACGCGCCTGGCCGGCGGAGAGACCGAAGATCGAACCGAACAGCACCTTCACCCCGGCTCGGTTGTCGGCAGTGCTGCGGGTGGTGGTGTAGAGGGTGAGGAAGAAGACGCCGAGGCCGAGGATCCAGGAGAAGACGCTGCCGATGGCCACGTCGTCAGCCCGGCCCCGGTGACCCAGCAGCCCGAGCAGCAGGGCGACGACGATGGTGGCCGCGAACAGCCCGAGGCGTGGGTCGAAACCGAACGCAAGCGAGGCCACGGCGCCGGTGAAGGCCACATGGCTCAGCGCATCGCCGGTGAACACCTGGGCGCGCAGCACCAGGAAGTATCCGACCATCCCGGCAGCTGCCGCGATCGCGGTGCCTGCGAGGAGGGCGTGCTGGAGGAAGGGGCTCATGTCGTGCCTTCGACGGTGCGGCGCACCAACCCTCGGCGTACGAGGACGCCGAGCCGTGCGAGGACGTAGAGGGCGAAGGCGAAGGTGGTCACGAAGAAACCGATCGGGTACGGCGTGTAGTACGCGACGATCAGGGCCAGCCACGTCACCAGCAAGGCGATGAGCACGGTCAGGGCCAGACTGCGTCCGGGCCGCGAGGTGAGGGCGTGCGCAGTCGCGGCCGGCATCACCAGCAGCGCGAAGACGAGCAGCACCCCCGTGATCTGGCTGACGCCGGCGACGGCGGCGCCGAGGAGGACCAGGAATCCGGCCGACAGCCACCCCGCCGGTACGCCCCGGCCGGCCGCGGCGCCGGGGTCGACGGACTCGAACAGCAGCGGACGCCCGATCACCGCCAGTGCGCCCAGAGCGAGGGCCGCTACCGCCAGCAGCACCGCCACCTGGTTGTTCGTGATGCCGAGAAAGCTGCCGAACAGCAGAGCGTTCACGCCACCGAGGAACCCCTTGTAGAGGGCGATGAAGAGGAAGCCGCAGGAGAGCAGGAACGCCTGCACGGTGCCTGTGAGGGCCGACTCCTGACCACTGCCGGCTCTGCGGTCGGCGCTCCGCCCGTGCCCGGCGTGGGGAATCAAGGCGATGACGAGAGCAGCGGCGATGCAGAAGAAGAAGTAGCCGAAGATCGCTCCGATGCCGAGCAGGGTCGCGCCGGCTGCGCCCGGGAAGCCGACCAGCGCCAGCGTGTGCCCGGCGAAGCTTTGCCGCCTCAGCACCATGAACCAGCCGATCGCTGCCGCCAGGACGGCCACGATGGTGCCTGCCCGGAAGGCGTTGACCATGAACGAATACGCCCAGAGCTGCTCCAGGACGGCGATCGGATTCCACGTCCAGGCGGCGGACCCCGGTCCGGATGCAGCCGTCAGGAGGGCCACCGGCATCACGGCCCGCCGGCTTCCGGGCCGGTGCGCCCATCGAACCGTTCGGCCTGGTGGTGCCACCCCGCGTGGGAGTCCGGCTGTCCGACGACGACCAGTCGGCCGTCGGAGGTACGCAGGACCTCGATCGGTGTCCCGTACAGCCGGGTCAGCTTCTCGGAGCTGACGACCTGATCGGCAGGTCCGGCGACCACACCCTGCGGGGCGAGATACACCGCCCGGTCCAGAAAGCGCAGGATGGGGTTCACATCGTGTGCGACAAGCACCACCGACACCCCTTCCTCGCGGCGGATCCGGTCGATGAGCTCGGTCACCGTCGCCTGACCGGTCAGGTCGAGGCCGTCCAGCGGCTCGTCCAGGAGCAGCAGGCGGGGACGGCGTACGAGTGCTTGCGCGATCAGCAGCCGCTGCTGCTCGCCGCTGGAGCAGCGCCCGATCGGCCGATGCGCGTACGAGTCGGCGCCGACCAGCTCGATCACCTTGTCGATCCGCTCGCGCGCCGACCGCTGCCGGGCGCTGAACCGTGCCGCTCCGGGCAGGGGTACGCCCCACCGGTCGCCGTCCCAGCCGAGCCGGACGATGTCGATGCCGCGGACGCGCAGCGAGGGGTCGAAACTGCGGTTCTGCGGCAGATAACCGACGTGCCGGCTCGCCCGCCCGGGCCGTTCACCCAGCACCTCTACTTTTCCGGCGGCGGGTTCGAGTACGCCGAGCAGCATCTTGACCAGGGTGGTCTTCCCTACGCCGTTCGGCCCGAGAAGAGCCACGAACTCCCCGGCGGCGATGTCCAGGTCGACCCCGGACCACAGGATGCGACCGTCTACCCGCGCTGCCGCGCCACGCAGGGAGGCCACGGTCGCTCCCGGGGTCGCCGCGGAGTCTTGAGGCTCCGGCGGAGCGCTGCGCCGCACCTTCTCTCGGACTCGGGCGATCGGATTCACAGTTCTGCTCCTTGCCTCCCCTTACCTCTTGGTGGCGCTGCCTCTTGGTGGCGTTACCTCTTGGTGGCGTCGGCCAGCGCCCGATGGATGCCGCGCAACTGCGCGACCTGCCACTCCTGGAAGGAGGCGTCGGCAGGGGTGAGGGTCTCGGTCACCGTGGCGACGGGGATGCCCTTGGCTTTGGCCGCGTCCACCTGGGCACGGACGTCCGGGGTGGAGTTCTGGCTGTTGTAGACGTAGATCATGATCTGCTTCGACTTGATCTGCCGGTCGACGGTTGCCTTGTCGCCGGCGGTGGGGTCGGCGCCCTCGCTGATGGCGTTCAGGAAGGACTCCGGGGTCCGCATCTTCAGCCCCAAGCCCTTGGCCAGGGGGTCCACGATCGATTCGGAGGCCCCGATGGGCGTGCCCCTGTACTTCTTCCGGATCTCGGCGACGAGCTGGTTGTACGAGGCGAGCGCTTTCTCCTGCACGGCGTCGTTCCGCTTTTCGAAGTACGACGCGTTGTCCGGGTCGATCTTCTTGTACTCCGCCGTGATCTTCTCGATCACGCGGCGCACCTTGTCGGGCGAGTACCACAGGTGTGGGTTGCCGCCCTCCTTCACACCCACCAGGTCACCGACGTCCAGCACCTTGCGGTCCGGGTCCGGGTTGGAGGCCAGCAGCTTGGGAGCCCAGGCGTCGTAGCCGGCGCCGTTGACGATCGCGAGCTGCGCCGACGCCACAGTACGGGCGTCCGCGCCGGTCGGCTCGTAGTCGTGCGGGTCCACCTGTGGGCTGTCGATGACACTGGTGACCTTCGCGTGGCTGCCGCCCAGCTGCGCGGCGAGGCTCCCCCAGACGTTCTCGGCCGCCACCACCTTGATGGTCTCGCCCCGTGAGCCCGGCGAGGGGCTGCCCGACTCGTCGCCTTTCCCTCCGGACGTGGAGCAGGCGCTGCCCGCCACCAGGGCCGCGGCGAATGCGCTGTTGAGAGCGAACCGGGGAGCTCGGCGGTCGACGGGGCGGCACGCGAGGGGATGCATAGGCGCTGGCTCTCTCTCAGCGGCGGCGGAGTGGATCCGGGGCAATATTGACCATTCCAGGACTTCCGACGCTAAGTGAGAACGACCTTCACAGCCACTTCGGCGGCGCGATCACCGCTGGCGCGATCGATGCCCCACCGCACCTTCCTGCCGACCGCCAAGTAGCTTCTTGACCCTCACACCGTGTCAGGCGGTCAGCTCGGAGACATCATGTTCACCATCGGAGACTTCGCCCGGCACGGCCGCGTCTCGGTCCGGATGCTGCGTCACTACGACGCGACCGGCCTGCTGCGCCCGGCCCACGTCGACCCCGCCAGCGGCTATCGCTACTACACCGCCGCCCAGCTGGCCCGCCTCAACCGGATCATCGCGCTCAAGGACCTCGGATTCACCCTCCAGCAGGTCCAGGACATCGTGGACGAGAAGGTCAGCGCCGAGGAACTGCGCGGCATGCTGCGGCTGCGGCGGGCCGAACTGGAGACCGCCATGGCTGCCGCAGGAGCACGGCTGGTCCAGGTCGAGGCGAGGCTCCGAGCGATCGAGAGCGAGGGGCGCATGCCCACGAACGACGTTGTCATCAAGAGCGTCCCCACCATCCGGGTGGCGGAGCTGACCGCAACCGCCGCGAGTTTCGAGCCCGAGGACATCGGCCCGGTCATCGGTCCGCTCTACGACGAGCTGTTCCGACGCCTGGGCTCGGCGGGTATCACCCCCACAGGTCCCGGTGTGGCCTACTACGAGGACGCCCCGGAGGGCGGCGGCAGGATCAGCGTCCACGCCGCCGTCCAGGTCTCCGCCCCTCTCCGGGACGGCGCCTTCCGAATCCTCGACCTGCCGTCCCTCGACCAGGCGGCGACCATCGTGCACCACGGCTCGATGGACACCGTGCTCCCCACCGCCCAGACCCTGGCCCGCTGGATCGATGCCAACGGTTACCAGTCGACCAGATACCCCCGCGAGATCAACCTGGAGTGCCCCGAGAACCGCGACGACTGGGTGACGGAACTACAGGCACCGGTGACCCGGGCCTGATCGATCGCACCCCGGCCTGACAGGTGGTCACGTTCGGGCAGCGGGCGACCGCAACAGTCTCCCGCTGCCCGGCCTCAGTCTTGAGACCTTCGTGCAGCGGGCCAGGGCGGCGGCGAGCCCGAGAAGGGCCAGAAGAGGCCCGGCGCCTTCGCAGCGCCGGGCCTCACCTGCGGTCCTCTCCTTCGCGACCCGCGCCGTACCGGCTACAGCGCTCCCTCTTCCATGTCCTCGGACGTCCCGTGCTGCACCGCTGCCGCGAAGGCGCCAAGTGTGGGCCGAGCGAAGAATCGGGCGAGGGGCACGCGGTGACCGAGCTCGGTCGCCGCCCGCTCGATGAGGCGTACGGCCTTGAGGCTGTCGCCGCCGAGAGCGAAGAAGTTGGCTTCCATACCCGTCACGGGAGTCTCCAGCACGCTCTCCCACAAGCCCGCCAGGGAGTTGGAGAAGCCGGTGAGCGGGGTGGCGGGATCCCCGTCGTCCTCCGCGTGCTGTACCGCAGTGGCGAGGACCGCGTCGGCCACTGCCGAGCGGTCGGTCTTTCCGTTCGCGGTCAGCGGGAGCCGGGGCAGCACCGCGAGATGGCGCGGGACCATGAAGGTCGGCAGGCGCTCCGCCAGCCAGTCGCGCAGCGCGGCACCGGTCACGGCCAAGGTGCTGTCCTGCCTCGGGTCGGAGTCCGGGGCCGGCGTGACGTCAGAGGCGCGAAGCACGACCCCGGCGACCAGTTCCCGGGACGCTCCGGTACCGGTGACGGTCACGGCTGCACGGGCGACCTGGTCGTGGACAGCCAGTGCGGCTTCGACCTCGCCGATCTCGATGCGGTGGCCGCGTATCTTGACCTGGTTGTCGGCCCGCCCCAGGAACTCCAGCAAGCCGTCGGGACGGTAGCGCCCCAGGTCACCGGTGCGGTACCAACGGCTTCCGTCGGCGGTGACGAACTTGGCGGCCGTCAGCTCGGGAGCACCCCGGTACCCGCGGGCCAGCCCCCTCCCGCCGATCCACAGTTCGCCGGGCACCCAGTCGGGCTGGTCCTGGCCGCCGGCCGGATCGACCACCCGGTAGCGCTGGTTGCGTAGTGGCCTGCCGTACGGGACAGAGGGCCAGTCGGGGTCGAGCTCGCCCACATCGTGCGCGTTGGACCAGATCGAGGCTTCGGTGGCGCCGCCAAGTCCGGTCAGCCGACAGCCGGGCAGCGTCGCCGCGAGTCGGGTGGGCAGATCGAGACCGATCCAGTCGCCGGAGAGCAGGGCCAGGCGCAGACGGTGGGGCGCCGTTTCCGGGTGGTGTTCGGCGACCACGAGCAACATGTCGAGCAGGGCGGGCACGGTGTTCCACACGGTTACGTGGTGCCGGGCGCACAGTTCGGCCCAGCGCTGGGCGTCCCGGCGCTCGTCCTCGGTGACCGTGACCACCGCGCCGCCGGCCGCGAGCAGGCCGAAGATGTCGTAGACGGACAGGTCGAAGTCGAGCGCTGAGACGGCGAGTACGCGGTCGGCGGGTGCGAGCTGATAGCGGTCGTTGATGTCCTCGATGGTGTTGGCCGCGGCCCGGTGGGTGATTTCCACGCCCTTGGGTTCGCCGGTGGAGCCGGAAGTGAAGATGACGTAGGCGAGCTGGTCCGGGGACGGGGTCGCGGGTTCGGGGACGGGTGTGTACTGCTCGGCGTCGCTCACGGGGACGCGGCATACCGGCCAGTCGGTCTCGCCCATGCCCGTATCCGGCGTCAGGGCCAGGCGGACGCCGGCGGCTGTGAGGATCTTCTCGCGGCGCACGGGCGGCTGGTCGACACCGACGGGGACATAGGCCGCGCCGGCGGCGAGCACGCCGAGGACCGCCGCGATCTGCTCGGGTCCCTTGGGTAGGCAGACGGCGACCGGTTCGGCCGGCCGCACTCCGTGGTCGGCCAGCAGGGCCGCGATCCGGCGGGCGTGCAGGGAGAGTTCACCGTACGTCGTCGGCCGCGGGTCTGCGTCGGTGACGATCGCGGGTGCCTGCGGCTGTGTGGCTGCCCGGCGGAAGAACGGTGTGTGCAGCAGGGTCTCGCGCTGCTCGGCGGCGGTGTCGTTGATCTGGCGGCGTACGGCTTGCTGGGCGGGCGGCAGCGGAACGGGACGCGGTTGGGTCCAGTCGGCGGCCAGCAGGGCGTGCAGGTGACGGGTGTACGCGTCGAACATGGCGTCCAGGACGCCTTCGGGGAACAGCTCCTCGACCGCGTCCCAGTGCAGGTCGATCACCGGGCCTTCCGGGGTGCGGCGTTCGACGGCCTGGTGGTCGAGCCACACCTGCGGGGTCTGGGTGATGCCGTGGACCTGGTCGGTGAACAGCTCTGCCGGATCGTCACCGGCGGTCAGGCCGAGGGCACTGGTGAAGACCACCGGCACGGTCACGTCGGCCTGGCCGGTGCGCTGGGCGAGGCGGCGCAGCACCTGGACGGCGGACAGGGAACGGTGGTCGAGCGCCTGCCACAGCTCCTGCTGGGTGCGGCGGGCGCCGGCCAGCCAGGGTTCGCCGGACCGGTGGTGGTGGCCGACGAGCACCAGCGACGTGAAGTCGCCGACGACCTGCGGGATGTGGGGGTGCACTTCGCGGCGGTCGAACAGCGTGAGGTTGACCGTCAGGTCGCGGTCGGTGCTCCACCGGGAGAGCACCTCGCAGTAGGCCGTCAGGAGCACCGCGGAGGGGGTGACTCCGTGGGCCCGGGCGCGCTCTTCCAAGGCGCGCCGGGCGGCGGGTTCAAGTGTGGCGGTGCGCCGAGTGAAGGACGGCTTGCCCAGCTCGGCGGGGTCGCACTGCAGCGGCAGGCGGGGTGCTGCGGGAAGCGTCTCGAGGCGTGTGTCCCAGTAGCGTTCGGCTTCGGCCCGGTCGGCCGGATCGGCTTCGGCGGCGAGCACGTAGTCGCGGAACGACACCTCCACCGGGGGCAGTGCGGTGCCGGGGTCGTGGTAGAGCGTGGACAGTTCGCCGTAGAAGGTGAGGATGCTCAGCGCGTCGAGGACGAGGTTGTCCATGCCGACCGCGAGCCGGATACGGTCGCCGTCCCGGACTGCGGCAAGGCTGAAGAGGGGCCATCGGCCCGGGTCGAAGACGTGGTGCGACCAGGTACGCCGCAGCGTCTCGTAGACCGCTTCGGGGTCGTCCCCGGCGTCGGTGACCGGGATGGTGAAGCGCGGTACGTCAGCAAGGATGCGCTGGTCACCGTTGTCGTCGAAGACGGCGCGCAGCATCTCGTGCCGCTGTACGAGGAGGTTGACGGCCTCTTCCAGCCGGGCCACGTCGAGGCCGGAAACGTCGTACTCGCGGTAGAAGTGGCAACCGACACCGCCCAGCGTGAACTGCTCCTTGCGGCCCAGCCAGTAGGCCAGCTGTACGTCCGTGGGTGGGAAGGGCTCGTGCCGGTTGGCCGGGTCGGCGAGCGGCGGGGCCGGGGCCGGGCGGGCCGCTCCCAGGTGGATCGTCTCGGCGAAGTCGGCGAGGACCGGATGCGCGAACAGCGCACTGAGCGCTGCTCCCTGGGCGCCCTCGGCGCGCAGCCGTGCCAGCAGCCGGGTGGCGAGCAGGGAGTCGCCGCCGAGGGCGAAGAAGTCGTCACCGCGTCCGGGGCCCGGAGCGGGCACGTCCAGTACGTCCCGCCAGGCGGCGGCCACCAGGTGTTCGGTGTCGGTCTGCAGGGGCTCGTGGTGCGGCGCGTCGGGGGCGAATGCACCCTCGTGCGGTGACATTGCGGCCACGGCGGCGGTGACGGCTGCGCGGTCGGTCTTGCCGTTGGGGGTGAGGGGGAGTTCGGGCAGCACCGCGACGGTGTCCGGCAGCATGACGTTCGGCAGCAGGGTGCGGGCGAACGCGCGGAGTTCCTCGGGCTGCGGGGCGGCGGCGGTGGGCACCACGGCCGCGCCGAGACGGCCGGTGGGCAGCTGCACGGCGACGGCGCGGACGATGGCGGGGTGGGCTGCCAGTACGGCCTCGATCTCGCCGAGCTCGATGCGGTGGCCGCGGACCTTGACCTGGTGGTCGGTACGGCCGAGGAAGTCGAGGGTGCCGTCGGGCCGGTAGCGGGCACGGTCGCCGGTGCGGTACCACCGGTGGCCGGCGTGCTCCACGAAACGGTCGGCGCTGCGTTCCGGGTCCCCGCGGTAGCCGCGGGCCACTCCCCCACCGCCGATCCACAGCTCTCCCGGCACCCAGTCGGGACAGTCCCGCCCCAGCGCGTCCACCACCCGGCACCTCACGCCGCGCAGCGGCAGACCGTACGGCACCAGGGTCCAGTCCTCGGGTATCCGCCGGCTGTCGGTCTCCTGGACGGTGGAGTGGATCGCGGTCTCGGTGGTTCCGCCCAGCCCCGCGAAGCGGCACTCGGGCGCGTACCGGGCGAGCCTGCGGGGCAGGTCCACCGTCACCCGGTCGCCGCCGAGCAGCACGGCGCGCAGCGGCACCGGTGCGCCGTCCGTGGCCGGCTCCGTCTCCAGCACGGTCAGCAGCATGTCCAGCAGCGCGGGGACGCAGTTGAGCACCGTCGCGCCGTGCCGGTGCAGCAGGCCGAGCCAGGCATGGGCGTCCCGGCGCTCCGTCTCCCGTACGCAGACCACCGCGCCTCCGCTGGTCAGCGGGGCGAACAGGTCGAAGACGGAGAGGTCGAACTCCAGCGCCGACAGCGCGAGTGTGCGGTCCATGGCGTCCAGGGCGAACCGCTCGGTGAGGTCGGCGAGGGTGCACATGGCCGCCGCGTGGTGAACCTCGACGCCCTTGGGCTCGCCCGTCGACCCGGAGGTGTACAGCACGTACGCCAGGTCGTCGGGCGAGCCGGGAACCGGAGCCGACAGCGGCTCGGCGTCCGGCGCCGGGGCCAGGTCGTCCAGGATCAGGCGGGCGCCGGACGCGCGCAGGATGCGCTCTTTGCGGTGCTGCGGCTGGTCCGCGGCGACGGGCAGATATGCGGCACCCGCGGCGAGTACGCCGAGGACGGCGACCGCCTGGTCCGGCCCCTTGGGCAGGCTGACGGCGATCAGGTCGCCGGGTCCTGCGCCGCGGGCGCGCAGCTGACCGGCGACCGCCAGGGCGCGGGCTGCCAGGTCGCCGTAGCTGTAACTGCCCTGGTCGGTCCCCTCGCCCCACAGCAGCGCGGGCGCTTCGGGCGTGGTGGTGGCGCGTTCGAAGAAGCCGTCGTGCAGCCGTCGTCCGGCGCCGGGTGCCGCCCCCGTCGCGTTGGCCCGTTCCCGCACCTCGCGCTGGGCGGCGGGCAGTTGGTCGTCGACGGGGGTCTGCCATGCCTGGTCGTCGCTGGTCAGTCGGTCGAGCAGCGTGCTGTAGGCGGTGAACATCGCGTCCAGCACCCCCGGCGCGAAGGCGGCCTCGCGGGCGTCCCAGTTGACCAGCAACCCGCCGTCGAGCTCCGTGATCTGCGCGTCGAGCCACACCTGCGGGCCCTGCGAGATGATCCAGACCGGTTCGCCCAGGCAGCGCCGTACCGAGGCCGGGAAGAGCGGCCCGAGGCCGAGGGCGCTGGTGTGGACGACGGGGGCGAGGGTCTGTCCGCCGCGCTGTCGTGTCAGGTCGCGCAGGACCTCCACGCCGGAGTGCCCGGCGTGTGCCGCATCGGTGTGGAAGCGCTCCTGCAGGCGCCGGGCCCGGTCGGCGAAACCGCCCGGCGCGGTGCCGTCCCAGGCCAGCAGCACCGAGGAGGTGAAGTCCCCGACCAGGGACGGGACATCGGCGTGCAGCGGCTCGCGGTCGAACAGGGGCAGATTGAGCAGGAACGACGGCTCGGCGCTCCACGTCGTCAGCGTCTCGGCGAAGACCGCGGTGAGTGCCAGGGCCGGGGTCAGTCCGTGTGCGTGCGCACGCTCCGCGAAGGCGGCGGCCTGCTCCGGTGCCAGGATGCGGTGCCGGCGGACGACGGTGGTCGCCTTGGAGTCGTTGCCCGCTGCGGGGAGTTGCGGAGGCCCTGGCAGGTCGGCCAGCCGCTCGCGCCACCAAGCGCGGTCGGTCTCCAGGGCGGCACTGCCGGGCCCGGCCCGGTGCGCTTCCCGGTCGGCCAGGTAGCGGGGGAAGCTGTAGTCGAGCGGGGCGCGTGACAGATGACCGCCGGCCTCGTAGGCGTCGGCCAGGTCCGCGAGGAGCACCCGCAGGCTGAGCGCATCGGCGGCGATCATGTCCAGGTTGACGTGGGTGCGGGTACGGCCGTCCGGCAGCAGCGTCAGCCGGACGTCGAAGACCTCGCCGGCCGCGACGTCCATGCTGCGGTGCGAGAGCGCCGCGCGGATCCGTTCCAGTTCCTGTGCGGCCTCCTGCTGGGTGGTCTCGCGCAGGTCGGTGACGTGCAGCCCGGGCCAGTTGGGGTTGTCGAGGATGCGCTGGGTGCCGTCGTCGTACACCTGGACGCGCAGCATGCCGTGCCGGGTGAAGAGGACACGCACCGCCGACTCCAGGCGGGCGGGCTCCACTTCCCTGCCGTCGAACTCGTGGTAGAAGTGGGCGGCCACGCCGCCCAGTTGCTGCCCGGGGGACCGGCCGGCCCAGTAGGCGTGCTGCATAAGGGCGAGCGGGAAGGGGGCGTCGTCGTCCGGCTCACCGCCGGGGACGTCGTCCGGCTCGCTGCCGGGGACGGAACCCGCGACGGAAGCGGCAGGGCCGGGGCGCGGGGTCGCCGCGCGGGAGGCCAGCAGGGCGTGCCAGGCGGCGGGGCTCGGATCGGCGGCGAGTTCACCGAAGGTGACCGGGGCCCCGGCCCGCCGCCAGCGGGCTGCCAGCTTCATCAGGGTGATGGAGTCGAGGCCCAGTGTGATGAGGTTGTCGTCGTCGCGGATCGTCTCGGCCGGCATGTCGAGTACGTCCGCGAGGCGGGCGCGCAGTGCCTGCGGGTCGGTGGTCTCGGCGGTCGCCGGATCAGTCACGTCGGGGAGCACGGTCTTCCTTCTGTCTCACCGGGGCCCGGAGCGGCGTGGTGCCGGAACCCGGACCCGGCAGGGCGGGCATACGGGGCTGTGGGAGGCGCTCTGACGGGGCTGTCACCAGCGCACGGGCAGGGTGGCCGGGCCGCGCAGGAACGCGGCCGACTTCCAGGTGGCATCACCGGCCGGGCGCAGGCCGGGCAGCAGCCGGGCGAGGGCGCGCAGTCCCTCCTGGAGTTCGACCCGGGCCAGCGCGGCTCCGGCACACCGGTGGATGCCGTGGCCGAAAGCGAGATGGCCGGAGGTGTCCCGGCCCGGGTCGAGGTCGTCGGGCCCAGGGAAGCGCAGCGCGTCACGGTTGGCCGCACCGATGGCCACCAGGACCGGTTCTCCGGCACGGACGCGGACGCCGCCGACGTCGAGGTCCTGGACGGCGTAGCGCGGGAGGGAGGCGGAGGCGGCCAGCGGGACGAACCGCAGCAACTCCTCGACCCACGAGCGGGCCTCGTCGGGATGGTCGGCCAGCCGTGCGAGCGCCTCGGGATGTTCGGTGAGCAGCACCCAGACGAAGTTGGCCAGTTGGGTGGCGGTGGTTTCGTAGCCGCCCAGCAGGAGCGCGATGCACAGCTCCACCAGTTCCTCGTGCGACGCCTGACCCTCACCCTCGGGGGCCGCTTCCTCGTCGCGGGCCCGCAGGAGCGCGGTCATCAGATCGTCGGCGGGTTCGGCGCGGCGCCGCTCCAGCAGGGCGCCCATGTACGCCTTGAGTTCGCGGGTGGCGGCCATGAAGCCCTGCGGGGTCGCACCGCTGGTGGACAGCACGGTGTCGCTCCAGCCGCGGAAGCGTGCCCGGTCCTCGACGGGCACTCCCAACAGTTCGCAGATCACCGCGATGGGGACGGGGAGGGCGACGTTCTCCACCAGGTCCGCCGGGGCACCCTCGGCGGCCAGGCGCCGTACCGCCGCCTCGGCGATCTCCCGTACCCGGGGGCGCAGGGCCTCCGCGCGGCGCGCGGTGAAGGCGCGTGCTGCGGGCCGGCGCAGCCGGGTGTGGTCGGGCGGGTCGGTGGCGACCAGCCCGATCGGGCTGACCGGTGTGGTGCGCGGCGCGTCCCGCCGGGTCGCCATGGCCCGGCTGAACCGGCTGTCGGTGAGGACGAAACGCGCTTCCTGGTAGCGGGTGACCAGCCAGGCCGGCTCGCCGTACGGCAGTTGGACACGGATGGGGCGCGGGGTGAGCTGCGCTTCCCGGTACGCCTCGGCCAGAGCGAGCCCCTGCCCGGCGTTGAACGGGTAGGGCACCGGATCGGTCACAGCTTCTCCCCCGCTTCGGCGAGGGCGCGGGCCAGCGCGGTCCTGTCGACCTTTCCGGCGCCGGTGCGGGGGAAGGTCTTGACGACGCGGACCCGGTCGGGCAGCTTGAACGCGGCGACACCTCGCCGGGTCAGATGGTCGACCAGGTCGCGGCGGGTCGGCGCGGCACCGCGCGGCACGACGAAGGCACAGGTGCGCTCCCCCATGGCCTCGTCGGGGAAACCGACCAGTGCGACGTCGTGCACCTGGGGATGGGCGAGCAGATGGTTCTCGACCTCTTCGACCGGGACCTTGTCGCCGCCGCGGTTGACGACGTCCTTGGCGCGGCCCTCGACCACGAGATGGCCGCTGGACAGTCGGCGCACCAGATCGCCGGTGCGGAAGAAGCCGTCCGCACGGAACGCGGTGGCGTTGTGGGTCTCGGCCCGGTAGTAGCCGCGCAGTGTGTACGGGCCGCGTACCCACAGCTCGCCGGTCTGGCCGTCGGGAACGGCACGGCCGTCCTGGTCGACAACGCGTATCTCGTCGTCGGCGGCGAGCGGTCTGCCCTGGGTGGTGAGCACCAGGTCCTCGGCGTCGTCCAGGCGCGTGAAATTCAGCAGGCCCTCGGCCATGCCGTACACCTGCTGCAACGCGCAGCCGAGGACGGGCCGCACCCGGCGGGCCGCCTCCTCCTTCAGCCGGGCGCCGCCCGCTTGGATCAAGGTGAGGCTGCTCAGGTCGGGGGCGAGCAGTTCGGCGGCGTCCAGCCAGGCCAGCACCAGCGGAGGGACGAGCGCCACGGTGGTGACCCGTTCGCGGGCGATGAGCGGGAAGGCTGTGTCCGGATCCGGGCCAGGGGCCAATACCACTGTGCCGCCCACGTACAGCGTGCCGAGCAGACCGGGGCAGGCCAGGGCGAAGTTGTGCGCGGCAGGGAGCGCGATCAGGCTGACGGTGTCCTCGTCGAGCCCGGTGACGCGGGCGCTGGCCCGCAGGTTGTACGCGTAGTCGTCGTGGGTGCGCGGGATCAGCTTGGGCGGCCCGGTGGTGCCGCCGGACAGCAGGAGGACGGCGACGTCCTCGGGCCGGGCCGCGTCGGACGCCTGGTCCGGGTGAGCGGGTTCTTCGGTGAGCAGCGCTTCGTACGGCGTCCACGGCCCCTCGGCGTCAGGATCGCCGACGGCGAAGACGCGGCGGACGGTGTGGGCGGCGGCCCGTACCGCTTCTGCCAGCTTCCGCTCGGCGGGTCCGCCGGACTGCATGACACAGGCGGCGGCTCCGGACAGCCGTGCCAGATGGACCAGTTCGCTCTCCCGGTGGGCGGGCAGGGCGAGCACGGGCACCACGGCCGCGCGGAAGCAGCCGAACAGGAGGGTGACGAAGGGGACGCCGTTGGGCAGATGGACCAGCAGGCGGTTGCCCGGCTTGAGTCCGTGGGCAAGCAGCCCGGTCGCGACTCGGTCGGCGGCGGCGTCGAGTTCGCGGTACGTCAGCCGCCGACCGTCGGCCACGAGCGCGGTGCGGCCGGGGGTGCGGCGGGCGCTGTCCTGCAGCACGCTGCCGAGGGTGGTGCCGGTCCAGTAGCCCTCGGCGCGATAGCGCGCCGCGATGTCCGCGGGCCAGGGGGTGAATCCGTCGAGCAGGGGCACGGTGGGTCCTCGTTCCGTAGCGGTCGGTGGCGTCTGGGGGTGACGGTGGCGTCAGTGCCCGGGGCGCAGCCGCACCGGCAGGGTTTCCAGGCCGTGCATGGCGGTGGAGAACCGCCACCGCAGCGCGTCCTCGGACACGGCGAGGGCGAGGTCGGGGAAGCGCTCCAGCAGCCTTCCGAAGGCGATCTCGCCCTCCAGACGGGCCAGGGCGGCTCCGACGCAGTAGTGGATGCCGTGCCCGAAGGCGAGGTGGCCGCCGGCGGTGCGGGTGATGTCGAGCCGGTCGGGATCGGCGAACCGCCCGTCGCGGTTGGCGGCCAGCCAGGAGACCATCACGAAGTGGCCCTCGGGGATGGTGACTCCGCCGAGTTCGACCGGTTCGGTGGCGTAGCGGGGGCTGGAGAGGTTGTTCGGGGTCTCGTAGCGCAGGAACTCCTCGACGGCCTGCGGCAGCAGTTGCGGCTCGGCCCGCAGCAGCGCGAGCTGGTCGGGGTGGCGCAGCAGGGCGAGGGTGCCGCTGCTGATGAGGTTGACCGTGGTCTCGAAGCCTCCGGTGAGCAGGACGACCGCGGTGGCGATGAGTTCGTCGCGGGAGAGCCGGTCCCCGTCGTCGTCGCTGACGTGCACCAGGCGGGTCAGCAGATCGTCGCCGGGGGTGCGGCGCTTGTCCTCCACCAGTTCGCCGAGGTAGCCGGCCATCTGAACGGAGGCCGCGCCGATCTCCTCAGGCGTGGAGGCCGCGACCATGGTGCGGGACCAGGCGGTGAACCGGTCCCGGTCGGCGAAGGGAATGCCGAGGAGTTCGCAGATGACGCGGATGGGCAGCGGCAGGGCGTAGTCGGCGAGGAGTTCGGCCTGGTCGCCCCCCGCGTCCATGGCGTCGAGCAGTTCGTCGGCGATCGCCTCGATACGCGGACGCAGCGGCGCGACGGCGCCTGCGGTGAACACCTTGGTGATCAGGGCGCGCAGCCGGGTGTGGTCCGGCGGGTCGAGGTTGAGCAGGTTCTTGGCCAGTTCTGGTGCGAAGTGGCTCTCGGTGTCCTCGCCGCCGCCCAGCCGCAGTCGCTCCAGCCGGTCGTAGACGCCGTCACTGCTGAGCCTCGGATCGGTGACGGCGGCACGGGCTTCGGCGTGGCCGGTGACCAGCCAGACGGGGAAGCCGCCGGGCAGTTCCACGAAGCGTACGGGCGCCGAGGCGCGCAGTTGCGCGGCGACGGTGTGGGCGTCCTGGATGAAGTCCTCGCTCAGAGGGAGGGGCGCGTGCGGGGTTGTGGTGCTCATGTGGTTCTCCGGAAGGTCGGGGTGAGGGAGGCGGTCACGGCAGGATCAGCTCCGGGCGGTACAGGTCCGCCCAGACGTGGAAGTCGAGGAGCCGTTCCAGGCCGGTGCGCACGGCGCCGGTCACGCTCGCCGGGTCCGCGTCGGCGGCGCGGCGCGCCCAGGTGTGGTCGAAGACGGCGAAGACCGGGTGGCTGTCGTCGGCGAGCACCTGACGGGTCTGCTCCTGGAGGGCGACGGCGTATCCGGTGTCCTGGGTCGAGGGGTAGGGGCTCTTGACACGTTCGGTGACCGAGCGCGGCAGCAGATCGGCGACGGCCTGCCGCAGCAACCCCTTCTCCCGCCCGTCGAGCGTCTTCAGCGCCCAGGGGGCGTTGTAGACGTACGACACAAGTCGGTGGTCGGCGAAGGGGACCCGCACCTCCAGGCCGGTGGCCATCGACATCCGGTCCTTGCGGTCCAGCATCGCCCGTACGAGCCGCGTGATGTGCAGATGGCTGCTGGTGCGCATCCGGCGCTCGAACGCGTCCTCGTGCGGGAGGTGTTCCACCTTCGCGACGGCTCCCGCGTACTCGTCGGCCACGTACCCGCCGATATCCAGCGCGGCCCGCAGCTCCGGGCGCAGCGGTTCAGTGCGGTCCGCCGTGTAGGTGTTCTGGAAGGCGAGCCAGGGGAAGGTGTCGGCGTCACGGGCGGCCGGGTGATGGAACCAGGCATAGCCGCCGAAGAGTTCGTCGGCGAACTCGCCGGAGAGCGCCACCGTCGACTGTTCCCTGATGGCCCGGAACAGCAGCAGCATGGAGCTGTCGATATCGCCGAGCCCGATCGGCATGCCGCGGGCGCCGACGACGGCCCGCCGCAGCGCGGGGTCGAGGAGCGCGCCCGAGTCGAGGACCACGTCGCTGTGGTCGGCGCCGACGTGCGCGACCATGTCGCGGATGTAGGGCGCGTCGGGGGTCTCGCGCAGTTCGTCGGGACGGAAGTTATCCTCGTAGCCGGCGAAGTCGACGGCGAAGGTGCGGGGCTTCTCCCCGCTGCGCTGCTGGTGGCGTGCGGCGAGCGCGGTGACGGCGCTGGAGTCCAGGCCGCCGGAGAGCAGCACGCACTGCGGCACGTCGGAGACGAGCTGCTGCGGGACGATCTCGCCGAGGAGTGCGGCGACACGGGCGATGGTCGCCTCCGCGTCGTCGGTGTGCTCGGCCGTTTCCAGCCGCCAGTAGGTGTGCTCCCGGACGCCGCCGCGATCCACGGTCAGGACGGTGCCGGGTTCGACTTCGTGCATATCCTTCCACAGTGACCAGCCGGGCGCCTTGGTGAAGCCGACGAGTTCGCGCAGGCAGCCGGTGTCCACGCGGCGTGGGAAGGCCGGGTTGGCGAGGATGGCCTTGGGCTCGGAGCCGAAGAGCAGCCCGTCCCGGGTGTGGTGGTAGTACAGCGGCTTGACGCCCATCCGGTCACGGACCAGGACCAGCTTCTCCTGCCGCTCGTCCCACACCGCGAAGGCGTACATGCCGGTCAGCCGCTCGGCGACCGCCTCGCCCCACTCCAGGTAACCGCGGAGCACCGTCTCGGTGTCGCTGCGGGAGGTGAACCGGTGCCCGCGGCGGACGAGTTCGTCGCGCAGGGAGAGGTAGTTGTAGGTCTCGCCGGAGTAGACGAGCGTGACCTCGCCCTCGGGGGTCCGGGTCGTCATGGGCTGTACGCCGCCGGGCAGGTCGATGACCGCGAGTCGGCGGTGGCCGAGCGCCCCATGCCGGTAGAGGCGCACCCCGCTCTCGTCGGGGCCGCGGTCGGCGAGGGTCGCGGTCATTGCTTCGACGGTCTCGCCCTGCCGGGTCAGATCCTGGTCGAACGCCACCCAGCCGGTGATTCCGCACATGAGTCGTCCTCAATTCGTCTGGTCCGGCCGGTGGACGGCCGGGGTAGTCATAGCTGGTCGGAAGGGTCAGGTGGTGGGCGGCTTCCGGGCCGCGAACACGCGGTGGCCCAGCGCCTCAAGGGGGTGCCCGGGCTCGGGCAGATCGGCCACCGGCAACAGTCCGGCGTCGTCCAGGACCGACCGCCACTGCGCGTGGGTGAGGAAGCTGGCGCCGGTGGCCGCCCGCGCGTCCTGCGGCGGCGTCATCAAGAACGCCTGCGAGGCGAGCACCCAGTACTCCTCACGCGTGGGTTCGGTGAGCACCAGCAGCCCGCCCGGAGCCAGCAGCCGGGCGAGCCCGCGTACCGAACAGTCGGTATCCGCAGCCGCGTTGAGCACTCCCCCGGCCACCACCACGTCGCAAGAGTCAGCGGCGTAGCCCTGGGCGAGCGGGTCCTTGTCGATGTCCAGCAAGCCGTAGGTGATGCGGTTCCCGAAGCGCTCCTGGGCGTGCCCCAGGAAGAACGGCGAGATGTCGGTGAACGTGTACGTGACGGATGGCTCCCCGGTCAGGCGGGCCAGTTCCGGCAGCACGATCTCGGTGGTCGTTCCGGTGCCGCCGCCCGCCTCCAGCACCCGCAGCGGGCCCGAGTGCGACCCGCCCCGCAGTTCCTGGGCGACCAGCGCGGCTGCGGCATGGTGCTGGTAGCGGGCTGTGACGCTCTCCGCGTACAGCGTGCGGGCCAGATCGACACGCCCCTGGGGGAACAGCAGTTCAGCGGCCTGCCGGTCCCCGCGCAGCAGCGTGGGCAGTTCCTGGGCGCACCGCTGCGCGTACTCGACGGTTCCGACCGCACCGTAGGCGGCGTGCCATTGCTGCCACGCCGGGCCCCACACCCGGTCCAGGTCGCCGTACGCCGCTACCGGCACGGTGCACCGGAAGCCCTCCGCCGCGTCCAGAGCGAGCAGCCCCTCGTGGGTGAGGACCACGAGCCAGCGCCGCAGGAGCCGGTGGTGAGCGGGGGCCGTGCCGGTCGCCGCAAGGATGCCCTCGGTCGTGTGGACGTCTCCCTCGCGGGTGAAACAGCCGCTCCGGTAGAGCGCGTTGAGCATGCTGTGCAGCGCGGCGCGGCCCACCGTGTGGATGGCGGCCACTGCCGCGCCGAGGTCGACGTCCCGCAGGGCCGCGTCCCCGACTGCACCGGCGTGCGCGGCGGCGTCGGCTGTCTGCCCGGACGGGCCGAAGGGCACGTGGGCGGCCGATGTCTTCTCCAGCGCCGGGCCCAGTGCTGCCCACGCCGCGATGTCTGCCGCCGTGACGCCTGGCTCGCAGCAGCGGACCCGGGCCAGTGCGGACAGGTCCGTGACGGCGGCCGACGGTGCGTCGGGCACGGCGCGTACAGCGGCGAGTGGCAGCACCGCCTCGGTGATGCCCTCCCGCTCCAGCAGGGCGAGCAGCCGGGCGGGCGGGATGTCCGGTGCGGCCACGGTCACATGGCCACCTGCGGCCCACGCTTCCAGCGCCGCGTGGGCGCCGACGGGGTCGTCGGCCAGGACGGCGGTGCGGGGCGGTTCTCCGTCTCCCTCTCCGTCTCCGTATCCGGGCTGCTCCGCAGCGCGCCGGGCGCCGGCCAGTTCCGCGAAGAAGCGCCGCGCCGGGGGCGGCAGGTCCGTGCCCGCGCCGGACGAGACCGCTGCCAGCACTGCCGCTGCCGGGTAATCCATCCCCTCCACGGAGCAGACGGTCTCCCTCCCCCGGTCGGCCAGCGCCCGCTCCAGTGTGGCGTTCGGCGCCGCGTCGGCCACCCGCGGCGGTGCGGCGACGGCGTGCCACAGGTACTGCCCCGCGGCAGCGTAAGGCGAGTCGTCGGAGGGCAGTTGGGCCCGCACGGCGAATCCGGCGGCGTCGAGTTCGGCGCGCCATTCCTCGGCGGAGAGGAACACCGTGTCGGTGCCGGCCCGCTGGTCGGTGAACCGCTGCCGCGGCTCGGCGGCGTACGGGGTGCCGGGCTGCGGGGAGAGCAGGAATGCCATGGAGGTGAGCACCGCGTCGGTGGCGCGCACCGAGTCGAGGAGCAGGAGCGTGCCGCCGGGGGCCAGCAGCCGGTGTATGCGGCGCAGTGAGGCGGCGATGTCGGTGGCGTTGTGCAGCACGTTGCCGAGCACGACCACGTCCGCGCCGCCGGCGGCGAAGCCCTGTGCCGCGAAGTCGGTGTCGATGTCGAGCTGTGCCGAGGTCACCCCGAACCGTTCGGTGGCCGCGCCGGTGTAGAGCGGTGAGACGTCGGTGAAGACATACTCAGCCAACTCGGCCGACTCAGCCGACTCGGCCGACTCCCCGGCCAGCGCGGCGAGCACGGCTTCGGTGGTCGCTCCCGTACCGCCGCCGAGTTCGACAACGCGCGGCCGCCCGGGGTGGCCGCGTACGGCGTCCAGGACCAGTTCCGCGCACTGGGCGTGCAGTCGGCCGGTGAAGAGGTTGCGCTGGTAGGCACCGAGCGCGGCGAGTACGTCCGTCTCGGCGAACAGCAGTTCCTGGGCGGTGATCCTGTCGCTGAGCAGCTCGGGGAGGCGTGCGAGCGCGGCCCGGTGGAAGCGGGCCATCTCAGGCGGGAACCCCAACTGGGCGTAGCTGTCCGCGAGTTCCGCAACCTCCGGAGCAGTCGTGCTGCCACTGCGGTGCAGGACCCCGTCCGGGTCGCTCCGCAGCAGTCCGGCCGTACAGAGCGCGGCCAGCCAGCGGCGCAGCAGCCCTCGGTGCCGGGGTGCCACGCGCAGCGCGGCGGCGAGCCCGGGCTCGTCGGCGGGCAGCGCGGGGCCGAGCACGGCGGCCATGGCGGCACGGCTGATGCCGTCGAGCCGGCCAAGCGCGTGGCGCATCTCCTGGCTGTCGGCGGGGGCGAGGGCGGACTCCGTCACAGCGCTCCCTCCTCAAGGACGGCGTCGCGCCGGAAGGGGTTTACGTCCGCCGGCAGCAGTTCGATTCGGGCCGCAGGAGTGCCGTCCGTAGCCGCCGCGGGGCGACCGACCCCGCTGAGGGCCTGGAGTACTCCCTCCGGGTCGAGTACATCCGCGGCGTAATGGCGGCCCGGCGGCACGGAGCCGTCCAGCACGGCCAGCGCGGAGAGTGCGGCGACGGCACCGCTGAGGAGAGCGTTGCCCGGCCCGTTCAGGACTGCCGTCCGGGCAGCGGGGCCCTGCGGCCCGTCGCCCTCCACGACGACGGCCAGGGTGACCGACGGGCGCCGCCCGGTGAGGTCGAGCTGACTCGCCCGGCACAGCAGGTCGGCCACCTCTTCGCGCGGCAGGGTGTGAACGCGGTCGAACGCGGCCGGCGTGTGCTCTCCGGCCACCACTGTCCACCAGTCGCCGCGCTCCAGGCCCAGGGTGCGGGCCGTGCGTTCGTCTTCGGTGCCCAGCTGCGGCAGCAGAAGACAGGCGCCGGGGAAGAAGGGCAGTCCGGCGCTCTGACGCCGGGTCAGCTGCCGGGCGCGCGGGGCTCCGTCGCGCCAGGCGGCAAGGGGGCGGGCCACGCCTTCGGCGGCGCCGTAGAGGTACTCCAGGGCTGCGACGCGGGTGAAGCGGTCGATCACCTGGGTGTACATGGCCAGGGCGCGCACCCGTGACAGGCCGGCGTCGCGGACCCGTGCGGCGACCGCCCGGGGGAACAGCCCGGTCAGGCCCGGCCGCAGCCCCGCCGACAGCACGGCGCTCCGTCCCGCCCGCTGGTAGCGGCCGGTGGAGAGCCGTGCGTACAGCGCATCGTCCCCGGCCGCGTCCACGTAGTCGCACCCCGTCTCCCGCGCCGCGTCGGCTGCCACCACGCCGGTCGCGTAGGACGGTCCGGCGCAGTTGACCAGGACGCCGAGCCCCGCGGCGAAGGCCCGTACGCTCTCGGGGTCGCGGGCGTCCACGGCACGGTGCTCGGCGGCGCCCTCCAGGTGGCGGTCCGCGAAGTGGGCAGCGGACCGGGCGGAGCGTCCGCCGATGCGCAAGGGCTGTCCGGCCCGGTGCAGGGTGCGCGCGGCGTGCCGGCCGACGTCGCCGTAGCCGCCGAGGACGCCGATCAACGGGTCACCTCCGCGCCGCCTCGTCCCACGCCGTCCGCAGCGTCGTCGCCAACCAGCCGCCAGCCGCGGCTGCGGCGGCGCTGCTCCCAGAAGCGGGCGTAGCGTCCGTCGGCCGCGAGGAGTTCCTCGTGGGTGCCGCGTTCGCAGACGCGCCCCTCGTCCAGGACGACGATCTGGTCGGCGGCGACCACGGTGGGCAGTTGATGGGCGATCACCACCAGGGTGGAGGTGCGCATCAGGGTGCGGAGCGCCCGCTGCACGTACGTCTCGATCTCGGGGTCCAGGGCCGCGGTCGCCTCGTCCAGCAGCACGATGGGGGCGCGCTTGAGTACGGCGCGGGCGATCGAGACCCGTTGCCGTTCGCCGCCGGACAGCGAGGCGCCGCCCTCGCCGACGGGCGTGTCCCAGCCCTGCGGCAGCCGGTGCACGATCTCGGGCACCCCGGCGATCCGCGCGGCCTCATGGATCTCCGCTTCGGTGGCGTCGGGGCGGCCGACGCGGATGTTGCCGGCCAGGGTGTCGTCGAACAGGTAGACGTCCTGCTGGACGAGGGAGAGCTGCGCCATCAGCTCTTCGGTGGGCGTCTCGCGGACGTCCGCACCGCCGACCCGTACGGTGCCCTGGTCCACGTCGAAGAACCGGGCGATGAGCCGGGTGAGGGTGGTCTTGCCGGAGCCGGAAGCACCGACCACCGCCGTCATGGTGCGCGGCGGTACGCGCAGAGACACCCCGCGCAGCACCGGCGCTTCCTCGGTGTAGCCGAAGGTGACGTCCTCGAAGACGATCTCGCCGGGCCGGTCCAGGGCCACAGGGCCGGTGTGCTCGGGCAGCGGCCGTACGTCGAACAGGGCGGCCAGGCGGCTCAGATCGTTCCCCGCCATGCGCAGCATGCCGCTCATCCCGGCGGCCTCCGAGAGCGGACCGACGAACCGGGCGGCGAGCGCGAGCAGGGCGACCAGCGCGGCCGGTTCCGTGGCGTCGTTCAGCACGAGCGCTACGCCGGTGACGACCAGCGCCGCGAAGCACAGTTGAATGGCGAGGCCGTTGGCCAGCAGCCGCGGCATGGTCTCGGCGAGCATGCGCCCACCGGCCCGGGTACGGCCCTCGACCGCGTCCTCCAGCGGCGCGTGCCCCTCGCGGTCCCGGCCGAAGGCGCGCAGTGTCTTCTGGGCCCGGGCGAACTCCACGACCCGGTTGCCCGCCAGCGCGTCGGCCGCCTCCCGCTGCTCCTCGGAGCGGCCGATCCAGGATGCGGACCAGCGGTGGGTGACGTACAGCAGCGGGGCGCAGCACACCAGGACCAGACCCAGTCGCCAGTCGAGGACGAGCATGGCGGCCACCACCGTCACGGGGGTGACGATGCCGCTGACGACGGGGGTCAGCAGGTGGGCGAAGACGTTGGTGACGGTGAAGGTGCCGGTGGTCGCGCTGCGGGCGAGGCGTCCGACCTTCTCCGAGGTGAACCAGCCCAGCGGCAGGGTGACCAGGTGGTCCCCGAGCCGCTCGTGCAGGGTCGTGAGGGTGGTGACTGCCAGGTTGAAGCCGCGCATTGCCTGCTGGTAGCGGGCGATACAGGTGGCCAGGACGACAACGGCCAGTACTGCGAGTCGGCGCAGCGCGGCGTCGGTGTCGCCGTCGAAGACGGCCCGCAGCACCGGTACCAGGAAGGCCATGGCGATGCCTTCGAGCATGGCGTAGGCCAACAGCCACGCCAGGTAGCGACGGAGTGCGCCCCGGTGATCGGGGCCCAGGATCGTGGCCAGGTGGCGGATCATCGCTCGTTCTCCTCTGCGGACGGCGCGGCGGCCCCCGGTCGGCCGCCGGGCGGGACGACGCCGTCGTCGGGGTGGTGGTGGGCCGCCCACCTGCGGGCGTACTGTCCGCCGGCGGCGAGCAGTTCGTCGTGGGCGCCCTGCTCGGCGATCCGTCCACCGTCCAGTACCACGATCTGGTCGACGTCGGTGATGGTGGACAGCCGGTGGGCGACGACCAGGACGGTGCGGCCGCGCACGAGGGTGGACAGCGCGTCCTGGATCTCGGCCTCGGACTCGGGGTCGACGTAGGCGGTGGCCTCGTCGAGGACCAGGACGGGGGTGTCGGCGAGCAGGGCGCGGGCGATGGTGAGCCGCTGCGCCTCACCGCCGGAGAAGATCGCGTCCTCGCCGATGACCGCGTCGTAGCCACGTGGCAGCCGCGTGATGCGGTCGTGGATCCGCGCTGCTGCGGCCGCCTCGGCGAGTTCCGCGTCGGTGGCCTCCGGTCGGCCGAGGCGCAGATTGTCCGCGACGGTTCCGTGCAGCAACTGGATGTCCTGGAGCACGAATCCCACGTGCCGGTACAGGTCGCGGGGCGCGATCTCCCGCACGTCCGTCCCGCCGATGCGGACCGTGCCGCTGTCGACGTCGTGGAAGCGCGGGACCAGCGCTGCGAGGGTGGATTTGCCGGTGCCGGAGCCGCCGACGAGCGCCGTCACGGTGCCGGGGCGGCAGGTGAGGCTGATGCCGTGCAGCACGGGGGTGCCCTGCTCGTAGCCGAAGGTGACGTTGTCGAACACCACGTCGTTCCCCTGCGGGCTGTGCGGGCTGTCGGCCTCCGGAAGTTCCGGGGTGCCCAGCAGTGTGGTGATCCGGCCGGCGGCGGCAACTGCTTTGCGCTGCGCCGTCAGGCCCTGGTTCAGGGTGAGCAGGGTGGAGGGGAGCACAGCCGCGACGAGGATCTCGGCGAGGACGTCCGCGGGGGTGACCCAGCCCTGGGCGGTGAACCATGTGCCGCCCGCGAGTCCCACGAGGGCGATCACCGGGACGGACAGCGCCATGGAGGTGTACGCCTCCAGTTTCAGCACCGGCCGCACCCAGCCGGTGTACTGGTCGCTGTAGGCGCGCACCGCATCGCGGTATCCGGCGTGGGCCCGGCGAGTGCCGCCGAAGACCTTCACCACCGAGATGCCGTGGACGAACTCCACGACGGCGGCGCTGACCCGCCCGAAGGCGGCGTCCAGCTGACGCATCTTGTCCGTGAAGCCGCGCATCATGAAGGCGTACGCGGTGAAGTACACCGGGAGTGTGACCAGGGCGAGCAGGGCCAGCCGCCAGTCCACCCAGCACAGATAGCCCAGCCCGGCCACCGGCAGCACGATCGCGCCCGACAGTTCGACGTCGTGGTGGGCGACCATATGGTGCAGGTCGTCGATATCCTCCTGGGCAGCCTTGCGCACCCGCCCCGAGGTGGTGGCGGAGTACCAGCCCAGCGGGACCCTGCCGAGCTTGCCCACCATGCGCCGCCGCAGATCCGCCTGGAGTCTGCCGTCGGCGAGATGGGTGATCCACAGCGCCGCACCGTTGCAGCTCCAGCCCAGCACCAAGGTGACGGCGACGACGACGGCAGCCGTGACGACCCGGCCGCGGTCCAGCGGTCCTTCGGCGAGCAGCGCGCGGCCGATTTCGGCGATGCCGACGAACGGCATCAGGGTCGTCAGAGCGCCGATGCCGCCCAGGACGACGCCGAGCCGGGTCATCCAGGCGACGGGGCGCCGCAGTTCCTTCAGGGCGCGGGCGGTTTCGCGCTGCTCGTCCCTGTCCGGCTCCGTGGGCTGAGTGGCGGGCCGGGGGTCCTGTTCTTTCGTCACCGGTTCAAGTGGTGACGTTTCTGAAGTCTCTGCCTGTGCCTGTGTCTGTGTCATCGGCCGCCTCCTCGCGGCGTGGTGCCGGCCGCGCGAAGCGGGGCGGCCAGGTGTTCGGCGACGGTGTGGACGTGGGGCGGCTCGATGACGCTGAAGTGGTTGCCGGGCACGTCGGTGACGGTGAACCGGCCCAGGCAGGTGCGCTCCCAGAACGGTGCGGCGAGGTGCCCGACGCCTCCGGTGACCCCGAAGGACTGCTGCTCCTTGGCGCGGAGGAACGTCATGTCCCCGGCGTACGGCTCCAGTTCGAGGTGAGCGGCCTTCATGCTGTGCCGGCATGTACGGAAGAGCGCCGGCACCAGTTCGGCGTCGACCGGGACCTGGGCGTTGTCCTGCGCTGCGCGGGCGTATCCGGCCAGCCGCTCGTCCTGGTCGCGGGCTGCGGCACGGCGGGCGGCCGCAGCGACGGCGGCCAGCCCGGGGTCGCCGTCGAGTGCGGCCAGGGCTCCGGCGGGGATCGCGCCGTCGTGGCGTTCGGTGAGCAGTTCCACGGCGCGGTAGACGTCGGCGGCGGCAACGTCGGGCCCGAAGACCGCAGGCACCGGGTCCAGCCCGAGGTTGGGGACGAAGATGGACTCGTAGGCGAGTTCCTCGTCGGTGGCCAAGAACATCGGGATGCTGTCGACCAGCGTCAGATCCACCACCTGCAGCCCGCGTTCGGTCAGCCTGCGGGCCACCTCGGTGGCCAGCAGTCCGCCGAGGCAGTAGCCGATGAGCTGGAAGCGGGTCCAGCCCTCGTCGGCCAGCCGCCGGGCGTACTGATCGGCGACGGTGGCCACCAGGCGTTCCGGTTCGGTCGCGGTGTACTTCCCGGCGTCCGCGACGGCGACGCCGATCACGGGTCCAAGGTCCTGTCCGGCGAGGGCGCGGCCGAGGTGCTGGAAGTAGTCGAGCGTGCCCAGCGCCGCGTGGAACATCACCCGCACGGTGCCGTCCCTCTCCGCTGCGCCTTCCGTGCCGTGGCTGCCGCCGAAGGGGACCAGCAGGGCGTTGCCGGTGGTGTCCGGCGCTTCGCCCCGGGCCTCGGCAAGGGGCTCGGTCGCTTGCCGCAGGGCCCGGGCCAGGGCCGTGACGGTGGGCTCGTTGAGCATCTGGCGCAGCAGGGCGTCGTAGCTGAAGGAGGCGGCCTCGGGGATCTCCTCGCGCAGCCGTCCCGCGACCCGGGCCAGGATCAGCGAGTCGGCGCCCAGGTCGTAGAAGTTGTCGTCGGGCCGGACTGCAGCCGCGCCGAGAGCAGCTGCCCACAGTGCGCACAACTGGCCTTCCAGGCCGCCCTGTTCGGCGGGGCCAGGCATGGCGGCTCCGGCGAGTTCCCCGGGGAGGCGCAGGGCGAGGGACCTGCGGTCGATCTTGCCGTTGGCCGTGGTGGGGAGGGCGTCGACGAGCTGGAGGTGGGTGGGCACCATGGGCGCGGGCAGCCGCTCGGCCAAGAACGCGGTCAGCTCGTCGGGGCGCAGGGCTGCCCGGTCGGCCTTGGCCCGCAGGACGAACAGCCGGTGCCCGGCAGCATCGAGGGCGTGGTCCGTGCCGGGGAGGGCGAGCACGTCCTCCAGACCCGCCTCGGCGAACAGGTGCCGCCAGCGGCCCTCCGTCAGCAGCGGGCACTGCCCCAGCTCCCGGTCGCCGCCCGTCGGCTCCATCATGAAGCCCTGGGTGAGCAGGATGTGCGGGTGCTCCGCGGTCGGTTCGGTGACAAGCAGGAGCCCGCCAGGAGACAGCAGCTCCACGGCGGTGCGCACCGCCTGCCTGGTGTCGTGCGCGCTGTTGAGCATGCCGACGCACACCACCACGTCCGCGGAGTTGGGCAGCAGCCCCTGGGGCAGCAGTTCGCCGTCGGCGTCGAAGACGCCGTACCGCAGACCGGTGCCCTCGAACGTCTTCCTGGCGCGGGGCAGGAAGGACGGGCTGATGTCGGTGAAGAGGTAGTCCACGTCGAAGCCGTCGAGCAGCGGCAGCACGGCCGCGGTGGTGGCGCCGGTACCGGCGCCCAACTCCACGACCCGCAGTGGCCCTTGCGCCCGGTGGTCGGCGGCGGCGCGGTGCACGAGTGCGGCGGCTGCATGGTTGAGGTAACGGGAGAGCGCGTCGTCCCGGTACACGGCGTGCGCCGGGGCATCCTCGCCCTCTGGAAAGAGCAGTTCGAACGGGTTGAGGGTGTCGTCCAGCAGCGCGTCGAGCCGGTCGGCGTGTGCCCGGTGGTAGGCCACATACGCGGGCGTGCACAGGCCGTGGCTCACCCCTTCCGCGGTGCGCTCCCATGCTTCGGCCACCTCGTGCTCCGTGACCTGGCGGGCGGCGCGGTACCGGCCCTCGGCATCCCTGCCCAGCAGCCCTGCGCCGGTCAGGGAGGCCAGCCAGCGCCGTACCAGCCAGCGGTGCCGTGGCGCGACGCGGGCGGACTCCAGTACCTCGTCCGCGGTATGCGCTCTCGCCTGGTCGACGAAGGCGCCACGGCTGTGCAGCGCGTGCAGCATCGTCAGGTGCGCTGCGTGGTGGAGTGCGGCATGGTGCTCAGCGACTGTGCTCCGGTCGACGCCGGTCAGTTGCCGGTCGGCGTAGCGGGCCGCCGCCTCACGCAGGCGGGTGTTCGTCGCGTGCGCGTCGTCGGGGGCTCGGCGGGCGGGTTCGGCGAAGCCGAGCAGTATCCGGTCGCTGTCACCGGTGCTCACTACCGCGGCGGCGGTGCCGACTCCGGGATGGGCGAGCAGGGCGGCCTCGACCTCGCCCAGTTCGATCCGGTGGCCCCGCAGCTTGACCTGGGTGTCCTCCCGGCCGAGGAACTCGATCTCCCCGCCGGGCAGATACCGGCCCACATCTCCGGTCCGGTACAGCCGCTGACCGTCGCGCGGATGGCGGGGAAAGCGACGGGCCGTCAGCTCCTCGTCACCGAAGTAGCCGAGGGCGAGCCCGTCCCCGGTGATGCACAACTCCCCCGGCACCCAGACGGGACAGTCCCGTCCCTCCTCGTCGAGCACCCGGAAGCCCTGATTGCGCAGGGGCAGGCCGTACGGGATGCTGGTCCGCTCCGCGTCGGCCTCCGTGATGGGGTGGTGGATCGACCAGATCGCGGCCTCGGTCGCGCCGCCGAGGGAGATCAGCTCCAGGCCGGGCGCGTGGCTGCCGATGCGCGCGGGCAGCGTCACCGGGATCCAGTCGCCCGACAGCAGCGCGAGCCGCAGCGTGGAGAGGTCGCCGCCTTCACCGGTCAAGTAGTCGGCGAGCATATGGAGCTGGGCGGGGACCGAGTTCCACACGGTGACGCCGTGCGTGGCCACCAGCTCCGCCCAGTGCGAGGGGTCCGCGCCCCGGGACGGGTCGGGCAGCACGAGCGCGGCACCCGCGGCGAGAGCGCCGCAGACGTCGTACACCGACAGGTCGAAGCCGAGCTGGGCGAGCTGGAGCACCCGGTCCTGGCCTGTGATGCCGAACCGCTCGGTGATGTCGTCCAGGGTGTTGACCGCGGCTCGGTGCGAGGTGACCACGCCCTTGGGGTCGCCGGTGGAGCCGGAGGTGTAGATCACGTACGCGGGAGCGTCCGGGTCCGGGTCCGGGCCCGGGTACGCGTCCTGCGCTGCCGGTATGCGGGCCACGGGTTCCAGGCGGTCGACGTCAGTGTGCCCGAGGTGCTCGGGCCACTCTTGCGCTGTCACCCACGACTGGGTGAGCACGTGCCGCACCTGCGCGTCGGTGAGGAGCCGGTGGGCGCGCAGTGCGGGCTGGGTGGTGTCGACGGGGACGTAGCCGCAGCCGGCCAGCAGCGTGCCGAGCACCGCGGCGGCCTGCTCGGGGCCCTTGTCGGTCACCACCGCCACCCGGTCGCCCGCCGCACATCCGGACGCGTGCAGCGCTTCGGCCACCGCGCCCGCGCGGCGGGCGAGTTCACCGAAGGTCACCGTGCCGAAGGAGCCGACGAGCGCCGGCGCGTGGGGGGTGCGGTCCGCCTGGGCGAAGAATCCCTGGTGCAGCAGACGGTCGGGGAGCGGCCCTGCGGTGTCGTTGGCCTGCTGACGTTCGCGTATCTGCCAGTCGGGCAGCGCGACCGCATCAGGCCGGTCCCAGGCTTCCGGGTCGTCGGCGAGGGAGGTGAGCAGCGCGGCGAACGCTTCGAGCATGTCCTGGACCATGCCGTGGGGGAAGATCCCCTGCCGTACGTCCCAGTTGACCTCCAGCTCCCCGGAGCCGTCGCCGACCTGGCAGTCGAGGAAGACCTGCGGTGTCTGGGTGATGCCCACGCCCAGGGTGCGTCCGCTCTCGGCCGAGGAGCCGGGGCCGCAGCCGAGCGCGCTGGTGAAGACGTACGGCATGAGGGCGGCTTCGGAGCCGCGCTCCCGGGTCAGATCACGGATCACCTCGATGCCGGAGTACAGCCGGTGGTCGAGGTCGGCGAACAGCCGCTCCCCCAGCCGGGCCGCACGCTCGGCGAACCCGCTGTCCGCCAGGCCGTCGACTGCCAGCAGGGTGACGGAGGTGAAGTCCCCGACCAGCCGGTCCACATCGGGGTGCAGCGGCATCCGGTTGAGCAGGGTGAGGTTGACGGTGAACGACGAGCGGCGGCTCCACCGGTCCAGCACCGAGGCGTAGGCGGCGAGCACCACGTTGGTGGGGGTCAGCCCGCGCTCGGCGGCGTGGGCGCGCAGCCGGTCCCAGGCGTCGGCGGCCATCCGGTGGGTGAGCCGCTCGAAGCGGGGCGGGCCCTGGGTCCCGGCCTGCGGGCCGGTGGCGAGGGGAAGGTCGGGTGCCGCGGGCAGGGCGGAGAGACGGGATCGCCAGTAGTCCCGGTCGCGGCGGTAGCGCGCGGTCTCGCGCAGGCCCCGTTCGGCGAGGACGTAGTCGCGGAACGAGATGGCGGGCTGCGGCAGCGACGAGGTGTCGGCCGGGTCGTCGGAGGCCAGGAGGACATCCAGTTCGTCCAGCAGGATGGCCGCGCTGCCCCAGTCGGCCACCAGGGAGTCAAGGGAGAAGTGCAGTACATCGCCGTCCGGGGTGCGGCTCAGCCGCAGCTCGAACAGGGGCCAGTGGGTGGTGTCATACGTACGGTGTCCCAGCTGCGCACGTACGGACTCGAAGTGGTCCGCCACCACTTCCGACTTCTCACGCAGGTCGGTGACGGCGATCCGGCAGCGCGGCACCTCGGGCAGTACGCGCTGGTAGCCGTCCTCCGAGACGACGGCGCGCAGCATCCCGTGCCGGGCGATCAGCGCGTTCCAGGCGTCCTCCAGGGCGCGCGGGTCGAGTGACGGGTATCCGACCTCGAGATAGCCGTGGCAGGCGACCCCGCCGTGTCCGAAGGAGTCACGGCGTCCCAGCAGGTAGGCGGTCTGCACATCGGTCAGCGGAAAGGGTTCGGCCGCGGCCTCGGGATCGGCGACGACCGTGCCGGCCGTGCCCTCGGCCTCCAGCAGCGCGACGATCTCCGCCTTGTGGGCGCGCAGTGCCTCCCGCCGTTCCGCGGTCAGCACGCCCTGCGGCGAACGGAACCGGATCTGTCCCTCGTCGCTCCACAACTCGACGCCGAGGGCGAGCAGTTCGTCGATGATGCCGGCCGCCGTCGTGGCGGTGGTGGTGGGTGCGGTCATGATGTGCTCGGTCCCTCGTGGTGTGGAGTGTGCGGTACTTCGGCACCGGCGGGGCGGAGTACGGCGCCGTGCAGCAGTTCCGGTTGAGGCGGTGCGGTCAGTCCGGCCAGGTGGAGGGCGCGTACGCCGGTGGTGGGGGCCTCCTCCAGCCGGATGCCGGGTGCGTCGCCGACCAGCCGCCGTACGGCGGGCAGGTCCGCCGCACTGACACCGAGCACGACGGTGGTCAGCGCCCGCGCACCGTTGGGATGCCGTACGTGAGCCGGATGCTGCGGCGGGTCGTAGGGCGTGACCAGGAACGGCAGCCGTCCGGCGCGCGGGTAGGCGAAGCTGAAGCGGGTGGTGGCGCCGTCCGGGCGGCGGCGGTTCCAGCGCACGATGCGTCCGAACGGCACGCCCTGTGCGGCCAGTTCACGCAGCCGGGCGATGAGAGCGGCTTGATCGACGAGCAGCGCGAGATCGCAGAAGCCCTCCTCCTGCCGCGCCCAGCGCACCATCCGCCCGCCCGCTCCCCGCCCGAAGCGGAGGCTGACCGGAAGCCGCAACCAGCGAGCGCCGCGCGGCGTGCTGAGCAGCTCGATCACCGGCCCCTCGGGGAACCACACATGGGCGTGCAGCGCCTTGTCCTCCGGCGCGGTGGCGTAGGCAACCTCGAACCCGGCGGCGCGGAAGTCGGCCACCGCCCGGGGCAGATCGTGCACCCGGAGCAGGACGTGACTGCAGCCGAGGGTGGCCCCACCGCCGGGGGCCGGGATGCTGTCGCTCATCGGGTGACACCCCCCGCGGAGGCGGAGGCGACGGCGGAGGCGACCGCACTCTCCAGCTCGGTCACCGGCACTGTCGGCGGTTCGCCGGGCCGGATCAGCTCCGGCATGCCCAGCCGTGCCGTCAGGTCGGCCCAGCAGCGGGAGACGGACAGCGCCCATTGACCGGCGACGGGGCGCAGCGCCGGGTCGGCGATCGCGTCCCGCAGCCGGTGCAAGGCGGCCAGCACGGCTTCCGGCCACAGCCGGGCGAACACCTGGTGGTAGCTGTCGGCGGCGCCGTACAGCTGGACAGTGGAGGGCGTGGCCAGACGCTCCGTACCGGGTCCGGAGAGCACCAGGCGGCCGGTCGCGTCCCGGGGGGCGTGCAGCCGGGGGTTCCACAGGACGGGACCGTGGGTGTCGGCGAGGGTGAGCACCCCGGCATCGGTGCCCAGTGCGATGCGGTGCAGCAGGTGGGAGTGGTTGTCCGGGTCGTCGGGGTGCACCTCGTTCTGCACCCGGAGGGTGACCGGGATCCCGCCCGTCACGGCATGCAGCGTCCGGAACGGCTGCGGCCCCTGTGCGGGGCCGGCGAGTTCCGGGCCGGGCGCCGCGTCGGCGTCGAACGCCCAGGGGCGCAGGCTGCCGACGGCTCGGCCGAGTACGTCCAGCAGCGGGTAGGCGACCTGGCTGTTGCAGGCGGCGTCCACGAACCGGACCGGAACGCGGGCGCGCAGCACCTCGGCTGCCGCGAGAAACGCGCGCACCGGCGCCAGGTCCGGGTAGAGGGTGCCGACCGCGTAGGCCGCATCCCCCTCGCGCGCTGCCCGGATGTTGTCCGCGAGTTCCCCGGGGTGTACGGGGTGCTCCTGGAGCACATGCATGCCGCGCCGCAGTACGGCACGTGCGATTTCGGAGCCGGGGCCTCCGGTCGCCCCGGACCGGACGACGACGCACACCACATCGGTGTCGTCGGGTATCTGGTCGGCTGCGGTGTACAGCGGAACGCCCGCCCGGCGGGCCAGGTTGCGGGAGTAGTCGCCGCCGCGGGCCAGTACGCCGGTGAGTTCGAAGCCGGCCGGGTCGGCACGTACGGCATCCAGGTAGATCCGGCCGAAGGCGGTTCCGGCCACGACCACCCGCAGCGGTCGCCGCGGGGCGCTCATGAGGCGGCCTCCACGGTGGCCATGGGCCGAGTACGGGCCGGCTGCTCCGGCGCCGGAGCGGGGACCAAGTGGCCGCTGACCGCCCGCAGTTTCTCCCGGGTCTCCTCCAACTCCCGCTCCGGTGTGGAGTCGCCGACGATCCCGGCGCCCGCCCTCAGCCAGGTGCGGCCGTCGCGGCGCAGTACGGCGCGCAGGACGAGCGCGGCGTCCAGGACACCCTCGGCATCCAGGGTGACGACCGCACCGCTGTAGAGGCCCCGTGCCTCTCCTTCGGTGCGACGGATCAGCTCAGCGGCGGCCGGTTTGGGTATACCCGAGGCGGTGACCGCGGGGAACAGCGTGGCGAGCGCGTCCCACCGGGTGGCTCCGGGCGAGAGCCGGCCGTGCAGCACGGAGGCGAGGTGCTGCACGCTGCCGCGCTCCTTGACGGCCATGAACTCCTCGGTGCGTACGGTCCCCGCGGAGCACACCGTCTCCAGTTCGGCCTGGGCGAGCCGCACGGAGACGGCGTGTTCGTAGACCTCCTTCGCGTCGCGGTACAACTCGGCGCGGCGTGCCGCGTCCCGGGCCCGGTCTCCGGTCAGCGCGCGGGTTCCGGCCAGGGGCTGCGCCGTGACGGTGCCGTCGGCGCCGACCCTGGCGACGATCTCGGGGCTGAACCCGGCAGCCTCCCAACCGCCTTGGGCCAGCAGGAAGGACCGGGCGGGCTCATGCGAGCGGCGCCCCGCCAGATAGGTGGCGGGCAGGTCCACAGCGCCGGGAACCCGCACTGTCCGGGAGAGGATGACCTTGTCCAGTTCTCCGGCCCGGATGGCACGCACTGCGGCACGGACGCCGTCCTGGTAACGCGCCGCGTTCTCGTCCAGGTCCACGCTGATCCGGGAGGCGGCCGGGGCCTCGGCACGTTCGGCCGCCGCGTACAGGCGGCGCTCCAGCACATCCAGGCCGCCGATGTCCGCGGCTCGCAGGATCGTCCCCGAAGCGCCCAGCCGGACCTCCCGTTCGGGCAGGACGAACCGGGCCAGTGGCCGCCCCGCAGGGGCAACGCCCAGGCAGGCGTGGGCGAGTTCGAACATTATCCATCCGTGTACACCCGCGCCGCCCTCGGCGAGCGAGTCCAGCAGCTGCCCGGCGGTGGCCAGCGGATGGGTCCCGGCGGGCACGCTTCGTTCCTGCGGTGCGGCCCGTCCGCTCAGCCGGACCGTATCGGCGCCGACCTCCACCACGGCCGCCTCGCCCTCCGCCCAGGAGACCGCACCGCCCGACTCGTACAGGAGGTACGGCTCGGCCGTCTCCGCGCTCAACGCGGCTGCGGTGGCGACGGGATCGCCGTCGAACAGGAGTTGCCGTTCGAGCAGGACGTGCTGGTGTCTCACGAAAGTGTCTCGCTTTCCGCGGAGCGGCCGGGGACGGCGGGAGTGCCGGCCGAGCGGGCGACGTCCCGCAGCAGGCCCAGCACCGGCTCCCGGCCGGGGTTGAAGTAGAAGTGACCGCCGGAGAAGGTCCGCAGCGCGAACCGTCCGGCGGTGTGGTCCGACCAGCGCTCCGCCTGCGGGCTGTCGACCTCGGTGTCGCTGTCGCCGATCGCGGCCGTCACAGGACAGTCCAGCGGCGGTCCCGGCACGTGCTGGTAGGTCTCGGCGAGCCGGAAGTCGGCGCGGACGGCGGGCAGATACACCGAGCGGAAGACCGGGTCGCGCAGCAGTGCGTCGTGGGTGCCGCCCAGCCTGCGCAGCTCGGCGACCAGAGCGTCGTCGGAGCGGGTGTGCAGATCACCGCCGACGGGCAGCGACGGGGCGCGGCGCCCGGAGACGACCAGATGCGCCGGCGCGGCGCCCAGTGCCGTCAGGCGACGGGCAGCCTCATACGCCACCAGGGCTCCGAGGCTGTGCCCGAACAGCACCAGTGGGCGGTCGGTGAGCGGCAGCAGCGCGGAGCACAAGCCGGACAACAGCGGCTCCAGCTCCCCCACCGGCGGCTCCGAGATCCGGTCCTCGCGCCCGGGGTACTGCACCGCGGAGAGCTCGACGCTCTCCGGCAGCCCCGTCCCCCACGCCGCGTACGGACCGGCCGTGCCGCCGGCGTGGGGCAGGCAGACAACGCGGACTTCAGCGCCGGTGCGCGCTGTTCGGCAGCGCAACCATCGGTCCGTCACGTACAGCTTCTCCTCTCCTTGGCCGCTCCATGGCCGCCCGCAGCGCACGCCCGGTGCACGCGGTGCGTCGATCGCCCAGAGGTGCGGGAGCGGCATGGGCGCGCAACCCCATACAAGGCTTATTGAAAATGATTGTCAATACTATAAACTGTCGCCGCGCTTGCCCCGCCCGGCACAGGTGCACCCCAACCTGCCGCGTACGTACGCACGTTCACGGCCCCGAGCACCGCTCATGCCCCAGTCACCCAGTCACGACCTTGGAGTCGCCATGGCCTCGAACGCCGTACCCTTCAACACCCGGACATCCATGACCTGTGTGGCCGTCGGCGCCGCGTTCGGCCTCGTCCTGATCCCGGCGAACCTGCTGGCCAACGCGACGGCAGCGCTCCCGGTACTGGTAGCGCTCTGCTACGGACTGTGGGTGCTCCCCGCGCTCGTCGCGGTCGCCCTGCTGCCGAGGGCGGGCGCCGGCATCATGGCCAGTACCGTCTCCGGCCTGGTGGCCGGTTTCGGCTCCGGCTACGGGCCTTTCATGATCGTGATGATGGCGCTGTGGGGGCTGCTGCTGGAACTGCCCTTCCTCATCACGCGTTTCCGCCGCCTCGGCACCGGGATGTTCGCCCTCTCCGGAGCGGTGATCGGCGTGATCAGTGGCCTGTGGACAGCCGGGTTCCTCGGCTTCAACAGCCTCTCCCCGCTGGTACTCATCAGCATGATCGTCGCCGCGCTGGCCAGCTCCGTTGTCTTCGCCGTCGCATCGGCACGGCTGGCCGCGCGGCTGCGCAAGGCCGGTGTCGGCACGGTCGTGCACCGTGCGCCCGACTCCCCCACGCCCGGCTCGGCCACGGAGGGTCGCAGCTGATGGAGCGTACGCGGACGCATCCGAAGCCGCCCGGTGACCCCGCTCTCCCGGGCGCCGAACCACTGGTCCGGCTGCACCGGGTCCGGGTACGTCATCACGCATCCGAGGACTGGACGGGCGACGGCACGGATCTGGAACTGCGCACCGGCGAGACCGTGTTGCTACTCGGTCCCTCCGGCGCGGGGAAGTCAAGCCTCGCGCTCACCCTGAACGGGCTCGTTCCGCACAGCGTTCCCGCCGACCTGGACGGCACCGTCACCGTTCGCGGCATGGACAGCCGCACCACGACGGTCGCCCGTCTGTGTGCGGAGGTCGGCATGGTCTTCCAGGATCCCGACGCCCAGGTGGTCACGCGCAGCGTGCTGGATGAGGTGTGCTTCGGCCTGGAGAACATTCTTGTGCCGGCCGAGGAGATCGTCCCGCGCGCTGTCGCGGCACTGCGCACCGTGGGACTGGGCACGGACCCGGCAGGGCTTGCCCGCGATCCGGGCACCCTCTCCGGCGGCCAGCGGCAACGACTGGCGCTCGCCTGCGCGCTGGCGCTACGCCCCGCAGTGCTGGTCCTCGACGAGCCGACGGCCAATCTGGACCCCCTCGGAGTCCGCGACTTCTACCGCGTACTGGCCCGCACACGCACCGAGGGCACCACGACGCTGCTCATCGAACACCAGCTGGACGACGCCGTATCCGCGGTCGACCGCGTCATCGTGCTCGACGCCCGGGCCCGGGTACGTGCCGAAGGCCCGCCCGGACAGGTCTTCGGCCGCCATGCCCGACTGCTCCACGAACTGGGCTGCTGGCGTCCGGCAGCTGTGGAGATCGCGGAGCGCACCGGGTTCCCGCTCGCCGAAGCCACGGACCCGCCGCTGACACCGGAAGACCTCGCCGAATCGGTCCTCGCCCATGCGGCCGTCCCGGAGCCGCCGCGTCCGGTGGGCACCGGCGACGCCATCCGTACGCCGGACGGTGACGGCCCGGCAGCAGCGCTCCGCGAGGTGACCGTGCGCCGCGACGGCCGGACCGTGCTCAAGGAGGTCTCCCTTGCCGCTGCGCCCGGTGACTTCCTCGCCGTCGTCGGCCCCAACGGGGCGGGAAAGACCACGGTGCTGCGCACCATGGCGGGACTCATACGCCCGGCGTCGGGAGCAGTGCTGGTGGATGGTCAGCCTGTCAGCAGAAAGCAAACGGTGCGGTCCCCGTCCCGGATGGGATACGTCTTCCAGAATCCGGAGCACCAGTTTGTCACCGGTTCGGTCCTGGCCGAGCTCGCGCACGGCCTGCAAGTCGGCGGAGTGGGCGAGAAAGAGACCGCAGACCGTGTGGCCGACGCCATGAAGCGTTTCGGTCTGACCGCTCACGCCGACCGCAGCCCCTTCCTCCTCTCGCACGGGGAGAAGCGCCGCCTCTCTGTCGCGACCGCCCTGATCACCCGTCCCGCGTTGCTGCTGATGGACGAGCCCACGTTCGCCCAGGACCAGGCCAGCAGCCGAGAACTGCTCGAGCTGGTCGCACAGATACGTGAAGCGGGCACCACTGTGGTGGCCGTCACCCATGACCTGCAATTGGTGGCCGACCACGCCACGCAGCTCGCGGTACTGGCCGACGGCCGCCTGCTCGCCCAGGGAGGAGTGCGGGAGCTCCTGAGCGACGACGCGCTGCTGGAGCGGGCGGGCCTTCGTCCCCCGCCAGTACGCAGGTTCGCCTCCATACTGGCCGGTCGGTATCCCTCATGGGGCCGGGTCTGCGGCTTCCGGGATCTGCCAGCCAACGCCTTCGAACGGGACCCGACATGACGCAAGCAGGACCGGACATGACGCACGCGACCCACTCCGCAGGCACCGGTACACCCGGCCCCCTCCCGCCTCCGCCTTCCCACCGCGGCTTCCTAGGCCACATCAACCCGCTGGTGAAGCTCGGTGTCGCCCTCCTGGCCATGGGCGTCGCCTACCTGGCCCAGGACCCACGCGTACCGGCGGGCCTGCTCTGCGCTGCGGCGGTGGCCTACCTCGCGGGGACCCTGCCCCGTCCCGGGCCCGCCGTGGCGGCGCTGGCCGTTGCCGGTCTCGCCCTGTGCTGGTTCACCGTGCTGTTCTCGCTGCTCGCCTCGGCGGAGACGGCCGCCGGCACCCCGACGGCCGTCTCCTGGGGACCGCTGAACCTCAGCGAAGGCGCCGTGCGCTACGGGGCACTCATCGCCTTCCGGCTCGGGGCGATCGTCGTCCTGTCCCTGCTGGCCGGTGCCGGAACCTCACCCGAGCGGCTGCGCGTCGCACTCGTCACGCAGGCCCGCGTCCCCTATCGCTTCGCCTACGCGGCCCTGGCTGGGCTGCAGTTCGTCCCAGTCTTCCGCGCACAGGCCGCAACCATCCAGGACGCCCACCGCACCCGCGGGGCAACTGTAGGCCGCGGCCCGCTGAACGCCGCGCGCCGATGGGCACGCATGATGGTGCCCCTCATGGCCGGTGGCATCCGGCACGCCGAGCGGGTCTCACTGGCGATGGACGCCCGCGGCTTCGGCGCCCACCAGCATCGCACCGAGCGCACCGTAATGCGCTTCACGAAGGCCGACGCCCTGTACGCCGCACTGTCCTTGGCGCTGACGGCCGCCATTGCCTCGGTCGGCCGATGGTGACCCGCGGTACTGCGGCGCCGACGCTCGCAAACGTCACCGCCTGCGGCGCTGTGCACGTACAGGACCGCCCCGAACCGTGCGGCCCCGGACCCCACCCGCGCAAGTGGCAGCAGCCACCGCGCAAATTCCCATAAACCCCCTGACACAATTCACCCCAACCACCCACTCCCCCATGAACAGTTGGTCGAGCGCATGGTGCCGGACGAGCTGGGAGAGTTGTTCCTCCGAAGGGTGATCCCGCCTGCTCCAACACGGCCGCTGGCCGGCGGCCGACGCCGGTACGGGGACCGCGAGCGGTGCCGGACGGCGAAGGTGCCCGTCGACCGCACCTTCGCCACCAAGACCGGTGCAGCCGTCCCTAAACGCCGATGGAATATCGCCGGTCCGGCTTGTGCCGTACCTCAGGTCGTGACCGCTGGAGGCGCTACCGCTCCCGGAGCTTGACGGCGAGGACACGCCGCGCCGGGTGGTCGCCACGAACGTCGATTCGCCCATCCCGCGGAACTCTGAGGCGACGAAACCCGCGGCCAGGAACGCGAACGCCCATGTGGTCACCCCCGAGCTGTAGAAGATGACCGAATAGTCCCCCCGCGCTTGCGCCTTGGCGATGGCCCCGCTGTCACCGACCAACGTCAGGAAGACCCCGACACCGGCACTGACCAGCAGCATCACCACGACGCCGATCGGGGTCGAACGCAGAGCACGCATCTTGCGCCACTCCGAGAGGAACGTCGCCTCGATCCCCGGCGCCTGGGTGGTCCCGACGGGTACCGGGGCACTCAACGCCCGGTCCCCCCCCCGTCGTGCCGGCACGGTACTGGGCGACGCCCGCGGTGAGCTCATGTAGGCGTCTTCAAGCGAGGTCTGCTCGTCCAGATCGCCGATTCGAACTCGGCCAGCAGCTTCCCCGCCCCGATCACGACCACGCGGTCCGCTGTCTGCTGCATCTCGGCCATCAGGTGGCTCGAGACCAGTACGCAGCGGCCCTCCGCCGCGAGCCGGCGCACGAGACTGCGCAGCCATCGCACACCGTCGGGGTCGAGCCCGTTGACCGGCTCATCCAGAATGAGCGTGCCCGGGTCGCCCAGCAGGGCCGCCGCGATCCCGAGGCGCTGCCGCATCCCCATCGAGAGGGCGCCGATCGTCCGTGACGCCGCCGAGGCGAGGCCGACCTCTTCCAGCAGCTCATCGGCCCGCCGATCGGGAATGCGGCCGGCGGCAGCCAGCCAACGCAAGTGAGCCCTTGCCTTCATGCCCTCCGGCGCGCTGCGCGCATCGAGGACGACCCCCACCACATGTTGCGGCCGCCGGCCTTCCCGCAGCGGACGCCTGTCGATGGTGGCGCTGCCGGAGGTCGGACGGTCCAAGCCGACCAACATACGCATCGTGGACGTCTTGCCCGAGCCGTTAGGTCCGACGAATCCGGTCACCTTCCCGTCCGGGGCGGTGAGCGAGAGGTCATCGACAGCGGTGATCGCTCGATGTCGTTTCGTGAGATGGAAGGTTTCGATCATGCCGACAACCGCACCACCGCCTGCGTCCGGGCCACTAGCAACTTTCGTCTGCGACACCGTCACGAACGTCGGAAGGGACCACCCTGCTCCGTGGTCCTCGGTCGGCCCGAGCGCCGACCACACGACCGCCGGTGGCCGGCTTCATGCCGAACCAGGTGGTGAACTGGTCGGGGATGATGTTGCGGGAGAGGAAGGCGAGACCGCCAGTAATGGCGCACCCGGCCGCCCAGCCCAGGCAGCTCATCCCCTCTCCTGAGCCAGTGATCACGCCCTGGGAAGGCGGTTGTCGACCAGCACGCCCCTTTGACAGGCTGCCGGCATGATCGCTGCTGAGACGTCGAGCTGCCTGATCGTGACGGGGATGCCCGGGGCCGGGAAGTCGACGGTGACCAGGCTTGTCGCCCAGCGCCTGCCACGCTCCGCCCGGCTCGACGGCGACCAGATCAGCAGGCTGATCGTCAGTGGTCGTGTCGGAGCCCTGGGCGAACCTGCCGACGAAGCAGCGCGGCAAGTGGAGCTGTGTAACCGCAACCTGTGCATACTGGCGAACAACTTCACCGATGCCGGCTTCACGCCCGTGATCGACTGGGTGATTCCCGACCGCAGGCAATTGGACTTCTTCTTGAGCCTTCTCCCGGCTCGGCAGGTCCTGTTCGTCGTCCTTGCGCCGGGCATCAACGTGTGCAGGCACCGCAACACCATCAGGGATCCACGCGAGCGGTTCGACTTCGACGGCTATGAAGCCCTTGACGCCGGCATGAAGCGCGAGCTCGGCGAGATCGGCTGGTGGTTCGACACCGCGGCTCTCACTCCCGACGAAACTGCCGATCAGATCATCCACGAAGCTCGCGGGCGCGCTCTGGTGGCCTGACTGCCGCCCGTCGCAACCCTCGGAATGGACAGCCTCAGGACCCGCTCCCTCTCCCGCACAGCCCACGCTCCCTCCCTGGCCGATCCTGTAGGTCGATGCGGGCGGGAAGCGGGCCCGGCACAGGGGACGACGTCATCGCGCAGGTAGGTGACCAGGGCGCTGCGGCCGTGCTGGCCGCCGTGGCGTTCGTCCATCTCGGAGAAGGCACTGATCATGCTCGGAGAAGGTGCTGATCATGTCCCGTACGGCGGCTCCCTCGGGCATGCCGACGGTGTGGCCGGTTCGGGCGGCGATTCCCTCGACGTGGGGCGATCACGCACAGGCGTGTCCCGGAGAGGAGGCTGAACTAGGCACGGGCCGCAGCGCGATCCCCCCGTTCCAGCATGGGTTCCGGATCCCCTGACCAGAGAGGTCGCAGTCACCCTCAGTAACAGGGACCGTCGATATGGTCACGTCCACGGTTCACTCCTGGGCCACACTCCGTGCACCTGGAATTCGTATGGCCACTCTTCTATCGAGTTGCTGGCCGGGAACCATCTCAGGCAATTCCTCCGCGCCAGCCGTCTGCATTAGGCCGATGCCAAGGGACGGGAAACGTGGATGCATCCAGGAGGCCGAGAGCGATCGTCGGGATCACCATACTGGCCCTTATCACCGTCCTCGCGTTGAGCGGATGCGGGACCATCGATGCCTGGTCCGGATCGGCAAAGGACGAGGAACTCGCGGGCAAGGTGACGGTGGACGGCTCCAGCACTGTCGCCCCGCTGTCCACGGCCGCCGCGGAGTCCTACGCCGATGAGCAGCCCAAGGTCCAGGTCACCGTGGGGACCTCCGGGACCGGTGGGGGCTTCAAGAAGTTCTGTGCGGGCGCCACGGACATTGCCGATGCATCGCGCGTGATCAAAGACACGGAGAAAGCGGCATGCGAGAAGAACGACGTCAGGCACGACGAACTCTCCGTCGCCAATGACGCTCTGACCGTCGTGGTCAACAAGAACGTGCACTGGGTGGACTGCCTGTCAACCGAGCAGTTGAAGAAGATCTGGGAACCCGGCTCTGGGATCACGAACTGGCAGCAGGTCGACCCGAGATTCCCCAACGAGCCCCTCAAGCTCTTCGGTCCAGACACCGACTCGGGCACTTTCGACTACTTCACCAAGGCCATCAACGGAAAAGAGGGTGCCTCCCGCACCGACTACAAGTCCACCGCGGACGACAACGACACGGTTCGGGGCGTCTCCGGATCCCGGGGCGGAATGGGCTACTTCGGCTTCTCCTACTTCGAGGAGAACCAGAGCGACCTCAAATCCCTCATGATCAACGGTGGGGGTGGCTGTGTCGTCCCTAGCATCACGAGCGTGCAGAACGGCACATACAAGCCGCTGTCCCGGCCGCTGTTCATCTATCCCACCGTCAAGGCGCTCAAGCGTCCGGAGGTGGAGGACTTCGTCGAATACTTCGTCGAGCATCACGCCCAGATCACGGCGAGCACCCAGTTCATCCCGCTCAACTCCGAGCAGGAGGACAAGCTCAGGGCGGACCTCAAGAGACTGAAAGAAGCGGCCGGGTGACCCCGCGCCTCCACCGGGGGGCACCGAAATTGCCGATCCGGCAGTGGTTGTAGCCCTGTTCGGCATGGGTGAAACAGCCGGGTGGTGACCGAGCGCGCGTTGGTGAGCGCGGTCCGGCGGCTCGTAGCGTCGGCCGGCTGGGCCGCGGATCGCTTTTACGGCCGAGGCTGTTGCCGGTCGGCGTACCAGTCGACGCGTGTCCGGGGTGTGACGGGCAGAGCCTCGAGCTCGTCATCGCCCAGGATCAGTTCAGCGGTCGCAGCCGAGCAGCCGATGTACGTAGAGAGAAGGTCGTAGTCGGTCGTGACCACCCATCTGCGGTCCTGCGGCCACCAGAACTCAGGTCCGCTGTCCCCCACGGTCTCCTCCGTCCCCTCACGCACGGACTCCAGGCCGGCCATCGAGGAACAGTAAACAAGCGGCTCCTCCGCGCCACGGCAGAGAGCCGCCAGGTCATAAGCGAAGTAGACGGCCTGGTCACCCGTTACCGCCTCAAGGAGCCTCGCAAGCGCCCGCCGGCTGCGGTCATCAAGAGCCCCTTCCTCTGTCTGCCACAGCAGCTCCCCTGGTATGCGGCATTCGTTGGGGAGCGACAGATGCGAAAGCTCCGCGTGGAAGGAGATGCCATGGTCGTCGGCCATCACCTGCCACGTGCGGGTACGGCCCGACCCGTCCGTGGCCTCGAACCGGTGAAAGACGCGCACGTACGCCTCGAACCCGACCGGCACAAGCTCGGACACCACGTGCTCTTGCCCGCCATCAGACTCGTCGAGACGCTCCTGGAGCCACGCCAGCTCCGTACCGGCATACGTCCACTCTCCCCTGACCATGCGCCCCATTGTCCTGCCCGATCTGCGCGCTCAGGTGTCTGTGCCGCAAGTGGCGGTGGGAGTCGCGGCACTGCTCTGGTACAGGCCGGCGAAAGGACTTGTTGCGCTGTGTGACTGCCGTATCGAGCGCCTCCCGGACGAGCTGTGTGTGCCGGTGCCGCTTCGGTCCCGCCGTCGGACCGTCCACGCGGGCAGCGGGATCTGTCAGTGGCAGCCTCCGGCAAACCCGGTGCCACAGGGCGATTCCCCGACAGCCGACAGTCGGCAGAAGCAGGAGGCATTGATCGGGACGTCAGCCCTGGCCTGGGCGAGGCGTAGCTGCTGTTCGATGATGGCGGCCTCTCCCCCGCGGCCCTGCCGGACCAGGCACTCGTGGTAGCCGTGCAGGCTCCAGACGTTGCTCGGGTGCTGCTGGGACCGTGGGATGGTGCCGTCCAGGCCCAAGTCGGCCCGATACACCGCTGCGGCCTCTTCGACGTGGCCTTGCTCCAACAGCAGTGCCCCGTAGGCGTGTCGGGTCGGCTGCATCCACCCCCAGGGTTCGTCGTACGGAAGGTTGTCATCGAGTTCGATCGACCGCCGCAGCGCGGCGTAGGCATCATCGACGTTGCCCTTGCGGTACTCCACCTCGCCCTCCAACATCGCGGCCGCCACCGCAAGGATGTCCTGACAGGTGTTGTTGAACAGCGTGCGCGACTCCGGGACCCGCCCCGCCGCCTCCTCGAAGAGCGCCCGCTGAGCCTCGGCTGCCTCCAGCCGGCCGGAGGCGGCGTGGGCGATTGCCTTCGCGTAGTGCATCATCGCCGTGGTCACGCAGTAGAGCTCAGGGTCCCTCGGCAGTTCTGCGTCGAGGATCTCCTGCCACATGCCGAAGCGGACCAGCACGTGCATGCGCATGGGGAGAAGGCCCTCGAGCCAGTCCGCCATCGGTGGCACCTGCACGCCGAGGAGCTCCTCAGGAACCGCCGCCTCGAGTTCGCTGCACGTCTGCAGCGCGACTGCCCGCTGCCCGAGGAACATCGAGCCGTAGATCTTGAAGTGATAGTTGTGGCAGCGGTAGAGCGTGTAGAAGTTCATCGGGCCGGAACGCGTCACGGACTTTTCATCCGCCTCGATCGCGCGCGCGTTGGAGGACACCACGCGGGAGTAGTCACCGCAAAGGACATCCAGGTGCGTGGGCATGTGCTGGAGGTGGCCGGCATCGGGGACGAGATCGCGCAGTCGATCGGCCATCGGCAGGGCCTGCTCCGGCACGGACGACATCTCCATCAGGTGGATGTACATGTGCAGCACGCCCGGGTGATCCGGCCCGCCCGGCAGTTCCAGTGCGTGGTCAAGTACGGCACGCGCCTCCACAGCAAAGGATCCCGGGGCCGGCTCACCGGTGCGCTGGTCCCACAGCTGCCACGGGGTGAGGTTCATCAGCGCGTCGGCAAACAGCGTGATCACGTCGAGATCCTCGGAATGTTCGGCGTACACCGGGCGCATCGCCTCGGCGTAACGGTGGTTCCACACCGAGAGGTCCGACACCGCCTCCGACCGGGGATAACGATGCCGGAGCGCGCCGATGAGCGCCCGCTCGACGGGCGTGGCCCTGTGCGCGAGACGCTCCGCCTGGGCAGACGCCTCGAACGCCCGGGAGACGCTGGTCTCGAGATCGGCCGGGTCGAAGCGTTCCCAGGGCTTGTTGTAGTTGGGTCCCAAGGCGTAGGCGATGCCCCAGGAAGCCATGGCACACTCCGGGTCGAGTTCGCGGGTCCGCTCGAAGCAGTCGATCGCTTCCTCGTGGTTGAAGGCATAGCTCCACAGCAGGCCGCGGTCGAACCAGGTCTGCGCCTCGCCCACCCCGGTCGACACCGGCCGGGTGTAGCGGCCGAGGTCGTAGTAGTAAGTCATCGAGCCTCCCTCGGAACATCGCCCGACGTCACGTCACGTCAGGCTGCTTGACCGGTGTCGGGACAGATCGAGCGCGAAGCCCTCCGGCGATCTCCGCCGCCGTCGCCAAGGCCGGAGTAGGCGGTGGCTCCCTACCGTTGGCGTTGGCTCCGTTCCCGCGCTGGAGTTATCCAGCTCCGGCGCTGTCCGCACGGTCCCTCTCCGCCGCGTTGAAGAGCTTGAGTGCAGAGCCCCGTGTGCACCGGAGCTGCCGGCGCGCAGGCTGCGGCCAAGAGCGCCGCTTCGGCGATCTACTCCTTGGTCACACCCACCATCTTCGCAGGAGGTGACGTGGTCCTCGGTGCAATACACGCGCTGGGTGATGAGGACACATGCGACGGCGACCAGCTCACGGTACTTCTCGCAATCCGGGCATGCCGCCCGGCCGTCCGGCCTCTCGCCACTACATCGACCGTGCCGAAGGCAGCGGTCACCGCCTCAATCCCGTCGAATACGAGAGCGTCCCCCGGTCTGCGTGGCAGGGTTCATCGTGGCGACCCGCCCGCCCAACCGGCGGCTGTTCCTGTGGCGCGCGCTGAAACCGCTGGGAGCGCTGTGCGCGCTGCTCTGCTCAATCGTCTTCGTGCTGCTGCTCGGCAACGGCGTGTTCGGGGACGTTCTCATCTCCAGTGACGCGACGCCGTCCCCTGGGGCCTACGCACGCCTTGCCTTCTCGCTCTTCTTCCTGATGTGGGTGGTGCCGTTCATCCTCTACGGCATTGCCATGGTCCTGGTTCATGTGTTCCGCACCGCTGATATCCACGAAACGCTGCCGCCGCTGCTGGCGACGGTGCTCGTGTGGGAACTCGCCGTCTCTGACTTGTTCACCGGCGCCTACGACGCCGCGTTCTTCGGTGCGCGGATGGCCCTCACCTTCGGTGCACCGTTGTCCATCACCGCAGTGAGTCTGTGGGAACTCAGGCGGCTCCGCTCACGCCATGGCATCACGGAGCGACAGGCAATGCTCCGCTGATCGGGCGGAGCCGGGACGGACGGGGACCGACCCTCTTCCGAGGGCGTCACAGCACGTCCGGGCAGCAGCAAGCACCATGTCCTCACCGACGCCAAGGGCATCCCGCTCGCGGTGTGTCCCCTGACCGGCGGCAACCGCAACGATGTCACCCAACTGCTGCCCCTGCGGACAAGGTCCCAGCAATTGCCGGACCTGTCGGCCGACCATACCGACCGGTCGGACACACTGCCGGCCGACCTCGGCTACGACCACGACAAGTACCGGCGTCTGCTCAGGAAGCGAGGCATCCGCCGGGTGGTCGCCGTACGCGTCCAACCGCACGGCTCCGGCCCGGGCATCTTCCGCTGGGTCGTCAAAAGCACCATCTCCTGGCTCCACGGCTTCTGCCGCCTGCGCATCCGCTGGGAGCGCCGCGACGACATCCATGAAGCTTTCCTCGGCCTCGCACCTCCCTCATCAACCACCGCCACGCCCAACGCCCTTGCCTCGGCCTGGGCCACGAGGCCGGCGATCGCCGTCCAGTCATCTGCTCTTTCTGACTGCCCGTGCGCGACAGACACCTCTTCCATGGTCTCCACCGCATCCTCTGCGAGGTTCAGGGCGTACGTATCCATGGCAACCGCAAGCCTCACCTGCGCGTCCTTGAACGAGTCGACCGGGTCAGCCCTGTCGGCGACAGCGATCTCGATCACTGCGAAAGGTGCAAATGTTGTCTCGTATTCTCGGCCGTACAGCATTGACTGGGGCGCTGGCAGGCGTTGCCCTGCTGGCGGCTGTCCCTGCGGCTTCTGCGGATTCGGCTCAACGGTGTAGTGCCTGGGGACCAGGTGATGCAGACACCATGAAGGTGTGCGCTTCTGCCTCCGGCGGAAAAGTCCACGGCAAGGGTTACACCAGGGGTTCGGCAAATGGTGCAGTAGTGTGGATAGAGGCAGTTAACACGTCCACCGGTAAGAAGTACGGTGTTCACGTTGGAAAGAGTCTTTCCAAGAAGGTGCCGCGCGGTCGCTATGAAGTCACCTTCTACCGTGGTGATGGGCTGGGCGCCGTCCACAGCCCTGCAGTGAAGGTCTGAGCCTGATTCCTGCTGACGGTGGGTCGTTGGCGGACTGATGACAACGACCCACCGCTCAGTTCAAAATTCCGTGGTGCGAGGTAAGCGACTGTGCAGTTCGTGTCGCGGGCGTCGGTCAGGGTGGCCGGGGGGGGGCGCCGGTGCGCGGACGTCCTGCGGCGGTGGCGCGCCGCCCTGGCACCCCATCAGTAATTGAAGCCCGCGATCCCGAAGCCGTCCTTCTTCTGCGCCTCACGGAACCAGCCGACGCAGCTCTCGATCGCCTCCCGCACCTCGCGGTCCACGTCCTGGCGCTGGTCCGGCGTGGTGCTCTCCCACTGCGCCAGCGCCTCTCGGCAGGACTCAGGGCTCCATTCCCCGTACCCCGGCACCCATTCGGGCTGCGGCAGCGGCGAGGGAGGAGAGCCGTACGCGAACTCCGTCAGCTCGACCGCCTTGATGCCCAGCTGAGCGAGCCCGGCATCGACGTCCTCCAGCCAACTGCCCCGGTACGGCGAGAAGTCGTTGTTGAACAGCGCCTTGCCATAGAACTCGCAGACCAACTGGTAGGCGTATCCGTACTGGAAGCCGTGCCGGTCATCGAAGGGACCGCCGTCGATCACCGCGCTCAGCGCCTCATAGCGGCTGGGCGCGCCCTGCTCGATTTCGTGGGAGAACTGCTCGTCGGCGGAGGCTATCTTGCGTTTGAAGCGGCCGCCGATCATCCGCCGTAGCTTCACATCGCCGGAGCCGATCGCACCCCGTGCGACACGCAAGTCCACCAGATACACACTCAATCCCATGCTCATGACCGGGCATCCTAACCAGCGGTACTGACACCGCGTGGCACGGCAAGGACCCCTCCCCGCGAAGCACCCACCTTCCCCGGTACGAGCCCGCGTTGCCTGGGCGCGTCTTCCTCCGCCTCACACGGTTGCCGCTCTTCAGTCCCGCTGCTTCCCCTGGCCTTCCGCTACGGGGTCGCGCTGTCGCGGCAGGCCCGGTGACCCCAGCCTGACGCGATCTTGGCGATCTGCTCGCCCGTCTCATAACGGGACTTGCAGTGTCCGCAGCGGCCGGGGAACTTCGCCTTGACCACCGGGCCCGCACCGCCACCCGGCAAGCGGCGAGTCCGTGCCTTCCCAGAGCGGGTGACGCGGGGCTTGTCTTCGGTCGCGGGGCGCGGCTGCGGAATGCCGGTGGCGCCGTGTGCGGTGCCTGCGGGGGCCTGCTCGGTGGCCGCGGTGCCGGCAGCGGCGTCGGCGATGGCGTTGAGCGGGTCGCCGTTCACCTGGTGAGCGAGAACGTGCTGGAAGACCACGTCGCGGCCTTCGAGCAAGGCGTCGATACGGACGACCAGGTCCTTGTTGGCGACGGGCTTCTTGGATGCGGTCTGCCAGCCGTTGCGCTTCCACCCCGCGATCCACTTGGTGACCGCGTTCATCGCGTACTGCGAGTCCATCCGGATCTCCAGCGGCACAGCCGGATCGGTGGCCTCCAACAACTCTGCGAGCGCGGTCAACTCGGCCACATTGTTCGTCGTACGGCCCAGCGGACCCGACTCCCAACGCTGCGGAGTGCCGGCAGGGTCAGCAAGCACCCACGCCCAGCCCGCCGGCCCGGGATTGACTTTGGCGGCACCGTCACAAGCCGCAACCAAACGTTCTGACATCCCCCGATCATGCCAGCCTGCAGCACCGCCGCCCTGAACGGGTGCAGGTCAGGTGGAGGCGGCGGCCGATCACGGTCCGGTGCGCTCCAGCGCATAGGGGCACCCCCTCCACACTCGCGCACCACCGATCGCGGGCCCCGCCCAGCCGACCGATGGGGGGGCGACAGGCAAGATCTCGCCACGAAGCGGCGAGCCCGCCGAGCCCGGCCGCGGACATCCGCCGATGCGGCGAGCAGGCGTCCGCGGGGGCCGGGCCACTAGACCCACACGGCCCGGTTACCCCTTTTCATCCCCGCGCTCTGATTTTCCGCGCTTGAGGGTTGGCTGGAAACCGTCGGCCCGCTATCGTTCACGCACTTCACTCAATCGTTCAGCTGAACGAATAGCGGGGAGGACGGTTGCCCCATGACCGACACCCACCGCCCAGGACGGCGGTCACTGCTTGCCGGTGCCGCCGGCCTCGGTGCGTCCTGGCTGCTGTCCGGATGCACGGGCACAGCGGCCACCGCCGCCCTGCCCGCGGCGGTGCCGAAGGGCGCTCCGGATCGCGGCGGCACCCTCCGAATAGCCCGCCCGCCCGCGTCGGACGCCGAGACACTCGACCCGGCGAGCTCTTTGTCGGCGTACGAGTACCTGGGCGCCCTGTACAACCGTCTCGTCCGCGTCGACACGAACGGCGACCTCGTCCCCGACCTCGCCGAATCCTGGGAAGCGGACGCCAAGGCCCGAACCTGGACGTTCCGCCTCCGCAAGGGCGTCACCTTCCACAACGGCCGCAGGTTCACCTCGGCCGACGCCGCGTACACCCTGCGCCACATCCTCGACAAGGCGACCAAGTCCCCGCAGGCGGCCGTCCTCGCCCCGCTCGTCGACCCGAAGACGCTGCGCACCCCCGACGCCCACACGCTTGTCGTCCCGCTGAAGTCACCGAACGCGGAGTTCCCCAGCCTGCTGACGCACTACAACTGCTACGTCGTCCCGGACGGGAGCGGGACGTCCGTCGGCCGCACCGGCATCGGCACCGGCCCCTTCAAGCTGGAGTCGTTCGCGCCCGCGGGCCCCGGCCGGGTCACCGCGTTCGCGGATCATTGGGCCGGGCGTCCGGTTCTCGACGCCATCGCCTTCTCCTCCGTGGCCGACATGTCGGCCCGCGCCAATGCTCTGCTGGCAGGCCAGGTCGACCTGCTTTCGCAGACCAATCTCGACTTCGCGACGGCCCGCGTGGTCGCGGCGTCGGACCGCGCCACCATCGCCCGCGTGAAGAACTCCCAGTGGTACGTGCTGCCGATGCTCACCACGGAGAAGCCCTTCACGGACGTACGCGTGCGCCAGGCGATGAAGCTCGCCTACGACCCCGAGCACGTGATCAAGGTCGCGCTTCAGGGCGCCGGAACCGCCGGCTGGGACAACCCCGTGCCGCCGAACGACCCGCTGCACATCCGGGCGCACCCCCAGCACGACCCCGACAAAGCCCGCCACCTGCTGAAGAAGGCGGGCCACGAGGGGCTGACCGTCGACCTCTACACCTCCTCCTACGACCCGGTGTTCACCCCCATGGCGCTGGCCTACCAGGACTCCGCCCGGCGGGCCGGCATCCGCGTCCGGGTCAAGACGGCAGCTGCGGACTCGTACTACACGCAGATCTGGATGAAGAAGCCGCTGATGGCGACCTACTGGTACACGGGCCGGCCCGTCGACCAGCTCTTCACCCAGATCTTCCGCAGCGGCTCGTCGTACAACGAGACCGCTTGGTCCGACAAGGACTTCGACGCGCTCCTCGACCGCGCCCGCGCCGAGACCGACGACAAGCGGCGCCGCGAGCTCTACGGCGAGGGGCAGACGATGGTGATCGAGAAGGGCGGGGCGATCACCCCGATGTTCGCCGACCGGCTCGTCGGGATCTCCCGCAAGGTACGCGGATATGCCGAGCACGGGTTCGAGTTCGACTACCTTGCCATCGGCCTGAAGGGAGCCTGAGCATGCTCTCGTTCATCGCCCGTCGCACGGCGTCCGCCTTCGGCACCCTGCTGCTGGCCTCCGTCCTCGTCTTCCTCGCCGTCCAGGCCCTGCCCGGCGACGTCGCCACCCAGATCCTCGGCAAGGACGCCACACCCGACGCCGTGGCCGGCCTGCGGCAGCAGCTGGGGCTCGACCGGCCCGCCTGGGAACGCTACGCCGACTGGGTGCAGGCCGCGCTGCACGGGGACTTCGGCACCTCCCTGGTCTCCGGAAAGCCCGTCGCCGGCGAAGTGGCCGGGTACCTCGGCAACTCCGCGCTGATCGCCCTGGTCACGGTCCTGTTCGCGGTGACCGGGTCCCTGGTGCTGGGCATCGTCGCCGGTCTGTACCGCGACCGCTGGGCCGACCACCTGATCTCGACCGTCGGTCTCGTCGGCATGAGCATCCCCGAGTTCGTCGTCGCCACGGTGCTGGTGCTGTGCTTCTCGATCGCGTTGCCGTGGTTCCCCGCCGTCGTTCTGTACGGCCCCGACGCGAGCGTCGGCCAACTGCTGCCCGCCGTCTGGCTTCCCGCGCTCTCGCTGGCGATCGTCATGGCCGCGTACATCGTCCGCATGGCCCGTACGTCGGTCATCGATGTGATGGCGAGCGAGTACGTCACCACGGCCAGGCTCAAGGGCCTGTCCACCTGGCGGGTCGTCACCCGGCACGCCCTGCCCGGCGCCCTCCTGCCCACCCTGCATGTGATCGCCCTGAACGTGGCCTGGCTCGTGGGCGGGGTCGCAGTCGTCGAGAACGTCTTCAACTATCCGGGCATCGGCAAGCTGCTGCTCACCTCGGTGCAGAACCGCGACCTGCCCGTCATCCAGGCCGTCGCGCTGATCAGCGCCGTCGTCTACGTCGTGTGCAACCTCGCCGCCGACCTCGGCGCCATGGCCTTGAACCCCAAGCTCCGTACGCGCGGGAGGACCCGATGACCCCCCTCGACACCGTCCCGTCCCCGGCATCCGCGACGGTCCGGGCACGCACCGCCCGTGCCTGGCGCACTCTGCGCTCCTCCCGCACCGCGGTCGTCGGCCTCGCCATCGTGGGCGTCCATGTGCTGGTCGCGCTTCTCGCCCCGCTGCTGACGTCGTACGACCCCATCGCCAACAACCCCTCGCATGCGCTCCTCGGCCCCGGCTGGGAACACTGGGCCGGTACGGACCAGTACGGCAGGGACGTCCTTGCCCGGGTGCTGTACGGCGGCCGGTACGCGCTCGGTGTGTCCGCCGCGTCCACTGTCCTGGGGGTCGTACTCGGCACGGTGATCGGCTGTGCTGCGGCCCTGCGCGGAGGCTGGTTCGACGACCTCCTGGGCCGGGTGCTGGACGCGGTGCTCTCGGTACCGGCGATCCTCGCGCTGCTCGTCGTCGTGACCGTGCTGGGGACCGGTTACACGGTCATCGTCTGCGCCGTCGCCGTGGTGTTCGTGCCGCAGGTCGTACGGGTGGTGCGCGGTGCGGCGCTCGCCGTCGTGCCCGCCGACTACGTGACCGCGGCCCGCGCCCGGGGAGAGGGAACCTGGGCGATCCTCTGGCGGGAAGTCCTGCCCAACATCGTCGACGTGGTGTGCGTGGAGTTCGCCATGCGGGCCTCCTGGGTCGTCCTGCTGATCTCCTCGCTGTCCTTCCTCGGCTTCGGCGCCGACCCGCCGACCCCCGACTGGGGGCTCATGGTCGCCGAGAACCGCACCGCCATCACCGTCGTCCCGATGGCGAGCCTCGCGCCGATCATCGCCCTGGCCACACTGGTGGTCGGAATCAACCTCGCGGCCGACGGCCTGTCCAAAGCCTGGGGCGTGGACCGGATCAGGGAGGGTTCCTGATGAACCCTCTCGTCTCCGTCAGCTCCCTTTCCGTCTCCTACCGCTCGGGCGGGCAGGACGTCCCGGTCGTGCAGGACGTGTCCTTCGAACTGCCCGAGGGAAGCACGCTCGCCCTCGTCGGCGAGTCCGGCAGCGGCAAGTCGACCGTCGCGGCCACCCTGCTCGGTCACCTGCGGCACGGCTCACGCCTGGACGGCGGGACCGTCCGGGTGGACGGCCATGACGTCTTCGCCCTCGCCCCGGGAGAGTTGAGGCGGCTGCGCGGCGGGACCGTGGCGATGGTCTCCCAGAACGCGGGCCACTCGCTCACCCCGTCCATGCGTGTCGGACGGCAGATCGCGGAGGCCGGCGGCGACGTGCCGGTGCTCGACCTGCTGGAGCAGGTCGGACTGCCGAGGCCCGCCGACCTCGCGCGCCGCTACCCGCACGAACTGTCCGGCGGCCAGCAGCAGCGGATCTCCATTGCCATGGCCCTGGCGGCCCGCCCCAAGGTCCTCGTCCTCGACGAGCCCACGACCGGTCTCGACGTCGTCACCCAGCGCGGCATTCTCGACCTCGTCGCCTCCCTGCGCGACGAACTCGGCCTGGCCGCCCTGCTGGTGAGCCACGACCTCGGTGTCGTGGCGCGCATGGCCGACGAGGTGAGCGTGCTGCGGCTGGGCCGGGTCGTGGAGTCGGCGCCCACCCGACGGCTCTTCTCCCACCCCGAACAGCCCTACACCAGGCGGCTGCTGGCCAGCGTGCCGCGCCTGACGGACGACGGGCTCGCCCTGGTGAGCGAATCCGGCGAGCGGGAGGTCCGCGCCAGAGCCGTGGTGTCACCGGAAGCGCCCGTGACCGTCTCCGCGAAGGACGTCACCGTGGACTACGGTTCGGCCCGCGCCGTGCACGGCGTTTCCTTCGACGTCCGGCGCGGCGAGACCGTCGCCCTCGTCGGGGAGTCGGGCAGCGGGAAGTCCACCCTTGCGTGGGCCCTCGCCGGTCTGCGCACTCCCTCCGGCGGCACGATGACCCACCAAACGGGCGACCTCGCCCGTCCAGCGCGCAAACGTCCACCAGCCCTGCGGCGCCGAGTGCAGCTGGTGTTCCAGAACGCCGACACCTCCCTCAACCCGCGCCGCTCGGTGGGCAACGCCATCCGCCGCCCCCTGCGTTTCTTCGGCACAGCGCCGGACCCCAGGGCGGCCACCGCACGGGCCCGCGAGCTCGTGCGGGACGTACAACTCGACCCGGCGCTCGTCGACCGGCTGCCCGCACAGCTCTCCGGCGGCCAGCGGCAACGTATCGGCATCGCGCGGGCGCTGGCCGGCGAGCCGGACGTGCTGATCGCCGACGAGATCACCACGGCCCTGGACGTCTCGGTACAGGCCGACGTGCTGCGGCTGCTCGACGAGCTGCGCAGGGAACGGCAGCTGGCCTGCCTGTTCATCAGCCACGACTTGGCCGTCGTACGGGGCATTGCCGACCGTGTGCTCGTTCTGCGCCACGGCGTGGTGGTCGAGGAGGGCCCCACCGAGGCCGTCTTCGCCGACCCCGGGCACCCCTACACCCGTGAGCTGATGGCGGCGGCACTGGAGCCCGACCCCGACGCGCAGCCACCCGTCGACGACATTCCCGACTGGGCCGACGCGGCAGACGCCGACGGCGTCTGGCGCGACCACGGCCGCGGCCACCGAGTCCGGCGCTGGCGCCCTGCCGGTACCCCCCACACCGAAGGAGATTCGTGAAGTACCGCGAGCAGTTCGAACGCCAGGTCGTGCGGGAGGACGTCTGGATCCCCACCCGGGACGGAAAGGTCCAACTGCACGCGCGCATCTGGCGCCCGGCCGACGCGGAAGGCGACCCCGTGCCCGCGCTGCTCGAGTACCTCCCCTACCGCAAGAGCGACTGGACAGCGCCCCGCGACGCCCAGCGTCACCCCTGGTACGCGGGCCACGGCTATGCCTCCGTCCGGGTCGACATCCGTGGCCACGGCGACAGCGAGGGCGTGCCGGGCGACGAGTACGACGCGCAGGAGCTCGCTGACGGCATCGACGTCGTCAACTGGCTGGCGGAGCAGCCCTGGTGCACCGGCAAGGTCGGCATGTTCGGCATATCGTGGGGCGGCTTCAACGCGCTCCAGGTCGCCGCCCTCGCCCCGGCCCCTCTCAAGGCGATCGTGACGGTCTGCTCCACCGACGACCGCTACGACAACGACGTGCACTACACCGGCGGCGCCGTCCTCGGCATCGACATGCTCGCCTGGGCCGGCACCATGCTCGCCTTCGCAGCCCGCCCACCGGACCCGGAGAACGTCGGCGCCGACCGCTGGCTGCCGATGTGGCGCGAACGTCTCGAGGCCCTCGAACCCTTCCTGCACACCTGGCTGGCCCACCAGCAGCGGGACGACTACTGGCGGCACGGCAGCGTGTGCGAGGACTACGGCGCCATCGGTGCGGCGGTCCTGGCGGTCGGCGGCTGGAACGACCCGTACCGCGACACGGTGCTACGGCTCGTCGGACACCTTCCGCAGGATCGCGTCCGGGGGCTGATCGGCCCGTGGTCCCACCAGTATCCGGACCGCGGACTGCCCCCCGGCCCCGCCATCGGCTTCCTCCAGGAGACCCTGCGCTGGTGGGACCAGCACCTCAAGGGCGCCGACACCGGGGTGATGCGGGAGCCACTGCTGCGGGCCTGGATCAACGACCCTGTTCCGCCCGCCACGTCCCACGAGGTGATGCCGGGCCGCTGGGTCGGTGAGACGGCCTGGCCCTCGCCGAGGATGAGCCGGTGGGAACGCCCGCTGGGCTCGGACGACACGCCCCTGGTGGTCCACTCCCCGCAGCACACCGGCATCGACGCCGGCCGCTTCTTCCCCTTCGGCAATGCCAGTGACCTGCCACCCGACCAGCGGGAGGAGGACGGCCGCGCGGTCTGCTTCGACTCGGAGCCTCTCGACGCGCGCGTCGAGATCCTCGGCCGGCCGCGGGTCCGGCTCCGGCTGGACAGCTCCACCCCGCGCGCCCACGTGATCGCCCGCCTTTGCGACGTGGCTCCCGACGGCTCGTCCACCCTCGTCACCCGGGGCGTGCTCAACCTGCTCAGTCGGCACGGACGGGACCGGGCCGTCGAGTGGGTCCCGGGGACATACGAAGACGTCGAGTTCGAGCTCAGCGCCACCGGGTACGCCTTTCCGCCGGGCCACCGCATCCGCGTCGCCCTCTCGAACGCGTACTGGCCGTGGGTGTGGCCGCACGGCGAGCGCGGCCAGCTGACCGTGCTCCCCGTACACAGCGCCCTCCTGCTGCCCGTACGAATACCCGGGGAACGAGGAGAAGAGGAGCCGGTCCACTTCGAGGAGCCCGAGCAGGCACCGCCGCTCCCGGTGACGTACGACATCCCGGACCGGCCGCGTCCCGAGCGGCTCGTCACCCACGATGTCGCGGCAGGAGAGTGGACCCTCGAGGTCGACCCCCGCTACGGCGGCTCCCGCACCTTTCCTGACGGGCTGCGCTACGAGGAGAACGCCCGGGAGACGTACCGTATTCGCAGCGACGACCCGCTGTCGGCCTCGGCCGTCTCCGTATGGAGGATCCGGCTGGCCCGCGGTGGGGAATGGGACGCGGAGATCGTCGCGCGGACGGAACTGAGGGCCACGGCAGCGGAGTTCGTGATGGACAGTCACCTCGAGGCACGGGCGAACGGCGAGACAGTGGCCGAGCGCGCATGGCACCGCACCACCCCGAGGACGTCAGGATGAACGGCGGGAGAAGCCCGCGCCGCGCCGTTGCCGCCGCCGACCGCACCCGGCAGCCCACCGAGGTGCGCCGCCGCCTCATCGTCGAGGCGGCCGTTCCGCTGATCGCCGAGCGGGGGTATGCCTCGGTCGGCGTGCGGGACGTCGCCGGTGCGGCCGGGGTGTCCGTCGGCACGGTCACCTACCACTTCGGCAGCGTCCAGGAGATCCTCTCGGAGGCCATGGTGCTGCAGATCGAGCGGTACTACGCGGCCCTCAGCGAGACCGCGGACCAGGCGACCAACGGTGCCGAGGGGCTGCGGCTCCTCGTCGACGCCCTGTTCACCGAGGACACCGACCGGCACTGGCGGATGTGGTTCGAATACTGGAACGCCGGCGAGCACCACCCTGATCCGGCGTTCGCCCGCGGTCAGGAGCGGCGCTATGAGAGCTGGCACCGGCAGATCCGCACGCTGGCCGAACGCGGCCTCGCCGACGGCGAGTTCACCTGCGACGACCTGGACGGCTTCACCGCCCGTTTCGCAGCCCTCGCCGACGGGCTGGCCCTGCAACGGCTCCGCCAGACCCCGCCTCTGAGCACCCAGGACGCCCGCCGCCATCTGAACCGCTTCATCGAGACGGAACTCGGCCCGCGGTCCGCAACTTCATGACGCGGACGCGCCGCGTGATGGCGACGGTCTCCCGGCGGGCGGTGCAGCCACCCGGAACTCGGCGGCCCGCACTCGGGCAACTCGGGCAGCATGCATGGCTGTCGCCGACCGGGCTCCCGGCATGGCCGCTCTCGGCTCTTCGGCGCGCTTCCCGTCAGTCTGACCGGCCGTGCGTGAAGCGAGCCCTGCCGGCATCGAGATCGATACCCGTCTTTCTGGGCGCGCCGTCCTGCTCGTCCTCCCGAAGCACCAGCTCGATACGGCGTTGTTCCAGTTGAACCCGCTTGCTCGGGTAGATCAACGCATGGAGTTCCTCAACCGCAGTCGCTCCCGGTCCCCGGGCCCCGATGTCCGGGTCTCTGAATCGACCTGGAAGCCAGCCTCGTCGCTGAGCCATCTGAGCCCCCTTCCGGAGCGCTGCCAACAAAAACAACGGCACCACGATGACCAGCACGATGAGCGGACTCGTCAGCAACTGCAACATGCAACGACAACGCTCTGGTATCCGCACCTGTTCCGCCGACCAGATCACAACGGCTGAACAACAAGCTGAGCTGCTGTTTCCGATCCGCGGTGCCTTTGCTGGGTGTGGTCGAGCCGGTCCTCAGAGACTCTCGAAGAGATGGCAGGACTCCGGCGTCGGACGAGACGGCCCACGGCCGGAAACCGCCCTTTCAATCGCCGGCCACCCGCGCAGGCGGGGCTCGCGGCGACGGCTGGGGGCTGGCTCTTCGATCCGTTCGCCACACCGAGCAGTACACAAACCGCCCTGGGGCCTATAGCGGATTTCGTTGGACGAGTCGCGCCCGGTCAGGGCAGTGTCTGCGTATGCCATTCATTCGCGCAACGATCAGTAACCCGCAGCTTGACCCTGCCACCCGGGAGGTCCTCGTCAAGGGATTGACCGACTTGGCTGTCACCACCCTGAACAAGCCGCTTGAGCGCACCACCGTCCATCTCAACCTGGTGCCTGCCGACCACTACTACGTCGGAGGGGAGCCCGTCGGTGAGGCCACTGGTGCACACGTTGAAGTGAGCATCACGGCGGGCACCAACAGCGCGGATGAAAGAGCCCGCTTCATCAGCCAGACCTACGACCTCTTGCGGAGCACATTGGGATTGCTGCCCTCCGTCGCCGGCGTGGCGCTGTATGAAATGCACCCGGAGAGTTACGGGTACAACGGCGTGACGCAGCTCGACTTCCGCCGCGGGAAGTAACCTCACCTGCCATCGATTGGCCGTGGATCCCGCTGGTTGTAGCACTCGGTCGTGGTCGCAGTGTCCCTGAGTGCGGGGCAAACATGTCGTAGTGGCCTGCGAGCGCGAATGGGTACCCCACAAACAAGAGGACAGCTAACTCGAAAGCCTTCAGAGGGAGAGTTGCGTTGCCGACGCTTACTCTCGATGTGACCTGGACCACTCCGTGGGTACTTCGGGTCAGGCATGCGCAATCATGATCGGAATGGACGCTCGTTTCCTTGGCATCGCTGAGCTGGTGGAAGCCCCGTCCGTGGCGGTCGTAGTCGACGTTATGCGTGCTTTCACCGTGGCTGCCTGGGCCTTTGCCCAGGGGGCGGAAAAGATCGTTCTTGCTGAGTCGCTGGACGAAGCCCTGGCGCTCAAGGCTCGCCACCCGGATTGGGTGGCGCTCAAAGACGGTCCGCCCGCGCCCGGGTTCGACATGGTCAACTCGCCGGGACTGCTGCGGTCTGTGGACCTTGGCGGACGGACCGTTGTGCAGAAGACCACGGCAGGGACGGTCGGCGCCCTCGCGGTCAAGGAGGCGTCGCTGGTGCTGTGCGCCGGCTTCGTGGTGGCGGAGGCAACGGCTCGGCTCTTGCGGACGCGCAGGAGTGACGGTGTCACGTTCGTGGTCACTGGCGACGATGGGCAGGCCGACGAAGATCTGGCGTGTGCTCAATACATCGCTCGGAGGGCCGCGGAGGCTGGGACGGATGCTGGGACGGATGCTGCTGAGTTCGTCCGCCGCGCTGCCGAGTCGCGCGCCGCCGCCGAGTTGGCGGAGGGTGTGCGTCAAGGAGTCCACTCTGATGACGTTGCACTCTGTCTTGAGGTCGACCGGTTCCCCTTTGCCATGGTGGCGACCTTGGAAGGTTCGCTCATGGTCCTCCGTCCATGCGCCATGCTTTCGCTGACCGACGATGCCCCGATCTGATCGCTGGTCAGGTCGAACTCGCACCATGCGAGAGCCGGCACCCAGTCGGGCACCCCCTGAAACCCTCAGCTCCGGCCTCGTCGCTGCCCACCCTGCGCGGTGGAGCTGGGGAGCGACGGGCGCCTCCGTCACATCGGCAGTCCGGCCGGCGCGGGACCCAGCGTGATCGTGCCGGGCGTTGCGCGGTGGGCGAGGCCGGTGCGATAGGTGTCCAGGGCCTCTTCTACGCGTCCGGCACGGCGCAGCAGATCGCCGAGGAGGCGGCACAGGTCGGCCATGTCGCCGGTCGCGTCCGCACGTTCGAGCAATGGCAGAGCGGCGTGGTAGTGCTCCTCGGCGGCCGTGTCGTCGCCGCGCTGCTCTGCGATGAGGCCAAGCAGACGGTGTGCGGCGCCCGCGTGTACGGCACCGCGTCCGACACGCAACGGCTCGGTGTCCGCCTCCCCGGTGGTGAGCAGCGGCCGGAGCAGTTCCTCCGCTTCATGGACCTTGCCGCGGCGTCGCAGCACGTCCGCCAGCTCCACCTCCACTTGCTCGGTGAAGAGCACGGCGCGCTTCGAGGTGAGCATGGCGCGGGCGGTGCACAGCTCGCTCTCGGCGCGTTCCAGGTCACCGTGCTGGGCGTGCACGTAGCCGCGCATCCAGTGGCAGTGAGCCAGGTCGGTGCTGATGTGCAGCTGCTGGTAGAGGGCTTGGGCCTTGGCCAGGGAGGCGTCGGCCTCGGCAATGCGCCCCTCGGCGATATGGGTACGGGCCACGCCGCGGTGCATGCCGGCGAGCAGCACCGGGTCGTCCACACGTGGCGCCAGCGCCAGCGCCAGCTCAGCCGCGCGCGCAGCGCGGACCCGTGCGCCCATGTCCAGGTAGGGCGCAATGGACGCCGTGTAGAGGAGCAACAGCGCGTCGGGGTCGTGCAGACCGGAGGCGTTGAGTTCGTCGAGGGTGGTTTCCAGCAGATAGCAGGCGTAGCGGAGTTCCCCGCTGAGACGATGGGCCGAGGCGCGTCCACGTACGGCCGGGACCCGGCGCGTCAGCGGCTCGTCGGCGAGCAGCTGCTCGGCGGCGCCGAAGCAGTCACGGGCTTCGGCGAGTTCGCCCGATTCGAGGAGGCACTCGCCGAGACCGAGGAGGGCGCCGGCCTCCTCCGTGGGGAGCGAGTGCTCGACGGCCTCGGCACGCAGGCCACGGAACAGCGTCGCAGCGTCCTCAGGCGCCCCGGTGGCCAGAGCGCGCCGCGCGTCGGTCAGTCGCAGTCGCAGATCGGCGGCGAGGTGGGCAGGGCGCCCCGGGGCCAGCTCTTCGGGGGTGACGCCGAGCCGCGCGGCCAGGTGCCGCAACGCCGCCTCGGAGGGGCGCACCTTCCCCGCCTCCAGCGTGGAGATGTACGCGGGCGTGTACGCGGGCTCGGCCAACTGCCGTTGCGTGAGGCCGCGCTCAGCCCGGAGGAGCTGAACTCTCCGTCCGACCGCGGCCGGCTCGTCGGGCCGCCCACCATCAGATCCGCTCTTCGCCACTTTCACCTCTCCCCAGATCCTCCGGGACCGGGTGCCGAGCTGTGTCCTGCGGGTCCCGAGCGATGAACGCGGGTGTCCGTGGCGCGAACTCGCCATCCCGACAGGCAGCTTACGTCCAGACCATTGTCCGGGCCTCGCACGCCCTCTATGTTAAGCATCGCATTAAGCGAACTTAATCCCCCACTTATCTCGCGGATCGCCGACCAGGTCCGCGCAGCCCCGGGAGGCCCCATGCGCAGAAACGCATCGCGCAGATCCCGCACACATCTGATCGTCGCCGTCGGCATCGCCGCCGCCGCGGCACTCACCGCCACCGCCCCCGTCGCGGCGAACCAGGACTCGGGCGACAGTGGCGGTTCCCCCTCCACCGACCAGGTCAAGGTCGAGTACTTCTCCGGCCCCGACGGCCACCCCGGCCGGCGGTATGTGCCTGCCTCCGAACCGCTCACCGAGAAACAGCGGGACAGGATCCAGGACGATGGCGATGTCGTGCCCATCGTGGAGGCCGGGCCTGTCGGCTCCAAGGTTGACGTCGTCTTCATCGGCGACGGCTACACAGCAGGCCAGCAGGAGGACTTCCACGCCGACGTGCGCGCCAAGTGGAAGGAGATCTCCGCCGTCCAGCCGTACGCCGAGTACAGGGACCTCTTCAACGTCTGGGCCGTCGACACCCACTCACAGGACTCCGGCGTCTCCGGCGACCCGACCGCCGACGTGCGCAAGAACACCGCGCTGGGCTCGTCGTTCTTCTGCGACGGCACCGAGCGGCTGCTGTGCATCGACACCAACAAGGTCGAGGCGTATGCCCGCAAGGCCGCCGACCCCGACCTCGTCATCGTCCTCGCAAACTCGACCAAGTACGGCGGCGCGGGCTACAACGACATCACCTCGCCGTCCGGGTACGACGGCATCGCCACCGCCTCCTCCGACCACGCCGACTCCGACCAGGTCGCCGTCCACGAGACCGGCCACTCGTTCGGCAAGCTCGCCGACGAGTACTGGGACAACGACGACACGTACACCGGCCCCGAACCGGGCCAGTCCAACCTCTCCAAGCTCAGCGCCGAGGAGATGGCCTCGCAGAAGAAGAAGTGGCACCAGTGGCTCGGCCAGGACTCGCCGGACGGCGGCAAGGTGGGTGCGTACGAGGGCGGCGGCTACTACGCGCACGGCATCAACCGCCCCACCGAGAACTCGATCATGCGCACCCTGGGCAGCGAGTTCAACCTCCCCGGGCGGGAAGCCATGATCGCGGGATTCCACAAGCACGCCCCGGCCGTCTCCAGCACCACACCCACGACACGCCAGGTGAACGGCCGCCAACGAATACGCATCGAGGCATCCGACAAGGCACGCGTGCGCTGGTACGTCGACGGCCGCGAGGCACGCGATGCCCGTGGCGAACGCTCCATGACTCCCCGCGCATTGGGCGTCCCGGACGACGGACACGCCCACACCCTGACCGTGCGGGCTACGGACCCGACCAACAAGGTGCGCGACCCACACCTGCGGAAGCTCCTGAGCGGCTCGCTCAAGTGGCAGGTCAAGCGCTGACACCCAGCTGACAACCGGAGAGACCGCGGGGCGGGCACGGTCGATGCGCCCGCCCCGCGCCCCCCTGTAGGGCGACTATCCCGTCCCGGCATACTTGCCGGCTTGGTGAAAGCGGCTCTCTCCGGTCCGGTCAGCCGTACATCGCGACGCGGTGGAGAGCCGCAAGCGCGTCGTCGATGGGATGGGGCTGCGGCTTGCCCGAGGAGTCGAGCCTGTTCCACCGCTGCAGATTCACCGCGACGGACATCTGCCGCCGGCCGTCGGCACTGGTCATGGCCAGCGTTCCGGCACCCCAGACCGTGCCGCCGTGGCCCCAGAAGGTGCCCTGACCGGGAGTCTCCGTCGGGTGCAGGCCAAGGCCGTACTCGATCGTCTTTCCCTCTTGGGAGACGACCGGGACGGTGCGTTGCATCTGCGCCAGCGACGACGGGCTGATGATCTCGCCGGCAAGCAGCATGCCGAAGAAGAGGTTGAGGTCCGTGACGGTCGATATCAGCGAGGCCGCCGGCCCCACCCATGACATGTCGTAGACGCTGTAGTCGCGCGGCGGGTCGATCATGCCGAACCACGCCTCGTAGATCTGCGAGTGCGGCCCGTGGACGTACGGTTCGGCGGGGAGTTCGGTGTCCCGGAGCCCGGCGCGCTCGATGACGTTCCGGGTGATGTACCGCTCGGCCGTAGTGCCGGTCACCTGTGCCAGGAGTTCGCCGAGGAGCAGGTAGTTGGTGTTGGAGTACACCCCCGGAGTGCCGCCCGGGGCGCCGACGGCAGGTGCGGTGACTCCCATCTCGATCAGTTCGGTGGGGTGAAACCGCGTGAGCCGGTTGTCCTCCAGGCTCTGGGGCCCGGTGTCCGCGAGGGCGGGGAACGCCTTGAGGGAGGGGTAGGCATAAGGGAGGTACTCGGCGAGGCCGCTGGTGTGGTTGATCAACATCCGGACCGTGATCGCGTCACCGCGGTCTCCGGGAACCAGTCCCGGAAGATACCGGCCGATCGGCGCGTCGAGACCGATCTGACCACTCTCGACCTGCTGCAGCACCGCGGCGGCGGTGAAGGTCTTGGTGATGCTGCCGACGCGGTGCCGCATGTCGGCGGTGACGGGGCGTCGGGTGGCGACATCGGCGACGCCAGCCGCGCCGCGCCAGACCTGGTCGCCGTCACGTACCTCGGCGAACAGGCCCGGCACCCCGGCGCGGTGGACGTTTTCCATGGCGGCGTTCAGCTTTGCGGGATCCAGCGGGTTCCTCACGGCATGCGTCCTTTCGTATTCCCCGGGATGAGCTCCACATCGGCCGGCTGACCCGGGCAACAGGGCACGAGTGGCACGCCGGCCCGCCTGCTGCCGGGCTGCTCGGTACGCTCATGCCCTCATTATGCACGCGGTGCGTGCAACACCAAGTGCATAGGTTAGGCTGAGCCTCGGCGAGAGGGGTGAGATGGCAGGCCGAAGGCGCTGGTCGACCGAGGAGATCCTGGATGCGGCGGCGGAGTTGCTGCGCACGAGCGACGCCGACTCGTTCAGCGTGCGCAAGCTCGCCGCGGTGCTCGGGACCGATTCCTCCAGCCTTTACCGGCACTTCCGCAGCAAGACCGAACTGCTGCGCGCGGTCGCCGACCGGATCCTCCTGGCCGCCATGGACGGCTACCGCCCTGAGGGCGACTGGAAGCAGCGCATCACGGCCCTGGCCCTGCGCGTGAGAGAGGCCTTCGGTCAGCAGCCCCAGCTCGCCGCGGTCTGGGGACGCTACGCGTCAGGCGGCACCGGTTCCCGGCTGGTCATGGAAGAGGTGCTGCAGGCTCTGCGCGCGTCGGGACTGCCCGACGAGGAGATCCCGGCGCGCTACCACCGGATCGCGATCCTCATCGCCGCGTTGATCGCCTCCGAGGCCGGGGTCAGCACCGTCCCCCCCGGAGAGTACGAACAGGGCATGGAGCTGTTTCGCGTCGCGGTATTCGGCGCCGACCCCGAACGCTTCCCCGCCCTGGCCCACTTCGCCCGCGACCTCCACCCCCTCGGAGCGGACCGCCGCGCTGCGTTCGAAGAGATCCTCGCCGCCCAACTCGCCCACATCGAGGCCGCAATCTGCCCGAGCTAGCCGACCGGCTCAGGGGTGTCGGCAAACGACGGCGGGCTCAAGCGGTCAGCGCATCACCGCTGTTCAGGAAGTCAACGTCGACCTCTGCCGGAGGGCGGTAGCCGTGGGTCTTTCGCGGACGGTGGTTGAGCTTGCCCCGGTCAGGAGGTTTCCCCTGGCCCCATGCCCTCCCGCGAGGACGTGGATCGTTTCCCGACCACCTGGTGGGAGCGTGCGGACATGGTGCGCAGGTGCGGAGCGGGCGTTGCGCAGGCGGGTCAGAGAGTGAGGAGCACCTTGATGGCGCGCCGCTCGTCCATCGCCTGGTAGCCCTCTGCGGCCTGGTCCAGCGGCAGGGTGAGGTCGAAGACCTTGCCGGGGTCGATCTTGCGGTCCCAAATGAGCTGGATCAGGTCGGGCAGGAACCGGCGCACCGGGGCAGGGCCGCCGTGCGTGTGGATGCCGGCGAAGAACAAGTCGATGCCCGGAATCGAGACGCCGTGGTTGACGCCGACGAAGCCCATATGCCCGCCCGGGCGAGTCGCGCCGATCGCCTGCATGGTCGCCTCCTGGGTCCCGACGGCCTCGATCACCGAGTGCGCCCCGAGGCCGCCCGTGAGTTCCTTGATCTTCGCCACGCCCGCGTCACCGCGCTCGGCGACGATGTCGGTCGCGCCGTAGAACCGGGCCAGCTCCTGGCGCTCGGGGTGGCGGGACATCGCGATGATCCGCTCCGCTCCCAGCTGCTTCGCGGCTAGGACGGCCATCAGGCCGACCGCACCGTCGCCGACGACCGCGACCGTCTTGCCGGGGCCGGCCTCGGCGGCGACGACCCCGAACCAGCCGGTGCCGAGCACATCGGAGGCGGCCAGCAGGGAGGGGATCAGCTCCGGCCCCGGCTGCCCCGGCGTGGGAACGAGGGTGCCATCGGCGTGGGGGATGCGGGCCTTCTCGGCCTGGGTGCCGATCGTCTGCGCCACGAATTCCCGGTGCACGCAGCCGGACTGGTAGCCCGAGCGGCAGATCTCGCAGGTGTTGTCGGAGATGACGAACGACCCGACGACGAAGTCGCCGACCTTGACGTTCTTCACGCCGGAGCCGACTTCCTCGACCACGCCCACGTACTCGTGGCCCATGGCCTGGTGGTCGGCGGGCTCGATGCCGCGGTAGGGCCACAGGTCCGACCCGCAGATACAGGTCGCGGTCAGCCGGACTATGGCGTCGGTGGTCTCGATGATCTTCGGATCGTCGCGCTCCTCCACCCGGACATCGCCGGCCGTGTACATCACTACTCCACGCATGCGTGGGTCTCCTTGCTGAGCGTATTGACGCCTACGGCGCCGATTCGTGTCCAGGAAGGCACGGGAGTCCCGCGCCTTCCTGCGATCCTTCGCTCCCGCCGCCCCGCCCCGTCCCGTCCCGTCCCGTCCGGACAGCGCAGCAGGCCGCCGGACCGGCGCGGAGAGTCGTGACAGCGGGTGTGCATCCCAGGCAACCGGCTGCGTCGCACACGAGGAAGGTCGCGCTTATGGGGGGCACAAGCTCCACCTCCCTTCCAGGCGGCTCGCGCCTACCGTGGAAGACATGGATCAGCGACCCGACAACCGCTCCGAGATCCGGGACTTCCTTGCCAGCCGGCGCGCCAAGATCACCCCGGACCAGGCCGGGCTTCCCACCAGCGGCCGCCGCCGAGTCCCGGGGCTGCGGCGCGAGGAAGTCGCGATCCTCGCGGGAGTGAGCACCGAGTGGTACACCCGGCTGGAGAAGGGCCACATCCGCGGCGTGTCCGAAGACGTCCTCGACGCGGTCGCCCGCGCCCTGCACCTGGACGAGGACGAACGCACCTACCTGTTCGACCTGGCCAGGGCAGCGCAGCCGCCCAGTCGCGCACCTCGCCGCCGCAAGGCCGTCGACTTCCCGCCCCGCGTCCAGTGGCTGCTCGACTCCATGACGCTGTCCGCGGCGTTCGTCACCAACGGCCGTCTGGACATCGTGGCCACCAACGCACTCGCCCGCGCCCTGTTCGCACCGATCTTCGACAGCAAGACCACGGACGAACGCCACCGCCCCAACTTCGCCCGGTACTACTTCCTCGACCGTGACTCACACCATTTCGCCGCCGACTGGGACAGCGCCGCCGACACCACCGCCGCCCTGCTGCGCGCCGAAGCCGGACGCTCCCCGCACGACAGGGCGCTACGCGAACTCATCGGAGAGCTGTCGACCGTGAGCAGCGAGTTCCGCACCCGCTGGGCCGCCCACAACGTGCGCATCCACCACGGCGGCGTCAAACGCTTCCACCATCCTGACGCCGGTCCCCTGGAACTCACCTACCAGCCGCTGGACCTGCCCATTTCCACCCACGAGGCACACTCTTTGACCATCTACACCGCCGAGCCGGGCACCCCCGACGAAGACCGGCTCAAGCTCCTCGCCAGCTGGGCAGCCACCGCTTCGGGGCGCGAGAGCCCGCCCGCCACCCGCTCCGGACGTCAGGAGGGGAGCGCCGATACCCGCGGACCGTCCCGGTGACGGCCGGTTGCGCCGGTGGTCAACGCCTCCGAGCACCTGGAAGGTCGGTCCCCTACTGACGGTCGGAGTCCGGCCGCATCCGATCGTCGCCTTCATGTACCCGTAAGGCTTCCCCGCGTTCAGGGCAGAGCCCCAGAATGATCGCTGGTGTTGCAGTCGATCAGCGGTGCCCGCCCCGGGGACAGATGTCCTAATGAAGACGGGGTGGGGGCGGCGGTCGCTCAGGAAGTCGGGGAAAGGCGGAGCGGGATGACGACTCTGGAGAAGGCCACCGGACGGGGCGGAAAGTCCGGGCGCCGGGCCGGCAGACGGGCCACCGCGCGTGCGGGTGCTGCGGTGGTTGCCGCGCTGCTGGGGTCGGTTCTGATACCGCAGACCGCGTCCGCCGGCACGGACGCCGGTAACGACGTCCGTGGCGGGAAACAGCTGCCGGCGGTCATAGACGGTGGGGCGTGGGACGCCGGACACGTCCAGGGCATGGCCCTGGACCGCAAGGGCGGCTACATGTACTTCTCCTTCACCAACCTCTTGGTCAAGACGGACCTGCGCGGCAACCCGGTCGGCTCGGTCACCGGGTTCACCGGCCACCTGGGTGACCTGGACTTCAACGAACGTGACGGCAGGCTCTACGGCTCCCTGGAGTACAAGGCTGCCGAGTCCTTCTACATCGCGGTCTTCGACGCCGACCGCATCGACCGGATGGGCATCGACGCCCAGACCAGCGACATCGTCTCGACGGTCTATCTCAAGGAAGTCGTCGAGGACTACACCGCCGACATGGACGGCAACGGGGTATTCGACGGCAACACCGCCAACACGCGCGACCATCGATACGGGTGCAGCGGCATCGACGGCGTCGCGTTCGGGCCGGACCTCGGCGGACACGGCGGGCGCAAGCGCGACGCCCCCCTGCTGACCGTCGCCTACGGCATCTACTCCAACAACGCACGCTCCGACAACGACCACCAGGTGCTGCTGCAGTACGACGTGCGCCGGTGGAAGAAGTACGAGCGTCCCCTCAGCGAGTCAGCGCCGCACACCAGCGGCCCGGCGCACACCGACGGCAAGTACTTCGCGTACACCGGCAACACGACCTACGGCGTGCAGAACCTGGAGTACGACGCCGCCTCCCACAACTGGCAGATGGCCGTGTACGAGGGGAAGAAGCCGGACTTCCCCAACTACTCCCTCTTCACCGTCGACGGTACGAAGCCCGCCGTGCGCGGCCCGGTGCGCGGCCAGCCCGAGCCGGAGCAGGGCGAGTTGCTCACCCTCGCGCGGCAGGGTCTGTACGACCGGGCCACGGGCCTGCGGGGCTGGCAGGCTCCCGGCGAGTACGGCCTGGTCTCCTTGGGCGACGGGCGCTACTACGTCGCAGAGTCCGGCACCGTCGAGGAGGACGGCGTCACCAAGCAGACAGGGCGGGCCGTCCTCCACCGCTGGACGGGCCGTACACCGAACCCGCTCGCTCCTGTGCGCGGGGCGACGCGGTAGTCGCCGGCACCAGGACTGGCTTCCGCCCGGCACGGATGCTGCCGCAGCCGGACAACTCGGCGGTCGAGGAGCACGGCTGCGGCATCCGGGCGCCCCACGATCTGTGTTCTGGTCAGCCCCGGCGTTCTGCTGGCGGAGCCATCCGCTCGCCGGGGCGGCCCCGGTAGAACGTGCCGTCGGGGCAGGAGGCGATCTCCATCTGGAGGCCCCACGGCGTGGTGAAGTAGAACCACCGCTGACCCTCCACCGGTGAGCCCTCAGCGACCCCGTTCGGTCCTTCCATCAGGGTTACGCCGGGAACGGATGAGAGATACGCGCGCGCCGCGTCGACATCGTCGACGTAGAGGGCGAGATGGTGCCCGCCGATGTCGCTGTTGAGCGGTTGGGCCGTCGACCGCTCGGGGGCGCAGTACTCGAACAGTTCCAGGTTGATGCGTCCCAGCCGGACCATGGCGAGGGTGCATGTCTGCCAAGTGCTGATCCCGGCGCAGCGGCCGGTCATCGTGGTCGGCGGCGGCGCCATCACCGGCGAGGCGTCCGGGGAGATCCTGCGGCTCGCCGAGCACTGGCGGGTGCCGGTCGTCACGACCTGGAACGGTAAGGGCGCCTTTCCCGAGGACCATGAACTCTTCGCCGGAAGCGTCGGCCAGACCGGTACCCCCACCGGGAACGCCATCGCCGCCTCCGCCGATGTGGTCATCGCCGTGGGCTGTCGCTTCACGGACTGGTCGGCCTCCAGCTATGTGAAGGGGGTGTCGTTCTCCATCCCGGACTCCCGGCTGATCCACATCGATGTCGACCCGCAGGAGATCGGCAAGAACTACCCCGCCACCGTGGGCATCGCCGCCGACGCCAAGGTGACGGTGCAGCAGATCACCGACGCCCTCCCCCCGGCCCGCCCGGACCGCTCGGTCTACGAGGCCGAGCTGGCTGCGAAGAAGGAGGAATGGGAGGCGCAGCTGTCCAAGCGCCGCGACTCCGACCGCTTCCCGTTCACCTGTCAGCGCCCGCTCGGCGCCCTGCGCAAGGTCCTGCCCCGGGACGCCATCATCGTCGCGGGATCCGGCAACACCCAGGGTGCGGTGAAACAGACGTTCCCCGTCTACGAGCCGCGCACCCACCTCACCTCGGGCGGCTTCTCCTCGATGGGCTGGGCCGTGCCCGCCGCCATTGGGGCCAAACTGGGCGCGCCCGACCGCACGGTGGTCTGCGTGCTCGGCGACGGCGACTTCCTGATGACGGCGCAGGAGATCGGCCTGTGCGTCACCAACGGCATCCCGGTCGTTTTCGTGGTGCAGAACAATTCGGGCTTCATGTCGATCCGTGGCGGCCAGCGCAAGCAGACCGACCGGCACATCGGTACGGAGTTCAACCGCCCCGACGGCACGCCTTACAGCCCGGACTACCAGGCGCTGGGCGAGGCGTTCGGGCTGACTTCGTTCCGCGTGGAGAGCGACGCGGAGCTGGAGGACACCCTGCGTAAGGCGATCGCCCTCAACGAGCCGGTGCTCGTGGAGGTGCCCACCTCCCGGGACGCAGCCGGGCCCTGGGTCCCGGGCTGGTGGGACTTCCCCATCCCGGCCTATGTCGAGGCGGGCCAGGAGGAGTACCACGCGTACCGCAGCAACGAGCAGCACCTCTGACGGTACGCGCACCGAGCCGCGCCCCGCCCGGCGCGGCGCTCGGACAGATGGGCGGGGACAGGAACCACCCCCGCCCCACCTGGGTGCGCATGACGGCGCGCTTTGTTTGCACACCCAGCCGTCCGGAGAAGTTGCGCTTCTCGTAGACACGGCCGCTTTGCCGGAGCAGCCCCGTATCGGGCGGTGATGTGGATCACACAGAGTCCCGTGAACAAACCCCGGTCGGCCGCCATCTCAATGCATGACCGACCAGTCAACGCGGCCGGGGCGCCCTGCGGGAAGAGGGCGGCCGCGCCGTATCCGACATCCATGGGGGGACACTCGTGAAGACCACTCGCCGCGCTCGCCGCTCCGTCCGTACCGCCGGGCTCGTCGCCGTGGCTGCCGCCGCCGCGTTCTCGCTGACCGCCTGCCAGGACGACGGAGGCAAGGACGACGACGCCGGCTCCTCGTCCTCCGCCGGGGCGTCGAAGAACTCCGAGGCGCAGGACTCGGGCTCGGCCGGCTCCGGGGGGAAGGACTCCGGCTCGACCGGCTCCGACTCGGGCGAATCAGGCTCCACGGGCAACGGCGGTGGGCAGAGCGGCAACGGCAACAGCGGCGGCGCGGGCGAGCAGCCGGAGGCCGCGGGCTCGGGCACCAAGAGCTCGGCGTGCACCGTCGGCAAGGTCTCCGTCGGCCTCCAGGAGACCGGCGGCTCGGCGCCGGTGATTCTGCTGAAGGCCACCAACAACGGCAGTGCCCGCTGCGATCTGTACGGCTACCCGTTCGTGGGCTACCCGGACGCCCAGGCTCCGATCGGGGTCGGCGGCGGCAAGCCCCAGTCCGTGGTGTCTTTGGCGCCGGGCAAGTCCGCCTACGCCTCGCTCAGCCTGGAGAAGGGCAACGGCGGCAACATGCACCGCGAGAAGCGGCTCACCGTCCAGCTGGCCGACCGCAGCCTGTACGGCACCGGCGCCACCGCCAAGGTCAACGCCCCCAGCGGCGCCGGCCTCGCCATCAGCGACAACTCCACCGTCTCCTACTGGAACAGCACCATCGAGGGGGCGCTGCAGTAAACCCGCACCACCCCGCAGGGTGCCTCCCCTCCCGGCCCGGAGACACCCCTGCGGGACAGGATCGTCCAAAGCCAGGAGCTCCACTCCGGGGTCGGTGACATCATCTACGGTCGGCAGTTGGCGTCGACCGGTTCGAGGACAGCCCCAAGATGCCGCGCCGGCCGCACGTGCCCGATGTGGCGGCCACCAGGCATTTCCCGCAGAACCGCTGCCCGATCAGGTCGGGGTCGTCGACGAACGCGCGCACGTCCTCGAAGGTCACCGCGCGGTCGGTCACCCAGTCATCGAAGTGGCCCATCAGCGGAAACTCGGGACCTGTTCGGCTGGCCGACGGAATCGGGCTGTGTCCGAAACAGGTTCCCTCCCAAACTGTTGAACAAGCGCTGTCCGTTCTCGGGTCCTGGCTCAACTTTTGTGGTCAGTGACATGGGTCCCGACCACCGACGCCTCGAAAGGGGGGCGCCTCGAAAGAGGGCGTCCCTGCCCAGCCGGAGCCGAGGATCGAGGACCCGTAGCAGGCAACGCGCCCGGTCGGCGGCGGGGGCGAAAGCGTCGGGAGGTCGTCATCGCTCCGGTTGAGCCCAAGCGGGTAACCGTGGGCCGGCCAACCCGGTGTGTCAGCGGCTGTCGTGTCGGCTTCGGGTTACGTTCGCCCGGGGCTATCCGGAGGCTGAAATGACTGATCACCCGAACATTGCCGTGTTCCAACGGGCCATGGCCGCCTTTACGGCAGGCGACTTGGAGGCGCTGGCGGAGGTGTTCCACCCCGACGTGGTGTGGCATAACCCCGGTCAAGGCCCGCTGGCGGGTGACTTCCGTGGTCGTGAGGCGGCCTTCGCTCTGTTCCAACGGGAATTCCAGATGTCAGGGGGCACGTACCGCCCGCGACTCCACGATGTGCTCGCCAACGACAAGCACACGGTCGCCCTACTCCATGCCACGGCCTCGCGTGAAGGCAAGGAGCTCGACATGGACTACGCGATCGTTTTCCACATTCAAGACGGCAGGATCACCGAGGGCTGGGACCTGTGGTCCGATCAGAGGGCATATGACGAGTTCTGGTCGTAGCAACGGCAAGCCGTCACTCACTGTGGCAGCGCCACAAATGACGAGCCGGAACCCGTTCCCGCGTACGAAGTCGGCAGCGAACAATGCCGGACGACGGCGGCCGAGCACCGTAATCACGACGCTGTTTTCGTCACCGGCTTAGGCGGTTACTTCTGGATCACCACGCGGACCGGATGAAGATGCCTGCCAGGGCCTGTCCGGCGGATCTTGTGACCGTTCGCGGGTTGGCTCGTTGGCATGGTCATGGGGCGGGAAGATCTCACGATTGAGGAGTGGGCCCGACTGAACGACTGAAGCCGCATCTGCCCGAGTCCGGGCGGCGTGGGGGTCGTTGGGTCAGTCATCGCAGGATCATCAACGGGATCCTGTATCGACAGCGCACTGGGGTTTCCTGGCGGGATCTGCCTGTGTGTCTCGGTCCGTGGAAGACCGTCCACGAGCGAGCACCGGCCGTGGTCGGCGGACGGCGCGTGGGACAAGATCTTCGCGGCCGTGCTGGCCGACGCTGATGCCGAGGGCCGTATCGACTGGTCGATGGTGAGCGTGGACTCCACGTCCTGCCGGAGTCATCAGCATGCGGCGGGAGCGCGCAGGAGACCTCCGCGGGTGTCCGGAAAAGAAGCACGCCCCGGCACCACCGCCCGGACGAGGGTCTCCGACGCTCCCGGGGCGGCCTGACCTGCAAGATCCACCTGGCCGGTGAAGGCGGACGCCGCCCGCCGGCGCTGCTGATCACGCCGGGCCAGTGGGGCGACGCCCCGCAGCTCATCCCGGTCATGGAATGCATCCGTGTCCACCGCCCGGGTGGCGGGCATCCGCGCACCCGGCCCGACCACCTGGGCGGCGATAAGGCGTTTCCTCCCGGCGCAACCGCCGCTACCTGCGACGTCGCCAGATCAAGCACACCATTCCCGAGCCCGAGATCAGTGGGCCCACCGCAAAAGACGCGGCAGCAGGGGCGGACGGCCCGCCGGCTTCGACAAGACGATCTACAAACGCAGGAACGAAGTGGAGCGGACGATCAACGCGTTGAAGAACTTCCGGGCCGTGGCCACACGCTTCGACAAGCGCGCCTACGTCTTCCACGGGACCGTCACCCTCGCCTCGATCCGGCTCTGGCTCCGCCCATGATCAGCCGGACAGGCCCTCGGCCTGCCCGGCGAGGGGATGCCTTCACGTCTCGGCGCGGCGGAACTTACGGTTTGTGGGTTACCCAGAGCAGTTCCGCCGGCCAGCGGTGTGCCCAGTCGGGTGGGTCGGTTTCGTTGTAGCCGTTGGGTGTTCCGAGTTCGGGCCGCGGCTCGATGAGGTCGTCGATGATGAGACCCGCGCCGCGCAGGACCTTGACCCAGCCGCCGTAGGTGAGCTGATAGCTGGTCGCGCCGCCGTCTTCGGCGATGGTGTTCAGCCCGAAGTAGTCCTGCTGCAGCGTCGTGGTCACGCGGCTGGCGGCTTCGTCGTAGCAAGCTTCGAACCATGGGCTGGCGACGTTGAACACCAGGCGCCCGCCTCGGCCCAAGACGCGTGCGGCCTGCGGGACGGCCAGGTGCGGGGGCGCCCAGCTGAGTCCACCGAAGTCGCAGAACACCAGGTCGAAGCTGTCGGCTGCGAAGGGGAGTTGTTCGGCGGCGCCTTGCACCAGCGGGTAGCGGGCCGCTCCCATCGCGCGGGCCGCTGCGGCGAGTTGGGCTTCGGACAGGTCGAGCCCGACCACGGTGGCGCCCTCGGCGGCGAGCGCCCTGGACCACTGGCCGGCGCCGCAGCCGAGTTCGAGGACGCGCTTGCCGGTGACGTCGCCCAGGGCGTGCAGGTGCGCGTCGGGGACGGAGTACATACCCCACAGCCGGGGTGCGGCGCCGATTTGCGGGTCGTGCTCGTGCTGGTAGGCGCTGGTGATCCGGTTCCAGAGCCGCCGGTTGGCGTGGATGCTGTCCACGGGCCGACTCCAGCACTGCCTGCCGGGGGCGGTCAACACGATCAGGACACTGGCCGGCCCTCGCCCCGGTCCGGCCCTGGCTCGGCCCATGATCCGCCGGACGAGCCCCAGTGTCCTGAGTCAGAGATTCCTCGTCAGATCGAGCCGCGGCCGAACTCCGATCCCCCGTCGGCTACGTAGCTACCTGCGGGGCCCAGCGGAAGCCAGCGGCGCCGGAGTAACTTCTTTTGCCTGGCATCGGCGGGGTGATCCGCCGGACAGAGCCTAGTCGCCGGTCGTGCCGTCGAGCATCTCGCGCAGGATGTCCAGGTGGCCGTTGTGGCGGGCCGTCTCCTCTGTGAGGTGGAGGAGGATCCAGCGCAGGTCGACGTGGAGGCCGTTGCGGACGGCTCGCTGGGCCTGCTTGTCCAGGTCGTTCCCCGCGGCCAGCTCGCGGTAGCGGGCGCTCTGTTCAGCGTATTCGTCGAGCAACTGTGTGAGCGGGAAGTCGACGGCGATACGCATTTCGCGGTCGGGGTCCTCCTCGGTCCAGGGGCCCTGGTCTTCTTCGCCGAGGAAGACCACTTGGAACCAGTAGTACTCGACCCAGCGGAGGTGGTTGATCAGGCCGCTCATGGTCATCAGCGGTGAGCCCGGCAGGAGCGCCTTTCGGGCGTTCTCCGCAGAGACGCCATCGCACTTGGCGCGGGCGGTTTCACGTGCGTAGTCGAGAAACGTGGTGAGCTGGGTGCGCTCGTCCCACGCGGGCGGCGTATCGTCGATTCTGGTCATCGCGCGAAGCGTCCCCGATCACCGCCACCGATGTCGAGCTATTTAGTCGACGGACCCAACCTGCTCCACCCAGCTCCTTGTCCGACGGGTCGCCACAGCGATTCAGGGCCGGTGGGCCGCCCGGCATGATCGGCCGGGCAGGTCCTAGGTGGAGTGCGGCGTGGTGGTCTTGGTCAGTCCGCCGCGTGAGCCGTCCCAGGGCATGATTCGGCGGCTCGCCCCTCTGGGTCAGCCAACTGTGCATCAGTCAACGACATCCAGCCCTCCGATCCGATGCTTCGAAGGAGCGTCCTACGCCTGCCGTCCAATGGTCGCCATGTGGCTGGTGGCGCTCGGGCGAAGTGGGCGCCGCACCCGTCAATGGCCACCCCCCGATGCGTTCCTGCCATGCAGGCTCTCCCCCAGAACCGCGCTCCCATTGCGCAGCCGGAACCTGCGTCACGACGGGCCATGACAAGACAGGCGCAGCGTATGGCCATGCAAACCGCATGGGCATGCAAACGTTGAGGAGACGGACCTCCGCCCTCGGCATCCTTCTGGGGCTGGGGGTCGTCCTGCTGGTCGCCGTGAGGGTGACTCCCGCGTAGGCCTTCGCCGAGCTCGACATCGCGAAGACCCCGTACAGGGAGCTTCCCCCGTCAAGGAAGGGAAGAGCCATGGCTGAGGTGGAGCAGACCGTTCGCGGGCAACTCGCCTTCGTGCTGGACTGTGCCGACAACAACCGGCTCGCCGAGTTCTGGTGCGCCGTGCTCGGCTACCGCAGGGTCCGTGCTGTGCACCCGTACGTGAGTCTTGCCCCGGCGGACGGCGACGGTCCTGAGTTGCTGCTTCAGCAGGTGCCCGAGCCCAAGCGTGGCAAGAACCGGATGCATCTCGATCTGCGCGTGCCCACGCTGGAGCCGGAGTTCTCTCGGATCCGAGCCTGCGGCGCTGCGCTCCTCACCGCCCCTTTCGACGACCACGGCGTCCTGACCACGGTGCTCGCCGACCCAGAGGGCAACGAGTTCTGCCTCCTGGTCTGGCCTGGCACGTGACCGGGCACTCCGCAGACCCCCGGCAGGGACGGCCCCCGCCGAGGCTCGGGAGCATGGGCTGCCGACGACGCGAGCCGACAGTGGGGCGGCCAGCGCTGAGAATCGCTTGCGCCAGCCCTGCTGAAGGTAGCGGCCCGCGCTGTGGCCGAAAGGTTGCGACAGAGCGTCGGCAAGGGCTCCTCGAAGGGGCAGCGAGGTGAGCGCAGGGGCAGACGCGTGACGGCCCGGAGGCTGCGCAGCAGGAGCCCACGACTACGCCCGAAGGCAGCCGGGCCGCTGGCATCAGCGCGCGGGTGAGCCTGTTGCGGGCAGGAGGAGCCGGGACCCTCTAGCAATCTTGCCGATGAGGAAAACTTGCCGTGACGGCAAGAATTGCTAGAGTGGGACACATGACGACGGGAGAACACGACGGGCAGGTTGGCCTGCGGGAGCGCAAGAAGCGGGAGACCCGCGCTGCGTTGAGCCAGGCCACGCTCCGCCTCAGCCTCGAGCGCGGGTGGGGCAACGTCTCCGTGGAGGACATCGCCGCCGCGGCGAACGTGTCTGTGCGCACCTTTCGCAACTACTTCTCCAGCAAGGCCGAAGCAGTCGCCGCCACGCACCTTGACCGCATGCTCCGCATCGGGGACGCGTTGTGCGCCCGGCCGCGCAGCAAGCCGCTGTGGGAGGCCGTCGCCAACGCGGTGATCGCTCAGTTCGCGGCGGGTGACAGCACGGCCGACGGCCCGTCCGGTCGTCAGCGCATGAACCGGATCTGGCTTGTGCTCAATGACCCTGAGGTGCAGGGCGAGACCCTCAAGGCCAATGCGGCCGCACAGGTCGCGCTTGCCGAGGCCGTCGCCCGGCGCACCGGCACGGACGTGAGCAGCGATGTGTACCCCAAACTGGTCGCCGCCGCAGTCGGCGCGGCCATCACGACGGTCACAGAGCACTGCCTGCGCGCCGAAGGGCCTGCCGAGATGGGGCCGCTGTTGCGCGACGCGTTCGAGCAGCTGGCTGCGGGCCTGCCCATTCCCTAGAGAACGCGGCGCCAGATCCTGCCCGGTGGTTTCCGGGCCGCTGCTTCCTGCCCTCTTCCATTCTGCTTCAGCCTGCCGAAAGAGAGATCCGATGACAGCCGATGTGGTCATAGCCGGTGGGGGCCCCAACGGGCTCATGGTGGCCTGCGAACTGGCTTTGACGGGCGTCCGTCCGGTGGTGCTCGAGCTTCTGCCGGAGCCGAGCACGGAGCCGAGGGCGAACGGGCTGCTCGGCCAGGTTGTGCGCATGGTCGACCGCCGGGGCCTGTATGAGCGTCTCAGCGGCAGCGAAGGGCCGCCGGAGCCGATCTCCTCCTACTTCATGTTCGCGGCGATGGGCCTGAACCTCGGCCTGCTGGAGGACAGCCCGATCTATGCCCTGCCAGCGCCGCAGCACCGCATCACGCAGGTGCTGGCGGAGCGCGCGGGTGAGCTCGGCGTAGAGATCCGCCGCGGACACGGGGTCGTCGGCCTCGCCCAGGACGATGACGCGGTCACCGTTGACGTCGCAGGCCCGGACGGAACCTACCGGTTGCGGACCCGCTACCTGGTCGGTGCGGACGGAGGCCACAGCGTCACCCGCAAGCTGTCCGGCATCGCCTTCCCGGGCATCACCTTCGACCGGACGACCAACCGGACAGCGCACGCCACGGTCCCGGCGCAGTGGCTGGATCCCGCGACCGGTGCGCTGAACGTGCCCGGCTACGGCAGCATCCAGCCGTTCCTGCCCCACCGCACCGAGCACGGAGCATTCTCGTACGCACCGCTCCCTGGCCATCCACCGCTGATCAGCACCACGGAATGGGACCAGCCCGCAACTCAGTCAGCGATGAGCCTCGAGGAACTGCGGTCAAGCGTCCGCCGCGTGCTCGGCGCGGACGTACCACTCGGGCCGCCCGCCGGTGACGGACCGTTCGTATTGCGCCGGCTCGACGGCGGCAACGTCCGCGTGGCGGAGCAGTTCCGGGACCGCAGGGTCTTCCTGGTCGGCGACGCAGCCCACGTCGGCACCACGGGCGGCTCCGGACTCAACCTCGGCCTGCAGGACGCGGTCAACCTCGGCTGGAAACTTGCCGCCACGCTGCGCGGCAGCGCCCCGCCCGGACTGCTGGACAGCTATGACACGGAGCGGCGCCCCGCCGCCGCCCGCATGGCCACGTACTCCCAGGCGCAGGCCGCACTGTCCGCCCCCGGCAGCGACGTCACCGCCCTGCGCGAGCTGTTCACCGAACTACTCGGCGACCGCACCACCGTGCAACGCCTCGCCGACCTCACCGCAGGCGCCGACATCCACTACGACATGGGAGGAACCGGCACCCACCCACTCGTCGGCCGGTTCTGCCCGGACCTGGACCTGCACACCTCCACCGGGACAGTCCGGCTGGCGGAAATGACCAGATCCGCACGGCCTCTGCTGCTCGACCTCACCCAGGACGGATACCCGGCCAAGGCGCTCGCCGAATGGCAGGACCATGTAGACATTCTCACGGCAGGCCCCCAGCCCACCGGGCCCCCGGCCACCGCCCTGCTGCTTCGGCCGGACTGCTACGTGGCATGGGCAACGGCCTCACCCCGACCGAACGCAGCCGACCTGGAATCACTCCGAGCAGCCACACAGCAGTGGATCGCCCCTGGAGAGCCGGAGGCAAGGAGCCATGGTGCGGGGCAGGCAGCGCCAGGCGTTGAGCCGTCATCACCTGGGACCACCCCGGTCTGAGCAATTGGCCAAGGGAGACTGGCAGGTTGCGGCCCGACGTACCCGTCGACACCGGCTGCATCCCCATCCGGACACCACCGAGGCCGAACTCATCGTCCTGCTGGACGAAATACGGGCCGTGGCAAGGGAGATGAGCCGCTGGGCCAGGAGCGTCTACCCTCTCCGGGGGGCGGATCGCCGTCACGGAAAAATCCATGGTGAACTTTTTCGCCGGGCCGGTCATCGGACTGTACGGCACGGGGGTCGGCCCAAAGGGCTCGGCTCCCCCCGCATCCGGCGCGGGTTCATGATGGAATGACCAGGGTGGGGGCAGTGAGGAAACAACAACAGGATGCGGCGCCGGCAACCGGTCGGTTCGAAGGGACCGGGGGCGCCCGACGGCGCGTTGACGGGGGCATGGGTCTGGCAGCGGTCGCTGCGGTGGGGCTGGCGGCGGTTCTGCTGACCGGGTGCGGGAAGGAGGCGGGTGCGTCGGGGCCCAAGAAGGTCGCCGGGGAAGCAGCGCCCGTGCCTGGTGACTCTCCCGGTGACATATCGCGGAAGAAGAGTGCCTCCCCGTCGTCGTCATCGCGTTCCGATGGCGGTGATTCCAAGGATGACAAGGGGCCACCTGCTTCGTCGGAGGACAACGACGCGGGCTCCTCCGGAGCGACGGGGGGCGGCTCCGGGCCGGGGGCGCCCGGCTTGAGCTCGTGCAAGACCTCTGAGCTCGCATTCAGCACCTCGAGCGGTATGGCCGAGGGCAGCCTGCTGGTGAACCTCAAGAACGTCGGCTCGGCCACCTGCACACTCAAGGGTTTCCCCGGAGCGGACCTCAGGAGCGAGGACGGCTCCCTCAACGCCAGCCGCGGCAACGGCGCCCCTCCGACGGTCAGCGTCGATCCCGGCGAGGCAACCCGCTTCACCCTCCGCTACCCGCCGAACGACTCCGGTGGCAGCGGTGTGACCATGACCAGCCTCGTTGTCACCCCGCCCAACGAGACCCAGTCGCGGACCCTCCCGGTCAGCATCAACCTACCCGTCGACAACCCCGACAGCCCCACCTCCTCCAGGATCACGGTCAGCCCCGTCGGCGCCGGCCAGTGACCACACTCGTCGGCGCCCGCCAGGAGTCGTCCAGCACGGGGTCGCCTGTGTGAACACCGCACCCCGCGCGCACCCGCGAACCCGCAGCAGTTGCTCCGGAGCCGGAGACGACGCGCCAGTCACCTCTCACGGCGATGACGCGCTGGAACCTGGAAGGACGATAAGCGGGCAGATGGTCGCTGCGGGCCATCAGGGGTCCCGGCTGGCGTTCCGGTGAGCCGTACAGTCGAGCCTCCGGGTCACCGGCCGACACCCGCCCTGCCCCTTGACTGCTCGGCATCGACCGGCAAAGTTCGATTTCTGTCGCGAGGGCCGATTTCGGCTGACAGTAGGCACTTTGCCGACAGCGGTGTGAACTGGTTCGTCAGATTCGATGCACCGGCCCTTCTTCTACGTCGTCATCGTCCTCGCAGCGCAGATGAGCGGGGCGGGACGGGTCCTGCAAGTCGTCATCCTGCTCGCGTCAGCCAGCCTGGCAGCATACGGGAGTCTGGCTCGGCGGCCGCCTTCTCATGCGCCACGTACACAGTCGGCGCTCGTCGCCACAGCCAGGAGCCGAGTCGTCGGAGATTCATCGTTGACCGCGCGAATCCCCGTATCACCCCAGGCGCAGGGGCAGTTCCACCAGGCCGCGGAGCAGGGTGCTGGAGCGCCAGGTGAGGGCGGCCGGGTCAGTGGCGAAGGCGAGCCGGGGGCGGGCCGCCAGCAGCCGTCGCAGGGCGATTGCCGCCTCTGTGCGGGCCAGGGGCGCGCCGAGACAGTGGTGCAGGCCGTGACCGAACCCGAGATGGCCGCGAGCGCTGCGCCGGATGTCGAAGCGGTCGGGGTCGGGGAAGTGGCGCGGATCGCGTGAGGCAGCGGCGAGTGAGACCAAGACCGCGTCGCCGGCCGCGATGCGGGTGCCCGCCAGTTCCAGCGGCTCGACCGCGAACCGGAACGCGGCTGCGTGGACAGGCGAGTTGTACCGCAGCGATTCCTCGACGGCTCCTTCGGTCAGCTCGGGGGAGGTGCGCAGCAGATCCAGCTGGTCCGGGTGGGTCAGCAGGCTGTACAAGGTGCTGGAGATCAGGTTGACCGTCGTCTCATGGCCGGCGACGAGGATGAGGAAAGCCATGCCGAGCAGTTCCTCGGGGTCGAGGCCATCCGCTCGGTCGTCCCGGCTCTCCGGCGCGGGGCCGGACGGGCGTCGCATCGCGGCCAGTGCGCTGAGCAGCGTGTCGTCCGGGGTCCGGGCCTTCCGCTCGGTCAACGCCGTCAGATACCCGGTCAGTTCGTCGGCTGCCGCCGCCGCTGCCTCCTGCGAGGTGGGCATGACCAGCTCGTTCGACCAGGTGTGGAACAGCGCTTGGTCCTGTACGGGGACCCCCAGCAGCTCGCAGATGACCGTGACGGGCAGCGGCAGTGCGTACTGGCTCACCAGGTCTGCCTGCCCCTGGCGCGGCAGTGCGCCGAGCAGGTCGCCGGTGGCCGCCTCGATCCTCGGGCGCAACGCCGCGATACGTCCAGGCGTGAAGTGACCGGCCACCATGCGGCGCAGCCGCGTGTGCTGCGGGGGATCGGTCTGGAGCATGTTTCGCCCGATGGCGTGCCCGCCGTCGTTCTGCCACGAGGCGGAGTGACGGATGTCGTTGCACAACCGCGGGTCGGTCAACGCCGTCCGCGCTGCCTCCCGCGTCACCACGAACCAGCTCTCCCCGCTATCGGGAACGAACACCCGGTGTACCGCCCCCTTGGCGCGCAGGGCAGCGTGGACGAGATGCGGATCCACATCCATGTCGACCCCTTTGGGGGCCAATTGCTGCAAAGTGGGCGCCTGCGGTCGAGGTGGCGGCGGCTGGACCGACTCTGAGGGCTGGGGGTTTCGGCGTCCTTGAGATGACTGGGGTGTTTGCGGCGCCTCCATGGCGTCACCTTCCGTTCCGAGTGTTCATGCTTTACGGCGTTGCCGCGCCGCTTCGTTGGTTGCGGCATCGCGTGGTCTCTGTGTCGGTACGGGCCGGGATGCCGCAAGCCTGGATGCCGTGGTGGTGGTGCCGCGGCGGGGGCAATCGCGGATACGCAACGGCGATTCGGCGTCGGAGCGCCGCCTGTTCGGACGAACACGCTGCCGCGCAGAAGCACCGGGCGCTCCACGGCGCGATGCTCGCGTACGCCCTCGATCTGCCGTCCGCTGCACCGCGAGCCCCCGGCCTCCTTGCGTGACGCGTTCGCCGAACGGAGCCCCACTACCTGGCGTACGCGTTCGCCGAACGGAGCCCCGCCTCTGGCGCGACGCGTTCGGCGAGCTGCTCCAGGCCGTCCAGCTGCTCGCCGACGGCGACCCGGGTGTGCTCACGGAAGCCGTCCGGGCCGGCTTGCACGGCCTGGCCACCCTCATGCGCAGCGGTCGACTCCCCACGGTTGCCCTCCACCGCCGCCTGTCCTGCTGATCGACCGCATCGCACCCTGGCCCATCTGACGAAGCGGCCGTGGACCGGTGCCGGGCCGCCCCCGCCGTGTCCGGCCCTTTGGCAAGGCGCCCCCTGCGCGGTCCACGTTCGCCCTGGATATACGCCTAGCCGTGCAGGACATCAGCGACGGTCTGTGCGAGAGAGGTGGCCTGCGCGTGGCCCGCCCGGGCGGCGTTCGGCCGCCGGTTGTCGGCGGTCATGTCCCGGCCCATGGCACGACGGGCCGCCGAGTCGGGCGTAAGAAGCGCGACAGAGACTCCCCCGGCCGCGAGTTCGTCGGCCTCCTGCCGGGCGCTGGGGTGCGGGCCCGGTGCGGAGGGGATCGGTACGACGGCCACCACCCGCTGATGTCCGCGGGCCAGATGCACGTTCCCGGCCGAACGGCAGCCGCCGTCGATCCAACGACGGCCGGCGGCGCTGGCCGGAGGCCAGACCAGCGGCACCGCGCAGCTGGCGGCGACCGCCTCCACCAGGGTGAGCGACGACTCCGGCCCGAAGGTCTCCACCTCCCCGGTCTCCGCGTCCACAGAAGCGATCCGCAGCGCGCGCTCGGGCCAGGGCTGCTCGCCGCCCAGCAGGGCCCTGACGGTATCGAGTACCTCGCTTTCAGCCGGGGTGGTCGCTGCGAGGGCCGCCCGGCCCAGCCGCTGTGCGGAGCGCCTGGAGTCCCGGCTTCCGCAGGCCGCCCACAGGAAACGGAACGTCTGCGCCGCCGAGACCTTCAGGTCTATGCGGTCCTCGCCCACCAGTTGCCGCTCGTACAACTCGCGCGGGCTCTCGCCGTGCAGGAGCCGAGTACCGAAGATCGCCCCGGCCGAGGTGCCGATGACGACGTCGGCTCGGCCCAGCTCGACTCCCGCCTCGGCGAGCCCCGCGAGCACCCCGACCATCCATGCCCCGCCCACCGGCCCGCCACCGCCGAGGACCAGCGCTGTCCCGCTCATCTCTGCCCTCCAGTTGAGTAAATGGGGAGGACTCCCCATTTCCTTGGTCGACGATAACATCCAGTTGGGGACCAGTCCCCGTTTCCAGCGGAGGTGACGATGACCGGGAACACGCCCGAGGGGTGCGCGGGGCACAAGGGACGCGCGGGGCACTCGGGGCGCTCGGGGCGCGATACGCGCGACAGGGCCGACGGTCGCGGCCGGGGTGACGAACGCGACGGGCGCGATCCGGGAGGAACGCCGGCACCCCGGCGACGCCGTGACGCGCGGCGCAACAGGCAGCTCCTCACGGAAGCTGCCCACGAGGTGTTCACCGAGCAGGGCCTGGAAGCGCCCTTCGACGTGATCGCCCGTCGGGCGGGGGTCGGCAACGCGACGCTCTACCGTCACTTCCCCACCCGCGCCGCCCTCGTGGACGCCGTCTTCCACGACCTGCTGACGCACACGATGACTGCCGGTCAACAGGCCCGAACCGCCGAGAACGCCTGGTCAGGGCTGAGGGACTACCTCGAAGAGGTTTTCACGATCCTGGCAGCGGACCGCGGCGCGAACGATCTCATGACTACTCATCTGGAAGGCGCGGAGACCTTGCAGGCCGTGCACGCCCACAACCGCGAGACGGTAGACATCCTGTTGCGCCGAGGCCATGTGGAAGGCACGGTCCGTGCTGACATCACCACGGAAGATGTGCTCTTCACCCTCGCCGCCCTCGGCCGCGCCGTTCCCGCGCTGACCGCCGTCGCACCCGACGCCTGGCGCCGCCCCCTCACCCTCTTTCTCGACGCCCTCCGCGTCTCCTCCCCCTCCCCTCTCCCCACCCCGTCCCTCACCGCAGCCCAACTTGCCACCACCCTCGACCAACTGGGCCCCCACCGCGGCCCCCACGCTCGCCACTCTGATTCGACGTGAGCGACTGGTGTCAGTGGACGAGCAGATCCAGGTGCGCAGACGCGGCGGAGGAACCGGCGGACCCAGTCGACGTGGGTAGTGCTTCCGAGGACGCAGCTCAAAAGCCACCCCGCCAGCCGGACGAGGTTTGTCTGGCGAGGACACGGCCGGGAATGCTGCCCCCGGTGACGCCGGGAAGCTGCACGAGACGACACCCCCGACGACGGACCCATAACAACCAAGTGCGGATTCCCAGTCGGCACACTCGGGCGGGCTGTGACGGGGCAGGCGCCGAGGAGGTCTCTCAGGGTGCCGGGGGCGTGGCTGGGAAAGTCTGATAGAGGACTGGCTCGAGGAGGTCCGTCAAGGCGTCCGCGTCCATGTCGCCGCTCTCCTGGTGATGCCTCACCCACCGCAGGAGGCCCAGGGCAACGTGAGAGTCGATCGGCATGCCGATGGCGCGCGCAGCGGTAACAGGGGCGAGGCCGCGCAGTAGCGACCGCACCAGGACTCCCTCGCCGTAGTCCGCCTCCATGGGCTCAGGCAGTCGGCCCAGCCACGTCAGCAGGAGCACCGCGCGGCGTTGCTCATCCGGTTCCCAGTCGCTCAGCATGAGGCGCAGTTCTTCCACACGCGTATCAGCGAGGCGGGCACAGTCGTGCCCCGAGACACGTGACAGTGCGGGACGCAGAATGGCCGGCACACCTCGGGTTCCCAGCAGCCGCGCTCCGTTCGGACCCCGGCCGGCCGCTCGGAACTGTGGCCGCCCCTCCCGGAGGCCGAGGGCATACGCGAGGCGGGTGGACAAGCCCGCGAGGTGTCGCATCGCGCCGTGCCTGGCCAGCAGGAGTGCGAGGCCGACCGGGTCGCTGACTTCGAGGTTTCCGCAGAATCGACCGCCTTCCCACAGGAGGGCGTCGGGGCCGTGCAGACTCGCTCGGCCCAGCAGTTGCTTCTCGGCGCCGTGCAAGGTGATGGTGAGGCTGCCTGGACAACGACACGTATCCATGGTGACGACCCCCTGGGTTGAGAGAGATCTCAGCTTCCCCAGGGACTCGGGTGACTCGACCCAGCCCAACAGGGTTCGCGAGTCAAGCGGCTCAGCGCTCTCGCCGCCCGCCAGCACCTGAACGAGACGCGTACGCGCCCACACATCGTCGAACCATTCCTGAACCGCATGCCGCACAGCCGCTCCCCCTCACTCCCCCTGCGCTGCCTCTGCACTGCCCCTTCGCTGCCCGACCTCGCCCGCGCGGCCGGCGCCTCCGGAACACGTTAGGTGCTGCGCAGGAGTTCCCACGCGGGGACCCCTCCCCTTCTGTTTCCGTCAGCCGCGTTCCCTGCGGCGCGGTGCGCCGCAAGTGGTACGGCCTGGCGCCGGCACCCCGTTTCACGCTTAGCTGGCCTGTTGGGAGGGGGAAGCTGATGTGGTCAAGTGTCATTGCTGTGCTGGGCACCCTGGCCGGTGCGGCCCTGGGCGTCGCCTCTCAGCATTGGCTGGACCGGCGCACCCGGGAGGAGCAGCAGCTGCTCCACGTCACCGACCTTGTCGCCCACCTGCTCGACGCGGTGCTGGCCTACCGGGAGCTGTTCTGGCTGCGGATCGCCGGCCTCCGGGAGAGAGAGCCCGAAACGGGTGAAGAACGTGCGGCCCTGTACCGGGCACGTTCGGAGATCACCAAGGCACGAGACCGCCTCGCTCTCGCCACGTCCGACTCTCACCTCCTCGCTGGTGCACACAGGGCCTCGTTATCGGCACTCGAACTGAGCGACATCGAACTGGGACCCGTCGGGCCTGACGGGAAGGCCAGCGAGGCTGTCGAAGAAGCACTGGTCACCGGACGGGAACAGACCCGGATCGCACACACCGAACTTCGCGAGGCCGGAGCCTGGTACGTGCTTCGGCGGCGGTCAGCCTGGCGCCATCTCTGGTCCCGGCCCACACGTCGGGACCGCCGCGCTGCTGCCAGGCGATGACTGAAGCGACCCGGCTTCGGAGCGGGAACGCGGCCAGCGGTTCAGACGTTTGGGGAGCTCTACGCTCTACGGTCTCCGCGCAGGCAAGTAGCTGGCGCAGGACCCGAAACCGCTTCTTGTAGCCGGGCGACGTTGGGCTCGCTCAATTCCGGTCGCGTGGATTTCTGGCAGGGATCAGCATTTGGGGATCGGTGGCTCTTGTGGACTCAGGCGCCCACGGTGCCGTCGACGCCTTCGCGCAGAAAATCCGCGTGCCCGTTGTGGCGGCCGTACTCCAGGAGCACGTGCACCATCACCATCCGCAGCGACACCTCCTTGCCCCATCGCGGCTGATACCCGGGCTGGTCCAGGGACTCAGCCTCCCGCTCGATACGGCGCGAGCTCTCCACCTCTGCCTCCCAAGCTGCGAACGCCTCATCCCTGGTCGACACGCTCGCGTCGTACGCCGCCTGAAAGTCGATCTTGTCGGACCACACCATGGGCGCGTCATTGTCCTCGAACACTCGACGGAACCAAGCACGCTCCACCTCCGCCATGTGACGCACGAGACCGAGCAGCGAAAGCGTGGACGGCGGCATCGACTGCTGCCGCAGCTCCTCGTCGGCAAGCCCTTCGCACTTCATGGCGAGGGTCGCGCGGTGGTAGTCGAGGAAAGCCCGCAACATCTCGCGTTCGCTTCCAAACGTAGGCGGTCCTATGCGATCGTCGCTCGCCACTGGCCGTACTCCTCATCCGTGCCTGTACGCAGGCCAGTATCCACTCCCGTCGGCCCACAGAAATCAGAAAGGCTCACCGGTCACCCGCACCCGCTCTGGGCCGGTGAGGTCCTTCTCTCTCCCCGGCGGCGAGGTAGTGGCGGGCTCCGTCCTCCACAACGGCGACCACCTCATGTGCCAGCTGCTGGCCTCCCCTCGACGACCGGCGGCTTCGGCCGCGAACTGCCGCGCGGCCGGCGTTTCACCGGGCACCCGGCGACAGCCATGTAAGGGGGTTGGAAGGTAAATGGAAGAGCAAGCGCCCTCTTCATGGGCAGTTGAGAACCCCCGTCATACGCTCTGGCCTGCCCGGGTCGCACCCAGCCGGCCCGATACCGGCCGGCCGAACGGATGAGGACCAGAGGCACAGCGCGCCCTCGCAGGGCTCGCCGTTGTAGCTCGGCGGATACCGCAGGCCAGCGCATTTCCCGGCTGTCCCGCGGCCCCTCCGACCCGACCGGCCGCTGACCGTGTGGAGGGAGGTGCGGGGGGCGGGCGCTGTACCCGCCCCCCTCTTCTCTTCTGCTTGGCCTGCGTCGGCACGGTAGGGCCACCGGCGCCCGCTCGCCGCGCGCTTTTTGCCGAGCCCGTCGGCGCGCCGACGAGGATGTCCTGGCTGGTTGCCGCGCATGCTCGCGCGCCGAATGCTGCGCTGTAGTGGTCAGTCGGCCTCCGGCCCGCGTCTGGAGCCTGCGGTCACCCGGCACCGTGGGGTGACCGCGCCCGCTCTGCTCGTTCGCGCCCTCAGGTCGCGAAGTAGCGCGACCAGCCGCTGCACTTGGCCTTCTTCGTCCACGAGGTGCAGACTTTTACGCGGATCGACCGGTCTTCGGGATAGTGTCCTTCCACGACGCGGTGCTTCTTTCCCTTGCTGCTGAACTTCTTCTTCGAGTGGCCTTGGACATGGACGATCGCCTTTGTCCAGCGGTCATTGTTGTACTTGTCGAGGATATGGATCTTGTCGCCCTTGTCGTAGTAGGTCACTTGGGTCACGTTCTTCGCCGAGGTGCCGCAGTACGCGGCCGGCTCGACCGTCACGGTCTCGCACGTGGTCTTCCTCACTTGCGGTGCCCCGTTGCCGGAATCCGCAACCGCGGGCACCGCCGCGAGCGCGGGCGCGATGAGTACGCCCGCGCAGGCCGATGCGATCCGGTTCCTGTGTACGTTCATGGGTGGTGTCTCCTGTCAGCAGGAACTTCGCGGAATTTCCTCGCGTTCCGCGATCAGGTCAAGTCCCATTTGCTCCAATCGGAACACTTGGCCTTCTTGCTGAACGAGGTGCACGCCTTGATCTGTACCATCCTGTTCTCCTTGAAGTTCGCGTCGACGACCCTCAAGCTCTTGCGCTTGCTGCTGTAATTCCTGACCTTGTACCCCTCGACTTTGAGCTTGACTTTCGTGGACCGCCCATTGCGGTAGTGATCCACGATGCCGATGTCGTCTCCGTCGGTATCGAACCAGGCGAATGTCCGGTTCTTCTTGGAGGAGGCGCATCCGGCTGTGATGTCCGACGACGCGTGGGTGTAACAGTCAGTCTTCTTCTTCGCTTCCGCGAGTGATGCCGAAGCGGTGCCCCGGGGTGCGGGCGTGTCGGCGGAGGCTGTTCCCGCGGCAGCGGCCAGACCCCCTGTCGTGACGGCCAGGGCGCAGGCGGCTGCGACGACCTTCTCGAGTGCGTGCATGCGGTGCTTCACGTGGTCCCCCAGCCGCTCCAGTCAGAGCACTTGGCCTTCTTGCTGAACGAGGTGCATACCTTGATGCGGACCTTCTTGCCTTCGGTATAGCTGTTTCCGACGACCCTGTGCTGCTGACCCTTGCTGGAGAAGTACGCTTTTCCGCTCCCCTTGACGTGGGGCACCACCTTCGTCGACCGCCCGTTCCGGTAGCGGTCGACGATATCGACCTTGTCGCCCTTGTCGATGTAGGCCCCCTGCGTGCGGCCCTTCGTAGGTGATTCGCACCTCGCGTACGGCTCCCGGAATTCTTCACACGTGGTCGACGCAATCCGCGCCGCCCGTTCCGAAAGGCCCCCGGCGTAGGCAGCAGTGGCGCTTGCGGTCAGCCCGCCGCTCGCGACCAGTACGGCGCAAGCGAAAGCCGCCGCGTTTCGTGATGTGAGCATTCAGTGGTTCCCCCTTTGTCGTGCCGCGGGTCGAGGCCGGCACGCCCCCCGCGTCTCTGGATTCCGCAACGGACGCGGCAGAAGCAGGATGCACGGCAATCCCTGGGGCGGGCCAGGACTTTCGGCGAGAGCCGAAAGTCCTCCGCATGGGTCCGGCGGAACAGAAGTCGAAGTGCCGCCCGGAAATGGACCCGTCCAGGCCGTTTCCGATGGCTCTTGGGGGGTGGCTCTTGGCGGGGTGGGTCATATTCCGTACGCGGGGCATGGTCGACCGGCAGCTGCTCGCCCGACAGCCGGGCCCTGGCCCCTGTGGGAGCTGCTGCCGCAACTTCCACCTCCACGCCGAGCCCGGCCTGACTGCGCGGCACCAGAGGAGCAGCCCCGGCTCGCCGAGATTCATGCGGTGGTGGTTGTTGCTGAGCATGTCCAGCCCTGCATCCGCCTCACCGCTTCGACCAAGTGCCCTGCCGTGTGCAGCGCAGCGTGCGCCATGCGCTCCTGCAGGTCGATCCGTGCCCGCACTTGCTGCCCCTCGGTGAAGAGAGGCAGGCTGCCGCCCTCCGGTGCCATGGCCACGATCAGCCGTACTCACGGTCCCGGACCGGGGCGATCTCCGCGTTCTCCAGCGATCCCCGATCGGCGGGCCGGCCCCGGCCTTGTCGTACTCCGCACCGCAGGCAACTTCCTTCGGCCCGCGAGCTGATCCGAACGAAACGCACTAGACCCGCGCCCTGACGGCCGAGCCTGCCTGAGCGCGCTCCTGCACGACGCGGCGCCGCCGGATCGGCATTCCGAGCGTCGGATTGGCGACACCCCAGGCCGCGCCTTTGCAGACCAGTTCCTTGTAGACGGCGGCGATCCGGCCGGTCAGGGCAGCCCGGACGGCACGGTCGTCCGCGGTGACGTACTGGATCAGACCTTCCCTGCGGCCCAGCGAGATGCACTGGTTGAAGTAGCGGAGCGGCGCGCTCGGGAGTTTCCCGCTGGTCAGCCGAGCCGCGATGGAGTCGGCGGCCTGCCACGCGGTGGGGATGCCCGAGGCGCACGACATGCGCAGCGGCTTGTCGCCGGGGCCCATCACCAGGGCCGCGTCACCGATGGCGTACACGTCCTGGTGCGAGACCGAGCGCATGCTCCCGTCGACCACGATCTGGCCTGTGCCGGTGACCTCCAGGGCAGTGGCTTTCGCGATCGGGTGGACCGCGAAGCCGGTGGTCCACACGGTGACCGAGGCCGGGACGGACTTGCTGCCGTCGGTGGTGACACGGTCGGTCTCGACGCCGGTGACGGCGGTGTGCTCGTGCACGGTGATGCCGAGCTTGTCGAAGACTTTCCACAGGTGCTGACGGCCTTTGGGCGAGAGCCAGTCACCGAAGCCGCCGCGGGCGACCAGGGCGACGTCGAGGTCCGGGCGGGCCTCGGCGATCTCGGTCGCGGCCTCCAGACCGGTGAGGCCGCCGCCGACGACAACCACGGGCTGTCCGGCGTCCAGGCGGGCCAGGCGCGCGCGCAGCCGCAACGCACCGGGGCGGCCGGCGATCTCGTGGGCGTGCTCGGCCGTGCCGGGGACTGCCTGGTTGTTCCAGCCGCTGCCGAGGGCGTACACGAGGGTGTCGTATTCCAGTTCCTCGGCGCCGTCGTCCGCGTCGAGGACGGCGACGGTCCTGCGGTCGACGTCGACGCCGGTGACCTTCGCAAGCTTCAGTACGACGCCGGTACCCGCGAACATGTCGTTGAAGAGCCTGGGCTTGAGCTCCTGGCCGACCGCCAGCTGGTGCATCCGGACGCGCTCGACGAAGTCGGGCTCGGCGTTGACGAGGGTGATGGCGACGTCTTCTTGGTGCAGCCGCTTGGCGAGACGCCCGGCTGCGACCGCTCCGGCGTACCCGGCTCCGAGGACGATGATGCGGTGCTGCATTTGTTGCTCCTGTTCCTTGCTCCTGTCCGACGCGGTTCCGCCCCTTGAACCGGGCGGCCCGCCGTTTTCTGACAGGAACGCGGTGTGAAGCACCTCACATCTGGATCAGAAGGCGCTGAGCAGGGGTTCCCCGTGCTCAGCGGCCGCCCACCGCTCGGTCGCGCGTGCGAGCTTGTCGGGGTTGACCTGGTTGCGGAACGCGGCGATGCCCTCGGCGTCGACTTCCAGGCACATGACCCCGACGACCCGGCCGTCGACCAACACCACGATGGCGGGGTCGCCGTTGGCGCTCGTGGCGTAGATCTCGGCTGTGCCGCCGAGGATGGCGCGCTTGGCCTCGCTGGGTTTGAACAGGCCCCGCATGAACTTCGCAACGGCGAGGGCGCCTTCGAACGCCTTGGCCCGGGCCGGGACCTTCCCGCCGCCGTCGCCGATCACGACGGCGTTCTCGGTGAGCAGCCGTACGAGCGGCTCGGTCCGGCCGCTGGTGGCGGCCGCGAGAAACTCCTCGACGACCCGCCGGGCAGCGGCCTCGTCGATCTCGGTGCGGGCCTTGCCGTCCGCGACGTGTTTCTTGGCGCGGTGGAAGATCTGCTGGCTGGCGGCCTCGCTGAGGTCGAGGATCTCGGCGATCTCCCGGTGCGGGTAGTCGAATGCCTCCCGCAGCACGTACACCGCCCGCTCGTTGGGGGACAGGCGCTCCAGCAGAGTGAGGACCGCGTACGAGACGGATTCACGTTGCTCGGCGGTGTCGGCCGGGCCGAGCATCGGGTCCCCGGCGAGCAGCGGCTCGGGGAGCCATTGGCCCACATAGGTCTCGCGTCGCGCACGGGCCGAGGTGAGCTGGTTGCGGCACAGGTTGGTGAGGACCTTCGTCAGCCACGCCTCGGGGACCTCGATACGGTCGACGTCAGCGCTCTGCCAGCGCAGGAACGTCTCCTGCACGGCGTCCTCGGCCTCGACCGCGGAGCCCAGGAGCCGGTAGGCGATGGCCTCCAGGCGGGGCCTGAAGACCTCGAACCGGTCCACGTCGTCCACGGTCAGAGGCATGGCCCGATCCTAGCTCTCGCGGCGGGCTACAGCAGCCTCGTTGCGGGCGACAGCAGTCTCGTTGCGGCCCTGCACGCCCACAGCCGGTACGGTCCGACTCCCCGGACGCCGTGGAGTGGACGGCGCCCGCCTGCCCGGGGCCCGGCCAGGCATTGCTCTTCAGGCGCGGCCGCCCGCGCTGGCCTCACGGGGTGCAGGCCTCGGCGATCGACACGCTGTTCTCGTAGAGGTGGTGCCTGGTGATCCGGCTGTTCTCGACGGTGAGGCGCAGCGCGAACGGGCCCTGGAAGGACTTTCCCGTTGCGCGTACGGTCCCCGACAGGTGCCCCATCAGGACAGCGTCGGTGCCGTCGACGAGGATGGTGTCGACGGAGGCGCGCGCATCCTCGGGCACGGTGTGCTCCAGCAACTCCGTCAGCTGGGCGGCACATTCGGCGGCGGTTGACCGCGGGCGGATCCACGGGACGGCGGGGTTTTCGGCGAGCACCCAGTCGACCTCGTCGGCGAACAGCGCGACGATCCGCCCGATGTCCCCGTCCGCCCGGGCGGCAAGGAACGCCTGCACGACGGCCCGGGTGTCCTCGGCGTCGGAACTCGCGGTGGCGGCTGAACTCACCGTGTGGCCAGCGGACTTGACGGACATGGCACTCTCCTCGCGGCTGCGGCCGGATTCCGGCGGGGGTTCCCGTCGATGTGCTCGATCCTGCCGGTGGGAGGGCAGAGCGGTCGATTACCCCGGGCGTAATGAGCAGCCAAGGGTGACAGGGCACGCCTTCTTCGGATGTCGGTCACGAAAGGCACCGGTTCGCGTTTACTCGGCTTCTTGTGTGGCCGGCGGGTGGCCTGTGCTGTGGTCCCGGCGGCGATGACGTGCCACGGCGTCGTTGTTGGCGCAGCGCACCGAGCAGTAGGTGCGCCGGCCGTTGCGGGAGGTGTCGACGAACGCCACCGCGCAGCCGCGGCGCGCGCAGCGCCCCAGCCGGTCGGCGCCTGCGGAACACACCACGTAGGCGAGTCCGGCCGCGGTGACGGCCCGGATGTGCGCGGCGGTATCAGCGTCGGCCGCGCTGTAATGCAGATGGGGGTTGCCGTCGTGGAGCGAGATGTGAGGCGTGCTGGAGGCGGCGGCGAGGAGCACGTTGACCGCCTGGCACCGCCGGCCGAGATCCTGCGGTCCGAAGCAGACGGCCAGGCGCCGGCACCATGCCCAGATCTCCGCTGTCTGCCGCGCGGTCAGCGCAGGACGCACGATTCCGTGCGCGGCGAGCAGCGGTTCGAGGTCCCCGGGCTGGGGCGGAGCGGTCAGGTTCACCAGGTCCGCGGCCAGCCGGGCAGCCTCCCCGCCGTAAGGGTCGAAGTGCATAAGACAATTACAGCATCGTGCCGGCCGCGACTGCAGGGGGTTGCCCGGCCTCGTCTTCGCGGCCATGAACCTGGTGCACTCATCGGTCGTCAGTCATCCGCGGACCGGAGTGGCCGTCCCTTTCGTTGACTGCGCGATCTGTGCGCGCTGCCGGTTGCTCTCCGCACCAACTGGCGCGTGCGGCAGCCAAGGGGCCGGCGTTCGTCGGCGTACTACGGCCGACCGCTCTGGAACTTGGCTGTCCGCTGCCCGGGAGTCTGCGGGGTGCCGCACCCGCCCGGGGGCCGTGAGCACAAGTCCAGGGAAGGATGTAATGGTTGAACTGCTCTAGACAGTGACTCCACGCTGGCGGCATGGCTCCCACCTCCCCGAACACCCCGTCAGACGACGACCGTTGCCCTGTCTGCCAGCAGCCGACCCCCGAGGAGATGCGGTGGTGGACACTGCGGTCGCATCACCGCACCTCCCAAGGCGAGGTCGAATACTGCGCCGGCGGCTGCGGCTGCCTCGTCCTCCTGGTCAACGGCGAGATCCTCAAGGCCCTCCCCCGGCCGCCGACAGCCCCCACCAGCACGCCGTAACCCGGGGGCCCGGAACGCACTCACGCGATCGCTGCCCCCCACCTGTCGGGACCCGACTCCCGCAGCCGCGCCTGTCCACCGGTCGGCCGTATCTCCGGGGCAGTCCGGGCAGCCGCTCGGCGTACGTACGCCGGGCGGCTGCTCAGCAGAGGGGAAAGGCCCAGCCGCCGGGGTACCAGGGCTCGCGTTCGCCACGGAAGGCCGTCGAGGCGAGGGAGAGCGCGCCGGGCCGTAGTTCCTCGACGAGCCCCGAGGCGGAGAGGGCGGTCAGCGTGGTGCCGCCGAGGAAGACGGCACCGAGCTCCGCTGCCGTCAGACGCAGATCGGCGGGGGCGGTCGTGGGCTCACAGACCGCGGTCCGACCCTCCGCCTGCAGCCGGTGGCGTCCAGCGTTCCATGGGCAGAAGTCGTCCCGCACGTCCAGGACGAGGTCGAGCGGGCAGGCGTAACTCCGGCCGGACAGGGCCCGGTCGACATCGACCGGACGCACCCAGAGGCGGTCGACCGGTGCGGCCCGGACTGCTCGTGGATCGGTCAACAGGTGCGGCAGCGGTTCGTCGACAGCTCCCTCGTAGTCGATCCAGGTCGCCAGGTCGATTCCGGCAAGGAAGCGCCACAGCGCCGCGTACGCCTGGCGAGAGAGCGCTGCCAGCTCCACTACCTGCACCATGCCGGCGCTGCCGCCGAGTCCGTCCGGCGCGGAGCTGTGCCGATAGAGCGCGTAGCCGGTGGTGCGGCCGTCGCTCTCCTGGTGCACGGCGAAGCGCAGCGAAGTTGCTGCGCCGCGCCGGTGCGGATGGTCGGCGAGGCGCACCGCCCAGTGGACAGCCTGTCGGTCGGGCCAGCCGACAGTCTGGGTGCGGACCCGGTCGTAGACCTCCTCGAGGAGGGGTCGGCCCTGATCTGCGTGGTGCAGTCGGACGGTGCCGTCCCCGAAGTCGGTGTGGGGACGGAAGTGCATGGCACGTCGGTCGCAACGCATCGGGTTCCCGAGTGTCGCGGGGCCGTAGCCGTAGCGTCCGTAGATCCCGGCCTCGGAGGGGCGGAGCACGGCGATCGGCTCACGCCGGTGCTCGTACAGGTCGGTCAGCTGGGCACGCATCATCGAGGTGAGGATGCCGCGGCGGCGATGCGTCGGGGCCACGCCCACAGAGGCGACACCCGCCACGGGCAGGACACCGCCGGGCACGGTCAGCACCCGACTGTAGACGGAGGCTCCGGCAACCGGCACGCCCTCGTCGAAGACGGCCAGAGTGCGACCAAGGTCTGTCGCGGCTCGCTGGTCGGCCAGTTCCTCCTCGGAACGGTCCATGCCATAGGTGTCGGCGATCATTCGCGCCCAGGGCACGAATTCCTGCTCAGCGACGCTGCGAAGCGGGAACGGCGGCGTAGTCACCGAACATGTGTACATCACGGCGAGGCGAGCGGGGAATCGCTTACCCGCGCTCGGGCAGGGTCGGCGGTGGCGTGGCCCCAACAGGGCAGACTCAGCGTGGAGGACGAGACGAGATCCTGCGCCTCCAACTCGGCAGTGGCGACGGGTTCGAGTGGTGCCGTTCCAGTGCTCGTTGCGTCACTCGGCGTGGGGCACAGGGGCCTCAGGCCGCGTCCCAGAGGTGCCCGAGGGTCAGTAGTTCGTCGTGGTACTCGATCCGGTCCGCCCATTCGCTCGGCCAGGCGTCCGCACCCAGGTGTGCACCCGCGAAAGCGCCGGTCAGGCAGGCGATGGAGTCGGAGTCGCCGGAAGTACAGGCGGCCCGGCGTACGGCAGTGAGCGGCTCGTCGGGGAAGAGCAGGTAGCACAGCAGAGCGGTGGCCAGGGCTTCTTCGGCGACCCACCCCGCACCCGTGAACGTGCACGGATCGACCTCCGGGTCCGGTGCCCGCAGGGCCTCGTCCACCCGGTCCAGGACGGCCAGGCACTCGTCCCACCCGCGCTCGGTGAACTCGGCCGCACTGTGGTCCTGGGCGAACTCCCACAGGTCGCCCAGCCACCACTCCCGGTAGACGGAGCGGTTCTTCCGCGCGTAGTCCCGCAGTGTGCCCACGAGTTCGGCCGGCCGCGTCCCGTCCGCGAGCAGACGTACCGCGTGTGCCGTGAGGTCGCTGGCGGCCAGCTCCGTAGGGTGCCCGTGCGTGAGCGCGGCCTGCAACTGCGCCACTCCCGACCGGGTCTCCTCCGGCAACCCCGGCATCAGCCCGACCGGCGCCACCCGCATGTTCGCGCCGCACCCCTTGGAGCCGGTCCGGCTGGCCTCCTGCCAGCGGCGCTTCTCATGACTGAGCTGCTCGCACGCCACGAGGCAGGTGCGTCCCGGCGCCCGGTTGTTGTCGGGCGAGCGCCACCAGTCGACGTACTCCTCGCGGACCGGCCGCACCACCCGGGCCGGCGCGAGCGGCCCCCGCTCCCCCGCGGTACGCAGCCCCCGGCCCAGGGCGAGGGTCATCTGCGTGTCGTCCGTGACGAACGCGGGCGCGGGCAACTCCATCACCCGCCAGGGGCCGCACTTGGCGAGGATCTGCGGAACGTCGTTGAATTCGGTGGGGAAGCCGAGTGCGTCCCCGATCGCCAGCCCGACCATCGCCCCGACCGCGGCCCGCTTGCCCCCTGCTTGGATGTTCATCCGCCCATTCAAGTCACCGAGATGGGTGGTGGCCACCGCTTTCGCCGGGAGCAGTTCGACAGAGCGGCGCGTGCCTCATGTGTCCGGTGCGCGCCGGGTTTGCACACCGTGCGGCGGGGCGCACGTGTTGGTGTGGAAGATGCCGAGCGGAGGTGTGGTGCTGGTGGCGTGGCCTTCGATGTCGGCGCCGGGGAGAGGTGGACACAGCGGGGGGAAGTTGAGAATCTTGCCGCGCCGCGAGAGCCGAGGCGCTGCATCCGCATCATCGCCGGACCCGCGGCAGGTTGCGCAACCATTCCGACCCGTCAGGTGTCTCCAATGCATGCGTCCTTGCGGCGCTTGGTGGACGCCTTGGCTTGAACGAGGGAGCAATGCAGATGGCCGTAGGGGGTCCGCGGGGGGAGCCGCCCCGCGGTGGAAACCGCAACCATCCCGTACCGCCCCCTCCGTACGTCCCGCCACCCCCGCCGCCCAACTACCCGCATCCGCGACCTCCGTATCCTTACCCCCCGCGCCCGGTGCCGGTGCGGCGGACCGGGCCGCTCGCGCGAGCGTGGCGCGCGGTGGGACCGATCGGCGTGGGGAGGCGGGTCTTTCTGCCGTCGCGGCCCGGGCGGATCGAGGACGCCGGGGTGAGGCGCATCCAGAAGATCCGCACCATGGTGGGTCTGGGCGCCTTCATCTGGGTGTCTCTCTCGTACCGCCTCGCGGAAAACTTGAACGACGCGGCCAAAGACCGCTTCAACCAGTCGTGGATCACCGTTCTGGCCTTGTCGGTCACCTTCCCCGTACTCGTCGGGATACTGGTCGCGCTCGCCCGGCCCGCCCAGCGCAGGGAACTGCTGCGGCGTGCGGGCCGGCCGCTGGGCGCGATCGTCGCGATATTTGCAGGCATGTTCCTCTTCCCGTTGCAGGTGCTCACGGGCTTCGGGAACGGACTTTTCGCGGGCAATCTGCCCATGACGATCGTTGAGCATACGGCCACGGTGGTCACCATCGTCTGGGTGCTGCCCTTTGTGGTCTACGGCATCTCGATGTCCCTCGTGCATGTCTTCCGTACCGCCGATATCCACGAGACCGTGCCGCCGTTGATCGCGATGACCGTGGTGTGGGAGATGCTGCTCGTCGACGTGTTCACCGGCGCCTACGCGGGTGTTCCCGGGCCCTTGCGGATGATCATGCTCGTGGGAGCGCCGATCTCGGTGACCGCGGTGGGCCTGTGGGAACTCCACCGCCTGCGCGTTCACTACGGCCTGAGGCTGCGCGGGGCGCTACTGCGCTGAGGCGGCAACTGCCCGTACGACAGTCGAGGCCGAGGGCGTGTGCTTCGTGCCGTTCGGCGCCGCCCTCGGCACCGTCGGCGGGGGCCGACATCGGCGGACGGGTCAGCCGAGACGGAACCGTTGGTGCCTCTTGTTCTCTTCGGCCGGCGACTTGTTCTCTTCCGCCGGCGACTGATATCTCATCCGCGCTTGCGGAGATACGCCTCCAGCTCGGCGGCCCCGGTCAGCATCGCCCGCCCGCGGGCGGACAGTCGGCTGCGCCAGTCGCCCAGTGCGGCCTCCAGCGGCTCCAGCCCGCCAGCCGCCCGCACTTGGGCGATCAGCGGTGCGATCTGCTCCAGCAGGTAGCCGCCCCGCCTGAGCTGGTGGGCCAGCCGGGCGTCCCGTACATCGGCCTCGTCGTAGACGCGGTACCCGGTCAGCGGGTCGCGGCGCGGGTGCACCAGCCCGGCGCGCTCCCATTTGCGCAGCGTCGCGGGCCGGATTCCGAGCTTGCCTGCCAGCGGCCCGATGAACGTGTCTCCGGGCTCGGACACCGCGGCCGGCCCGGACGCCGTGGTGGGCCCGGACGCCGTGGTGGGCTCCAGGTCGCGGAGGGCGCTCTCCACGGCCTTGAGGGTCCCGCGGTCGTCGAGGAGTTGGGCGTGGCTCTCGTCGATGAGGCGGAACGCCTCATCGACCGCGCCCTCGTTGACGGCCCGCATGATCGACGCCGCTGTCTGGTGGCCGTGGCCGGGCACCAGGGCGAGGAACGCGCGGAGGGCCTGCGCGTGCAGCGGGGTGTAGGTGCGGTAGCCGTGGGGTGTGCGATCGGCGGCCGGAAGGATGCCGGCCTCCTCGTAGTTCCTGATCGCCTGGGTGGACAGACCGTGCCCGCGCGCCAGATCAACCGGCCTGAGCCGCTCGCAGTTTTGAAAGTTTCTCCCCATGAGCCTGACGATATCGCGGGAGAGTTTCCACGGAGGGTTCAACGATACCGTTTAAGGCATGGCTACTGACATCAAGGACACCGTCCATGCCGTCGAGGCTGCCGCCGTCCTGAGGCTGCTCCCGGCCCGGCCGCGGCTGCTCGCCCTGGGCGAGCCCACCCACGGCGAGGACACTCTGCTCGACCTGCGCAACGAGCTGTTCCAGCAACTCGTCGAGCAGGAGGGCTACCGGACGATCGCGATCGAGAGCGACTGCATGACGGGCCTGGTCGTGGACGACTACGTCACTACGGGCACGGGCACCCTCGACGAGGTCATGGAGCGCGGATTCAGCCACGGTTTCGGCGCGTCCGCGGCCAACCGCGAACTCGTGTGCTGGATGCGCGCCTACAACGTTCGCGCCGACAACGACGGCCGACCCGCGTCCGAGCGACTCCGCTTCGCCGGGTTCGACGGCCCGCTGGAGATCACCCACGCCGCGAGCCCCCGGCAGGCCCTCATCGCACTCCACGGCTACCTCGCGGCCCGGGTCGACGCGGACCTGCTCCCCTGCACCGCGGAAACGCTCGACCGCCTGCTCGGCACCGACGACCGGTGGACCAATCCCGACGCGATGATGGACCCGTCCCAGTCCGTGGGGCAGTCGGCCGAGTCCGGCCAACTGCGACTGCTCGCCGACGATCTGGTGGCGCTGCTCGACGCGGAGACGCCGCGCCTGCTCGCGACGACTTCGCGGGACGACTGGGACCGGGCGCGCCTGTACGGGCGCACAGCGGCCGGCCTGCTGCGCTACCACCACTGGATGGCTGACACCTCACCGAGCCGCATGACGCGGCTGTGCGCGCTGCGGGATTCGATGATGGCCCACAACCTCCTCGCCATCGCTGCCCGGGGCCCGGCACTCGTCCACGCCCACAACTCCCATCTCCAGCGGCACAAGAGCTCGATGCAGATGTGGCAGGGGCCGGTTGAGTGGTGGAGCGCCGGTGCGCTGGTGAGCGCCCAGCTCGGCGAGGAGTACGCCTTCGTGGCCACAGCCCTCGGCACGATCCGGCACCAGGGAGTGGACACACCACCGCCGGACACCCTCGAAGGACTCCTCTACGCGCTCCCGGAGGACCACTGCGTCATCGACGCCCCGCGGCTGGCCACCGCCCTCGGCCACACACGGCCCGCGCCCCGCGTCTCCCCCTGGTTCGGCTACGCCTCGCTCGACCCAGCCCACCTGGACCGCATCGACGGGATCGTGTTCATCAAGGACGTCCCACAGAGCTAGAGCCACCATCAGCAGTCCGGACAGTCGGGGCGCCTCAGATGCCGGGGGCGTCCCGGCCGTCAACGGCGCATATGACCGCCTCAGCGCCGGGCGCCCCCCGGTGCCCAGCAGACTGGTGCTCCCAGATGGCCTCCGGCGACGGCCGGACCGGACCGGTGTCCCGGCACACATCCCGCAGCGAGACGACCTTGCCCGCTCCCGGGCGGTGGTGGGTGCATCGAACGCGATCGGCGCCGCGCTGCCGAGAACAAGTTGCCGAAGCCGCCGAGAAACCAACCGCCTTGCCTTGGACGCCGTCCGCGCCACAACCGAGCACAACCAGCAACGCCGCCACCGCGACGAAGTGGCTTACGCCGAACTCCGCGGCGTCCGCGCCGATACCGGCCAGGTGCACGAGGAACTGCACCTCGCCCTGCTGCTGTGCCGCGTACGTTCACCGGGTTCGGCTGGCTGACCAGTCAACAAGGTGACCATGACGATAGGCTCTGCGGTGATCACAAGCATGGACCTCGGGGTGGGACGTTGACGGAGGCGGAGATTCGCCATATCGGCCCGTTCGAAGCCTTGGAGCATCTGTTCGCGCTGTGGCTGCCGCGATGGCGGCTGGCGGTCGTCGGCGGCGAAGCTCCCCCGTCCTATGAGGAAGAGTGGACTGCCGCGCCCTCCCTGGCCAAGGTGTCGGATTACGGGGTGTTCCCGTCGACGTTCACCGACCCTGAGGGGCGGCGACATCCGGTGGGTGTTGAGCGGTTCGACATCCATGACCCGGACGAGACATCTGTCAGCCCCTTGCACGCCTCGTGGGGCCTGCCGGACGCCGGCGCGGAGCAGCCGTTCGCGTTGCTCATCGAAGCATTGGAGTCGGGACCCGAGGGCTTGGACCAGCGAGGCCGGGCGCTCGCGGGTTACCTGAGCGGTTACCTGGCAGCAGACGGTACGGACCTGCTGCGGATCACCGTGTCCGCCGAGCCGGGCGGCCCCGCACTGGACGATGAACTGCACCTGCTGGTGCGCTCCGGCAAGAGGACAAGGCGGCTGGCACTGGCCCCCGCTGCGGTCGCCCCCGAAGCCGACGATGCGCCCGCGTACCGGATCGCCTGCGTCACGACACTGCTCAGCGAATTCCTCCAGATCAACAACACCGACGCCGTCACCTTCGAGGTGGCCTTCGGAACCCATGACATCGACCTGAACGTCGCCGACCCCGACGCCGCCTTCCGCGCGGGCTGGACCGGAGACGAACACTGGCTGATCGCAGAGGAGGGCGACGACGACACCGACGACGTCCTCTGGGCACTGGACGCTGACTCACTGAAGGCCGTGCTGACCGAGTCCGAGCTGAACATGGTCGCGGCGGCCCGGGCCCAGACCCTGGTCTGGGAGTTCGACTCCACGACGCCCGAGATCCCCGGCGACGAGCTCGTCTCCTGGCTGGCCCGCGACCTCCTCGAAACCCTCGTCACCGAGACCACCGGGGCGTCCGGAATCCCACCCCTTCTCGCCTACGCCAAGAACTTCCCCCTCGAATCGGTCCTGTACGGCGAGGCAGATTCCTGCCTCCTCCTGGTCGGGCCACAACGCACCGCCCTCATCTACATCAGCGGCTAAGGCTTGTCCGACGGGTCATGCGCGAGTGGTTCGCCAACGGACCGGCACCGGAAGAGCGCTGAGCCGCGGCGGACGGTGGACCCGGTCACCGGGTGGTGGCCGCCCGGACTGCCGCTGCCATCGGGGCGACGGACGAGAGTGCCCCGAGCACCGTGAACTGGTGGCTGCCCGGCAGAGCGCGCATGGCGGGGAAGCAGTAGGCGAGGCCGCAAGCGACTGCGCTTACGGCCGTGGCCCCGAGTCCCAGGAGCAGGCTGTCCCTCCGGATGTGCCCGGACAGATCGGGGTCGGCACCGAACCAGCCGACGAGGCCCATCGCGAAGATGGCGCCGATCGCCTTGGTGAACAGCCAGAACAGATAGCCGAGGGACAGCAAGGTCACGGCCCACAGGGGCACGCCGAGGGAGATAGCGCACGTCTCGCTGCTGGTGCCGGTGGCGAGTTGGTCAGGCCGGTTCATGAGATCAGTCTGGCCGCCGCAGCCGGCCGCTGGATGAGTACGGGCACTCGTCCCGCCTCCCCGGCCACTGGGAGCGGGGAACGGGGAACAGGGAGCACAACCCATGAGTGTGGCTGACGTGCGGCGACGGCTGGGAGACGCAGGTCACATGTGTCCGTGTCACAGGGGATCGGGCTACCCCGTCTCAGGGGGTGTAGCCACTGACGACCACAGAGGAGCACACCATGGACGCGCGACTGAACTACTTCGCCGACCCGACCGCCGGCAAGGCCCTCAAGCATTTCATGTCGGCGGGCAAGGCGCTCAAGGACTCGTCGCTGCCGACCGCCACGCAGGAGCTCTTGGCGCTTCGCGTGAGTCAGATCAACGGCTGTGCCGTCTGCATCGACATGCACACCAAAGAGGCCGCCGCTGCCGGCGAGACCTCGGTGCGGCTGAACCTGGTCGCGGCGTGGCGGGAAGCCACGGTCTTCACCGAGGCCGAACGTGCCGCGCTGGAGCTGGCGGAGGAGGGGACTCGGGTCGCGGATGCCGCCGGTGGGGTCAGCGACGAGGTGTGGGCACGCGCCGCCAAGCACTACGACGAGGAGCAGCTCACCGCCCTGGTGATCATGATCTCCTTCATGAACACGGTGAACCGGCTGAACATCATCACCCAACAGCCGGCCGGCGATTACGAGCCGGGGCAGTTCCACTGAACGGCATCGGCAACAGGCTCGGGGCCCGGCTGCGGGCTCCGGGCCCCGGTCCGAGCGGCTTTGCTCCGGTCTGCCGGTGGGCCGGATGATCAGCAGTAGATGCCCGCACCGGCGAGTTCGGCCGGGTGGGAGGGCTTCACGGGGAGGGGATGCGGCGTGAGCAAGGTCGAGGAGTTCGAGGAGCTGCGGCCGCTGCTGTTTTCGATCGCGTATCGGATTCTGGGCAGTGTGGGTGAGGCCGAGGACGCGGTGCAGGAGACATGGCTGCGTTTCGACCGCTCGGCGACCCGGCCCACGTCGACGAAGGCCTTTTTGTCGGCCACGGTGACGCGGATCTCGATCGATGTGCTGCGCTCCGCGCGGGTGCGGCGGGAGGAGTACGTGGGCCCGTGGTTTCCCGAGCCGCTGCTGAGCGATCCGTATCAGGACCCGGCGCGGTCGGTGGAGCTGGCGGACTCGGTGTCGATGGCGTCGCTGGTGCTGCTGGAGCGGCTCAGCCCGCTGGAGCGGGCAGTGTTTGTGCTGCGGGAGGTGTTCGCCTTCGGATTCGACGAGGTCGCTGCGGCGGTGGGGCGTTCGGAGTCGGCATGCCGACAGCTGCTGGTGCGGGCGCGGCGGCATATGGATGCCGGACGCCCGCGGTTCGAGGCGGACCGGCAGGAGCGGCAGGAGTTGGCGACGCGGTTCTTCGATGCGCTGAAGGACGGCGATGTGGGCGGACTGCAGGAACTGCTGGCCGCCGATGTCCAGCTGGTCGGGGACGGCGGCGGCAAGGCTCCGCAGCTGGCCAAGGCCGTCATGGGCGCGGAGAACGTGGCCCGGGTGCTGGGCATGTTCTTCCCCCAGCTGATCCGGATCGACGTGTCGTTCGAGCCGCACGAGGTCAACGGCCAGCCTGGCGCGATCTTCCGCGACCGGGACGGCAAGGTGCTCCACGTCTTGGCCCTCGATGTGCTCGACGGGCAGATTCAGACGATCCGCGGGGTGATCAACCCCGACAAGATCGGGCACCTCGGGCCGGTGGCCGACGCCTGGGCCATCGACCGCGAGGTGAAGCAGGCCCGCAGGCGGCCGAACTGACCTCGGGAGGGGCGTGCTTGTTCCACTGCTGACCCTGCGGCAGCAGGTCGGTGCCTCGTCGCCTCGCCCGTGGGGAAAGTCAGGAGCGGTCCTGACACAGGCCGGGGCGAGCTGCGTAGAGGGTGAGCACCATGCGCCCCGCCTTCTCGCGTGCACAGACGTGGAAGTTCTGCTTGAGGACGTCCCGCTTCGCGCGCTCCTGAGCGTTCTCCGGGTCCTCCTGCTTACCGTTCGGCGGGTCGCTCAGCACCAGCAACCGGTCGACGGCCCGAACGCGAGTACGGATGCGCTCGGCAGGGAGCTCCACCCCCCACAACGTGCCCGAGCGGCGGGGGGATTCGGCCTGGGCCAGGTCACGCAGTCCGCGGTACTCCTGGGGGTGGGACAGGCTGCCCTCGCGCCGCCGCCACGGCGTGAACAGCACTCCGTCGCCGGTTCGCGTCATCCGCGCCACGGCGGCCGCGGTCGCGTTGGTGTCGTCCATGTGGACCTCGGGCCGCCGCACCTGCAGCCACGCGGGCAGCAGGCCCGCCAGTACGGCGACGACCAGCACGGCGACGAGCACCGTGGGCAGCGCGCGCAGCGCCCAGTCGACGGCGCCGCCCGCCAGCAGCGCGAGCCCGATCGCCGAGTACATGACGTACCGGTCGGAGTAGAGCGGGTGGACGAAAGACACCAGCATCAGCACGGCGGACGGCAGTACGAGGAGGAAGAGGCCAACCGTCCGCAGGTCAACCGTCCGCAGGCCGACCGGACCCCGCGTCGACAGCCCCCGCGCGGTCGGCCGGACGCAGGCGAACAGGGCGCCCGGCGCCACCATGATGCCGAAGCGCAGCAGTTCCATCCCGCTGGGCGGCTCCAGGGACGCGATCTGGGCCTCCTGCTGCTTGCTGATCAGCGCCAGCGGCGCCAGCACAACGGCGACCGCGAGAGCGCCACGCGCCCAGGACCACAGCACCGTACGGGGAACCCGCGACTTGAGCAGCGCGGCACCGTGGGCGAGCAGGACGAGCACCGCGAACTCGTGCAGCAGACAGCCGACGGACAGCACGGACGCATACGCGCACCAGATCCGCCTGCGGGGCTCGTCCACCGCGCACAGCAGCAGATACGTGGCCCAGGCGACCGCCGCACAGACGAACGCGTAAGAGCGCCCTTCCTGTGCGTACTTCTGCACCATCGGCAGCAGGGGGAAGGCCATCCCTGCGGCGAGCCCCGCCCGGGGTCCGACCAGCCGTCGGCCCACCAGTGCGACGCCTGTGGCAGCGACGGCCATGGCCAGCACGGAGGGGAGCCGCAGGGCGAGGAGCCCGCCGTCCCACACGGCGTAAACGCCGTGCATGAACAGGTAGTAGAGGCCGTGCACCGCATCGATGCTGCCCAGCAGGTGCCACAGTTCGCCCAGGCTGCGGTGCGCGACCTGGTACGTCGTCGACTCGTCCCGCCACATGGAGTTCTCGCGCCGGATGCCCCACAGCCCCATGCCGAGCATGAGCGCGGCGGGAACGAGGGCGACCGCCACGAACTCGGTACGGGAGGGCGCGCGCTTCCCGGGCGGACCGTGGGAGTTCCACACGCCGGAGCCGTCGCCGAGGGCTGTCGCGGACCGGTCGGCGGCAGGCGTGACCGCGGTGGTGGTGGCCATGGTGGAGGGAGCTCCGTTCATGTGGAGGGATGTCCGCGCAGGCGTGGGCAACGCCCGGGCGCGGTGGTGGGGCACCGCTCGACTCAGGGCGAGGGGCGCCGCTTACGGCCGGTGGCGGATCCGGCGCAGGCAGAAGAGGGTGAGAGCGGCAGCCGCGACCAGGCAGATCCCGGTCTCGATCCACTGGAGGGGCCAGTAGTGGCTGTAAGGGTGGACCTCCGCCCATTGTTTGACGACGTCGTTGTCGGTCAGGCAGCTGGAGAGGGTGTTGTCGTCGATGTACTTGTCCGAGCACATCCCGTCTGGCACATGCCGCCCGGACCGCAGCAGGAAGCCCGCGGAGTCGTCTCCCTGCCACCAGGTGTCCAACGGCTGGGTGTCGCCCAGCAGCATCGGCTTGGCGTAGACGGTCTCCGGCGGCATCACATGGGGCAGCGCGCTCACCAAGGCGAACTGCGCGCCTACGGTGCCGGCCAGGGTCAGCACCATGGCGGGCAAGGTCCGCCGCAGCAGCAGACCCGACATGGTGCCGAGGACCAGCGCCAGCAGGGCCACGCCTACGAACACCGGTCCGCTGGTGAAGAAGGACACCGCCACGTACCAGGGGTTGTGCACCGTGTTGGTCCCCGTATACGACTGGAGATCGCGCACGACATGGTCCACGGACCCCCACCACCACCGGTACACGGCAGCCAGCACCCCGGTCATGGCCACGGTTCCGGCGGCCAGCAGGGCGAGCTGGTGAGCGAGCCAACGCTCGGGGCCGTACGACTGGGTCCACGACAGCTTGTAAATGCCGGTCTCCCGCTCCCGTGCGATGAGCGGGGCCCCGACGAAGACGCCGATCAGCACCGGCAGCGCGAGGAGTACGTACCCGCCGAGGGACAGCGGCTCGATCACCTCGCTCTGGAGGCGGCTCATCGCGAACTCCGGTGGCGTCTTGCTCACGGAGTCCGACCGGGGAAGGCCGCAACCGTGGCCCACGCAGGGACCGATGTCGTACCTGTCGACGAAACCGCTCAGCTCCGCCCGCTGCCATACGAAGTACGAAACGACCAGCAGGAACAGCACGGCCGCCGCGCCGAACGCGGCCCGGTGCTGCCGCCAGGTCAGCCAGGTCAGGCCGCGCAAGCGAGGGCCGACGGCGAACCGGGAGCCGGTCCGGGAGACGAGGGCACTCATGCAGCCACCTCCCCGGCGTCCGGAAGGCGCACCCGCGCACTGGGGGTCAGCTGCGGCGGAGCCTGCGGGGAGCGCAGGTAGCCGAGCAGGATCTCCTCCAGCGTCGGTTCGGCAACCACCCACGCGTCGCCCGCGGGTGCCTGCTCTGCCCGTACGAGGGCCGTGAACTGGCGCCCTGTCACCCGCTGTTCGACCACGGTGTACCGGTCCAGGTCGGGCGGCGGAGCCGCGTCCCGCCGCAGTGCGCCGGTGACCATGTGGTGGGAGGCCAGCAACGTCTCCGTCTCACCCGCCAGCCGTATCCGCCCCTCGCCGAGCAGCAGCAGATAATCGCAGACCCCGTCGGCCTCGGCGAGCACATGGGTGGATATCACCACGGTGGTGCCGTGTTCGGCGGCCTCGGCCATGAGGGCGCTCATCATCCGGCTGCGCCGCAACGGGTCCTGGTCGGACAACGGCTCGTCGAGCAGCAGCAGTTCGGCACGCTTGCCGAGTGCGAGGGCAAGCGCCACACACGTGCGCTGGCCGCCGGAGAGGGAGCCGACGCGCGCGGTGAGCGGTACGTCGGCTTCCGCCACGACGCGCTCGGCCGAGGCTTGGTCCCAGCCGGCGTTCAGTTCGCGGCCGAGCCGCAGTGTCTCGGCGACGGTGAAGCGCGGGTAGAGCGGCTTGTCCTGGGCGACGAAGGCCACTCGCCGCCGGGTGCCCGGGGCGGACGGCGGCTCGCCGAACAGCCGCACCGTGCCGGCGTCCGCTGCCGCCAGGTCGGCGGCCAGCGCGAGGAGGGTGCTCTTGCCGGAGCCGTTCGGGCCGACGAGCGCGCAGATCCGCCCCGCGGGGAGCCGGAACGTACAGTCCCGCAGCGCCCAGCGGGTCCGGTACCTCTTGGTGAGCCCCGCTGCCTCGACGGCACCTGGGGCCTCGGTTGTGTCAGTCACTCGCTCTCCCCGTTCGCAGGATCTGTGGTGCGGGGCGCGCCGTCGCCGAGGCGCTGGTCACGGCCCTCGCCGAAGCACTCGTCCAGGACGGAGGCGACCAGTGCGGCGATGTCGTCCCTGTCGAGCCCGGCGGCGCGGGCCTGCTCCGTCCAGGCGCTCAGTTCGGCACGCAGCGGCGAGTCGGGGCCGGCCTCGGGCCGCGCCAGCGACCGCTGGACGAAGGTGCCGAGCCCCGGCCGCGGTTCGACCAGCCCCTCCCGCTCCAGTTCGCGGTACGCCTTCAGCACGGTGTTGGGGTTGATCGCGGTGGCCGAGACGACCTCCTTGGCCGTGGGCAACCGGTCCCCCGGCTTGAGCAGGCCGAGGCGCAGCGCCTGCTTCGTCTGCTGGACGATCTGCAGGTAGGTGGCGACGCCGCTGCGCCGGTCGATGCGGTACTCGACCACTTCCACCACCATTCCACTAATCAGTTAGTGGAATGATGATGCGGCTCGCCCAACTCCCCTGTCAACCGAGCTCTTGGGCGGCGTACGCACGAATCGGCCCCGCTCTCCCCCGCGTTGGGAAGGGACGGGTCAGGCCCGCAGGCACCGATGGGAGCCTCTGCGCGGACCCGGTGGAACCTGGTCCGAACCGGAAAGCAGGGCGCGTAGGACGTGCTGCTGTCAGCTCATATTGCGCTGCCTGCCGGCGGCTCGCGCTTCCCAGGTGTCACTGTCCGAGACATAGACGGAGATGGGCTGGTCGAACCATCCAGCGGCCTCGGGGAGGTCACGGACCATCGCGGGGATCTCAGGCTCGAACCTCAACACGGCCAGCGCCTTCCAGCCGTGAGGGATCACGTCCAACGCGACTCCGAACTGCTGGGTGACCGCCACGACAGTCGTGGTCACCGAGACGACATCGCTCTCGTCGGAGCGTCGGAAGCAACAGTGGAAACTTCTACCCACCGGCACATCCGCGTAGTTGTAAGAGAGGAAGAGGGCTTCCTCCTTCGCGGAACGCCGGGGAAGCCCTTGACCAATGGCCGTGAGAGCACCCTCGTCGGCACGGCTCTCGATGAGCAGAACGCGTTCAGCAAGCGGGGTGTCCTCTTCAGTCCTCATGGAGCCATTGTCGTGGCTCTCTCCTGCGCTTGCCGTCGAAGACCACGGTCTGGAAGTGCCCCGTCTTCGGGGACAGTTCGCGCTCCGACGTCAGGAACCGTGTGGGTTCCGGCGCGCTGCGAGCCAACGGCCGATCACGGTGGGTGAGGTCAGGTGCGGGATATCAGCTTGATTTCGTGTATGACTTGGCCGACCTTGCCGATCGCCTTCACCGGAAGGCTGAAGACGAAACGCACGGGACGTTCACGGGCGTCGGACCGAAGCTTCGCCGGGAGTCGGCCAATGCGGTCGCGGAAGTCCCGTGTGTACTGACCCAGGACCAGCTCCCTGGGCATCGCGGTGGTTCTGCCGCAGTTGTCACAGACGATCGTCAGCAGGCAGCCGTGGACATAGGTGAGCCGATGAAGCCGCTCGCCACCGCAGGTGCATTCCAGGTACGCGGTCTCCGTATCGGTCTCGATCATTGTCGGCTCCTTGGCTTTCTCGGTGCCCCACCGCGCTGTCGTGCAAGGCGTGCAGCAACCGGTCAGGATCGCGGTGGCGCCCGGCGCGGCCGTTCCACGCGCCGGGTGACAGACGCTGTCAGCTGAGAGTGATCGAGCCGCCCCGGTCGGTGTGCACATACGTGAGCATAAGATTCACGGACGTGAAAAGAATTGCACGGACATCGCTTCCCTGTCCAGGTCCGCGCACCACCCACCGCCGCAATGCGCCCTGGTCGCATACAGGTGGTAAGGCCCTGCCCACCTGGGCCGTACCACCGGAAGGCCATCCACCATTTCGAGCGTTCCCGGCCCGACGGTCTTCCTTCGCGTCACCGTCACACATGCACACTCTGCGGTCGGCGGCCGGATACACACCGCTTTCTGGCCGAACTCCACCCTGCTGCTCTCCGAGGGGAACACCCGCTGGTCGGGTGTGCAAGAATCTGGGCAGATGTGAAGAAGCGCAGGCGAAGGGATAGGCATGCCGGCGTCCCGCGAACACGACTTGCTGGTGAAGGCCGCACGGCTCTACTACCAGGACAATCTCTCGCAGCAGCAGGTCGCCAGCGCCTTGGGGGTCAGCCGCTCCAACGTCTCACGCATCCTGGCCGCCGCACGTGCCCAGGGGATAGTGGAGATAAAGATCAACGATCCGGCCGGACGTGAGCTGGACCTGGAGGAGCGGCTGCAAGCCGCTTTCGGAATGTCGGCCTGCCGTGTGGCCTCGGTGAGCGACGACGAGTCGGCGCTCACGAAGGTGGGAGAACTGGCGGCCAGCTGGATACTGAGCACGGAGCAGCCCGGCGCCGGCATCTCGCTGTCCTGGGGGCGCACGCTGCAGGCCATGGTGCGCGCCGTCCCGGCCGAGCAGAAGCTCCCGGTGGAAGTGCTCCCCCTGGTCGGTGGGCTTTCCTCTGTGACGTCGGAGATCACCGGCGAGGAGCTGGTGCGCGAGCTGGCCGACCGCCTCGGCACCAGCTACCGGCGACTGCACGCGCCCGCCTTGCTGGGAACCAAGGCATCGCGGGACACCCTGATGGCAGAGCCGTCCATCATCTCCGTGCTGGACGCAAGCCGTAAGTCGTCCGTGGCCTGCGTGGGTATCGGCGCGGCGGGGGTGGGGTCGTCGGCAGCCGTCATCGACTCGCTCAACCTGAGCGACCGCGAGCGGGCGGCCTTCGAAGCGGCGAAGCCGGTGGGCGATGTGTGCGCCCGGTTCTTCGACGAGGACGGCAACCCGGTGACCGGAGCCGTGCAGGACAGGGTGCTGGCCGTCTCGCTCGAAGATCTCCGTCGGATTCCGACCGTGGTGGGCCTGGCCGCGGGTGTCGAGAAGGCCCGCGGAGTGCTCGGCGCGCTGCGCGGCCAGTACGTGAACGTTCTCGTCTGCGACACTCCGCTGGCCGAGGCGCTGCTTTCCGCAGCCGCTCGGTGACCGTCCGGGTACCTTCCGGCCCCTGTGACGCGGCCCGGTGGGCCCCTTCGGGCGGACGTACCAGCGCACGTCTTGCGAAGTCCGGCCGGAGACCCAACTGCCCGCCGGGCTCCGGGCGTCAGATCTTGACGTCCTCCCGCACGCGACTTGTCCGCCGAACCAGGACAGCACGCTGCCGCCGCGTCCACCGGCAGGCAGGGCCAGGAAATGTGGACGAGCGGCAGCGCGTTCAGGGGCCACCGGCGGTGGCGAGGATGGGGCCTGATCACCCCCATCCGAACCAGCTCGGTTCGTCCAGACGCCGCTGCACCGCGATGAGCAGGCGGGCGGCGTCCAGGCAGTCGCCGACCCGGCGATCGACGGTGAGGCCGACCCGGCAGCGGGTGCGGAGCTCCACAGCGTCGGCGGCGGGGACGACTTGCGGAGCCACTGTTCCTATCGAAAGTACGGTGGCCTGGGGCGGGGTGAGCAGCTCCTGGAAGGCATCGACGCCCATGTCTCCGAGGTCGTACACGGTGGTCGTAGCCGTGGTCAGGTGCTGCAGGGGCACCCTGCCGCTGCGCGCCTGGTCGGCCAGGCGCCCGAGGCTCTCGTCCAGTTCGTCGACGGGCAGTTGGTCCGGGTCGGCCAGCACGGGGGCGAGCGGGCCACGTTCGGTGTCCACCCTCATGGCCACCGCGACAGCGGACCACACCTCGCTCCCCTCCCCCGTCCATCGGGCGTTGAGCGGGCTGCCGCGCAGGGCATCGGCGTACGCCCTGACGATCAGGCTGGACCAGCGGAACGTCCCTCGGTGTGCCACGAGGGCTTCGAGGTCGAGGTCGCGGTAGACGACGGCTTGCGGGATGGCGGCGCCGGCACTGGTCTGGCGGGCGACCGTCGTACGAGATCTGCGGCGCGCTGTCGGCGTGCCGGTGCCGGATGCCTGGCTGGGCGGTGCGGGAGTCGCGTGTGCTGTCGGCCGGGGGGCCGTCTCCACGTCCGTGACTCTGATGGTCCCGCCCGGTCCGGTGCCGATGAGCGTCGCGGGGTCCACGCCGAGCTCGGTCGCCCGTCGTCGGGCAAGCGGCACCATCGGCACGCGTGTCGAGGCGGAGGGCGCCACCGTGGGCCCGGGGATGGCCTGCTCGTGCGCGGGCTGCTCCGGCGCGGGCAGGGAGCCGTCGGGTGCAGGTGGTCCTGGGAGGAGGTCACCGAGCAAGTCGTCCGCTGAACTGGCGAGGTACGCGATCGGCTCGCCGACGGCGACCGTCTGCTCCGGCTGGGCCACCAGGCGGAGCAGGGTGCCGTCGACGGGGGACTCCACCTCCATGTCGACCTTGTCGGTCATCACTTCGCAGACCACGTCACCGGAGCGGATCACGTCGCCTTCGGCCTTGTGCCAGACGAGGAGGACGCCTTCCTCCATCGTCATGGACATTTTGGGCATGACCAGCGGGATCTCGGTCATCACCACGACCTGACCAGGCGGGTGGCCTCGGCCACGATGTCGGGGACCTGCGGCACCGCCGCGCGCTCCAACTGCGGGGCGTAGGGCACCGGCACGTCCAGGCCGCTGAGCCGCCGGATCGGGGCCCGCAGATAGCCGAATGCCTCGGAGTCGGCGATCCGCGCGGCGATCTCTGCCATGTAGCCGCAGTTCTGCGGAGCTTCCTGGACCAGCAGGGCCCGCCCGGTGGCAGCCACTGCCGAGATGATCGTTGCTTCATCCAGGGGGACGAGAGTGCGGGGGTCGATGACCGTTGCCGTGATGCCGTCTTCGGCGAGCTGCTGGGCGGCTTCCATGGCCCGGGCCACCATGACACCGGTGGCCACGATGGCCAGGTCCTGGCCCTGGCGGCGAACAGCCGCCTGTCCGAGGGGGATGCGATCGGCGCCGGCGGGCACCGGGCCGGTCTGCTTGTACAGCAGCTTGTGCTCGAGCACGATCACCGGGTTGGGGTCGTCGACGGCGGCGAGCAGCAGCCCTTTGGCGTCGGCAGCGGTCGCGGGCATGACGACCTTCAGCCCGGGTATGTGGGCGAACCAGGTCTCCAGGCTCTGGGAGTGCTGGGCGGCGGCGCCGGTGCCGGAGCCGCTGGGGGCACGCAGCACCAGGGGGACGCGCGCTGCACCGCCCAGCATGAAGTGGATCTTCGCGGCCTGATTGGCGATCTGGTCCATGGCCTGAGCCGTGAAGTCGGAGAACTGGATCTCGACCACCGGCCGCATACCGGCCAGCGCGGCGCCGACCGCCGCGCCGACGATGCCCAGTTCGCTGATCGGTGTGTCGCGTACCCGGTCCTCGCCGAAGCGGTGCACCAGGTCGCCGGTGACGCCGAAGGCACCTCCGTAGACGCCGATGTCCTCGCCGAGGAGGAAGACACGGGAATCGGCCTGCATCGCTTCGGCGAGGGCCTCGCGAACCGCTTCGGCGTAGGTGATGCTGCGCTCTGCCGGGTCGTCCGACGACGGCTGGCTCGTCGGCCCGGTGCTCGGGAGTGTGGTCGTCATCGGTGGTTCTCCGAGGGTCGGTCGGGTCCGAGGTCAGTCGGCGTAGACGGCGGAGGTGAGTTCTGCGGCGCCGGCATCGGGGGCGGCGTTCGCGATGCGCACGGCCTCGCGCACGGCCTCCCGTGCGTCGGCCTGGCACTGCTCGGCCTCGGTCTCGGTGATCGTGCCGACGTCCAGCAGAGTGGCCGCGTAGCGGGCGATCGGGTCCTGCTCACGCCACCGTTCGATTTCCTCGCGGGTGCGGTAGAGGTTCTTGTCGCTCTTGGAGTGGCCCTTCCACCGGTAGGTGACGGCTTCCACGAAGGTGGGGCCGCCGCCCGCCCGGGCCCGTTCGACGGCGGTGCGGACGGCCTCTTGGACGGCGGGCACGTCGTTGCCGTCCACCGTCACGCCGGGGATGCCGTAGCCGGCGGCGCGCTCGGCCAGGTGTTCCACGCGGAAGGCACGCTGTACGGACATCGACATGCCGTAGTTGTTGTTCTCGCAGATGAACACCACGGGCAGATCCCAGACGGCGGCAAGGTTGACCCCCTCGTGCCATGCCCCCTCGTTGACAGCGCCGTCCCCGAAAAAGCTCAGCGCGACCCGCTGTTCACCGCGCAGCTTGCTCGCCAGCGCGGCGCCCGCCGCGATGGGGACACCGCCGGCGACGATGCCGTTGGCCCCGAGGTTGCCCGTCGCCACGTCGGCGATGTGCATGGATCCCCCACGGCCACGGCAGTAGCCGGTTTCCTTGGCGAGCAGTTCGGCCATCATGCGGTCCAGCTGGGCGCCGCGGGCGATGCAGTGTCCGTGGCCGCGGTGCGTGGAGGTGATGTAGTCGCCGTCCCGAAGTTCGGCGCAGGCACCGACCGGTACGGCCTCCTGACCGATCGACAGGTGCATGGTGCCGTGCATCATGCCGCGGGCGAAGAGGTCGTCGACGGCTTCCTCGAACCGGCGGATCGTCCACATCGTGGTGAGTGCGGAGCGGGCGGCCTCAGCATCCTTGATCAGATCCATGGCCTGTTCCTCCTCGTGCGGCCAGGAACCCTGTTCCTCGTCATGCGGCCAGGGACTCGGTCGGACCCGCCACCGGCAGGTCGATCCGCTGCCCGGCGAGCAGCCGGTCCTGCAGACGCCGTAGCGTCGCGATCATGGTGTTCTGGTCGATCCGTACGTCCTGGGAGGTGAGCACGGTTCCGGCCGGGACGTCGCGCAGTACTTCGGCTCCACTGACCAGGCCGAGGGGCACCAGATCCTGGTCGGCGGCCGTCCTGGCGCTTTCGGCGAGGCCGTACACCGTGGATCCACCGATGCCGTCGACGCGTTCGCCTGTACGCAGATCACGCTTGGCGACCGCGACCACCTCGGCGTTCCACACTGTGGGGGCGAGGCTCGCGGTCCGTTCCAGCACCGCCTCGGCCACCGAGAGCGGGGCTTCGACACTGGCCAGGTGGAAGGGCCGATAGAAGGCGTAATAGGGACCTTCCCCCATCGTCAGGTACTTCATCTCGGCGGTGACGACCGGATCGGTGCAGTGGCCGATGACGAACACACCGGGCGCGACCGGGCCGGTGCAGTAGTCGACCACCCCGGTGCCGGGGAGCACTCCCCCGTCTTCCTTGGGGCGGAACGCCCAGGCCAGGTCCTCGACCGTTACGCGGGGCCCTGTCATACCGCGCTGGCTGATCTGCAGGTCGGTCGCATTGGCCAGCGCGACCATCTCGATCATCGTCTTGGAGCCGTCGACAAAGCTGGCCAGCATCTTGGGGTTCATGTGCTTCGCCTCGGCCTGTTCGGCCAGCGCCTCGGGGGTCGCCGTCGGGTCGAGGGGGTTGTTCTTGCCCTTGCCTGCGCAGACCACGTCGAACCCGATGTCTCTCACGTACTCCACCAGAAGCTTGCACTCCACGGGTTCGTCGCCGCGGCAGACCGTGTAGACCCGGCCCGTCTGCTGCGCAACCGTCGTGAGCAGCAGGCCGATCGTCACGTCGCACTCCACATTGAGCAGCGCGATGTCCTTGCCCGCCAGAAGTCCGAAGAAGCCGACCGACGCACCGACGTCCGGCACACCGCTGGCGTCGACGATGATGTCGATCGGGAGGGCGACCAGGTCGAGCGCGTCGGTGACAACGACCGGCTGGCCGCGCAGCACCGCCGCGGCCCTTTCGCCGGGCGTACCGCCGGAGAGCGCCACCCCCCGCTGGGAGCGCCGGAACGCCTCGTGACCGCGTTCCGGAGCGATGTCGGCGATTGCGGAGATCTCCATGCCCGGTATGCGCGTCACTTGGGCGACGAAACCGAGACCCATCTGTCCGGCGCCGACCAGTCCCACCCGGACCGGTCGCCCGAGCTCCAACTCGCGTTGCCGCAACTGATCGATGTAGCTCATGCTCCGGTCCTTCCTGTGCCCTGTCGGTGCCCACCGACGGGCGCCATTTGCACATTGGTGCAAACTGTATGCACTTAAGTGATTCCTTTGGTAGCACGCATGCCGTTGCCGGGACAAGGGCTCGTCTCGTGCGGGATTGCCGTGCTCGCTGTCTTCGTCCGCTGATCGCCGTTGCCACCGGAACGCTCGGTTCCGGTGGGCACTCACACGGAAGTCCGCTCAAGGGATTTCACGGTGCGGCAGCAGCTCGCACCGGCGGTACGCCTCAGTTGCGGCGCACCGTTCACATGTCGCTCAGCGTGCCGTCCTCGTCCTGCCGACGGCGCTGCGCAAGGTCCTACCGCCCGACCGCATCCGGCGGTAACGGTCGCGGGCGTCCTCCACCGCACGAGCCGCGGCGGCCGAGGCGGCTCGGGAGGACGCCGTACGCAACTGGCCTGAAAGCTGGGGACTTTCGCGGAAGCGGGCGAAGATCGAAATCCCCTGCATCACCAGGGCACGTTCGACGACCTCGTCACTCTGCCGTACGAGCAACAGCACCACAGCCCCGCGAAATCGCCCGGTGGCGCGTCCGGAGACGAGAGTGACGCCCGCACGGTGCTCCTCGGCAGTGAGCCGGTTCACGGTGCGCATGTAGTAGCGGTGCTGCGCCAGGCTCGACGCCATCGACACCACGAAGGCGCCGAGCAGCAGCAGTGCCAAGGGAAGTTGTTCCATCAGTCCTCTTCTCAGCGGCCTTCGGTTTCGGCCCCGTGCCCACGAGGGGAGTGGGCAGCCGGCCCCGGCTCGGCCTCTGACTCGAGGGACGAGCCGGCCGACAGTCCAGGGATCTGCGGCAGACGAAGGGAGTGGCGACGGCGGACCGTCCTGGCCGCCACCGCGTTCCGGATCCGCTCCGGGTGCCGACCGTGCAGCCGGACGATCCCGCACTTCAGACACATGAAGGCCGCCACCTCGGTGGTGACTTCGGTGGTGCCGAGACGACAGGCGAAACGGGGGGAGCCGAGCAGCGGCAAGGCCATGGAGCCCTCAACCAGAGTTCCCCCGCAGTCGCAACGTGCCTCCGCCTTCGGGGTGCTGTCATCGGTGCCGTTCATGGAGTGCTGCTCTCCTTCCTGGCTCCCCCGCTCCTTCACGCGCGGGCGAGCCTCAGTTCGGCTCCGGGCGGCGGGACTTCGAGTCGGCCCTTGGCGTGCACTGCGCCGGGAAGCAGGCCGGCTGCCGGGTCGGGATCGACGTAGATGACGATGTGTCCGAGCGTGGCCAGGTTCTCGTGGGCGAGATCCCCCACCGCGGTGATGGTCAGCCGTGTGTCACCGAGCAGGACTTCGTCGCCCGGTCGCATCTCGAGAGCCGGCTTGCCGACCGGGCTGTGCACCACGCTCAGGCTTTCCAGATCGCTGGGCAGCGGCTCGCCGAACAGGATGAGGAGGCCACCTGTGATGAGGTCCGCGGCCTCGTCGCCGACGCGCAGGATCGTGCTGGTGTAATAGGAATCATTCATCAGTACCTTCATCAGTACATCCAGAAGCTGACGAGCCAGGCGATGACGACGGCAAGCGGTGCCGTGATCTGACGGCTCAGGAGAACGGCCGGCGTACCGACCGCCACCGTCTCGGGCTTGGCCTCACCCAGGGCGAGGCCGACTGGGATGAAGTCGCAGCCGACCTGGCCGTTGATGGCGAACAGGGTGGGCAGGGCGTACTCCACAGGGACCGCTCCGGAGGCAATCTGCGTGCCCATCAGTACGCCGACGACCTGGGCGATCGCGGCTCCCGGCCCCAGGATCGGGGACAGGAACGGGAGAGCCGCCACAGCCCCGAGGACGATGAGCCCGACGGGGTTCCCGGCCAGCGGCTTGAGGCCCTCACCCATCGCCTCGGCGACGCCGGTGTAGGTGACGAAGCCCAGCAGCAGGCTCACATACGCCATGAACGGCAGGATGGTGCTGATCGTCAGAGTGATCGACTGACGGCCCGAGGCCAGCATCGTGTTCACCGCGTAGCCGATGCCCGAACTGAACTTGATGAAGCCGTTCGATATTCGGGAGAAACGTCCGCCGCCCCCTTCCGCCGGTTCCGCGACGGCTTCCCGGGCAGCGGCCGGTTCTTCGTCGTCGTCACGGCCGGTCGGCACGTCCGACGCGGCGTCCGCATCGGCGCTGTCACTCTGACCTTCCTGCGCCACCACCTCGTCCAACCCCACGTCGGAGACGAAAATGTCCTCGGTGATGAACTGAGCGAGCGGTCCGCCGGGGGCGCCGGGATAGACATCGACGGTCGGGATGCGCTTGCGCGGGTAGACGCCGATCCGTGCGGTGCCGCCGCAGTTGATCACTGCGCAGATGATTTCCTCGTCGGGCACATTGACACGGAACCCGTCGATCGCCTCAGCCCCGGTCAGCTCCGCGATCCGCTGGGCGACCGGATGAATACCTCCTCCCGTCACCGAAAGGACCTTGTTACGGGTTTCGGTACGGCGCAGTGTGAGCCCTCTTCCCCAGCCGCCGGTGCCCTTGCGGACGAACACCGAGGGATATGTGCGCGGGCTCTGGGGGCTCTGGTCGGTCGTGGTCATCGCGTTCCTCCAGCCGCCGTGAGCCCACCGCTGCCGCCACCGGCGGTGGTGAATTCCTCGTCGAACTTGCGGAAGATCTCGGTGCGGCCGGTTCTCTTGATCAGGATGCGAGTGATCCATTCGGTGACCACGCCCCTGATGAAGATCACCACGACGCCGGTGGCGAGGTAGGACAGCGCCAGCGGGACGGTGGACAAGCCCAGCTTCTGCACGCCATTGGCGATCCCCAGCCAGACGAACAGTTCACCGGCATTGGCGTAGGGAAAGAACGAGGTCACGGGGTGGACGAAGGAGACCGCCGAGTCGTAGAAGGCCGGTTTGTACCGCTCGGGCAGAAACCGGGCGAACGAATAGCACATCGGGTTGGTCAGCATCAGCACGGCGAGGACCGGCATCAGGCTGTAGCGAGTGATCCACCAGCGGGAGGACCACTGGACGGCTCGGGTAACGCGCTTCTCGCCGATGAACGTCACCAGCGCGTACATCGCGGTGAGCAGAACGATCAGTGTGGGAAGGATGCCGGTCACCAGACCGGTGAACTGCTTTCCGGCCTCATTGAACAGGCCGATGAAATGGGAGCCGATCCAGACCGCGCCCTGGATGACGGGATTATCGCTCTCATCCTTAGGCGTTGATGCGGCCAGGTCGGCGGCAGCGAAGGCAATCACCTCGACCCCTCCTCTCTTTCATGAGCGGGGATAGGGAGGCTCGATGCTTCTCTGAGCGGGAATGGGGAAGCTCGCCCGCTCCATGGCTCGGGCGAAGGAGGCTCGGGGCCGGTCCCTGGAAGGTTGGAGAGCCGACGGTTCACGGGATGCAACGGGAGGAACCAGGCGATCACGAGACGCGGTTTGCACGCCTGCTCAAGGTTCCTCACCTCTGTTCATCCAGCTGTTTAGCACTGCGCCGCGAGGCACGACAAGATGTCGACCGCGATTACCTTGTGTGACGACTGCGAATCCGGGCCCCGCCACTCACGGCCCTTCCCTGGTTCGGCTTGGCGGATGGCGGCGTCGACACCGCTGACGGAACGGACGATCTCGGCGACGGCACGCGGCCGCAGCGGCGGCTGCGTGATCTGCGATAGGAGCAGCTGCGGCCCTGCGGTCGCCGGTCTCTCGATGCGGTGGTGCAGGAAGACCTTCGCCAGCCAGTCATCGAGTGGTTTGACCAGCCATGATTCCGAACGCGCGTGCAGGCCGAACAGGGCGAGCGTAAAATGTCCCTTATGTCACTTATGGGCGGCAGGGCGGAAAACGTCTTCGTGCTGGGCCTCGACGAGCGCAATCGCGGGCTCCTGCACGACCTGCACGCCCTCCCGCTCCTCGCCGGATGCCGCTTCCACGCGCTGCTCGGGCGGGAGGAGCTGATGCACGGTGCACCGGTGCCGCTGCACGGCCTGCTGGAGAAGGCGGAGAGCAGGCTGGATGCCTTCGACGGGTCGATCGACGCGATCGTGGGCTACTGGGACTTCCCGGTGAGCTCGATGGTGCCGATCCTGTGCCAACGCCACGGCCTGCCGTCCGCCCCACTGGAAGCGGTCGTCAAGTGCGAGGACAAGTACTGGAGTCGGCTGGAACAGCAGAAGGTCTGCGGTGCGCACCCGCCCTTCGCGCTGGTGGATCTCGACAACCCGAAGCCGCCACCGGGGGTGGGCTTCCCGATGTGGCTCAAACCGGTGAAGTCCTACTCGTCCGAGCTGGCGTTCAAAGCGGAGGATCTCGAGCAGTTCGCCGACGCGGCCGGGCGGATCAGGGAGGGCATCAGCCGGGTCGGGTCGGCGTTCGACTGCGTGCTCTCGATGCTGGACCCCCCGCCGGAAGTGGCGAAGGCCGGCGGCCAGGCATGCCTCGCCGAGGAGGAGATCTCCGGCCACGAGATCACGGTGGAGGGTTACTGCCGGGACGGGAGGGTTCACGTGTACGGGGTGATCGACTCCCTCCTGTATCCCGGCACGTCGAGCTTCCTGCGGTACCAGTACCCGTCCTCGGCGCCGGCCGAGGTAGCCGAGCGAATGATCGACGTCGCCCGCCGTGTCGTGCGGCAGATCGGTCTGAACAATTCGACGTTCAACATCGAGTACTTCTGGGATCAGAAACGGGACCGGATCAACATCGTGGAGGTCAACCCGAGACTGTCCCAGTCGCACGCACCCCTGTTCGAATACGTCGACGGCCTGCCCAACTACCAGTCCATGGTCAGCCTCGCGCTCGGCCATGAGCCCAAGCTGCCGTTCCGCCAGGGCCCGTACAGGGTCGCCGCGAAGTGGTTCCTGCGGCGGTTCTCCGACGCGTACGTGCGGCGGTGCCCGACCGGGGACGAGATCTCCCGGGTGCGGCGCGAGGTGCCCGACACGATCGTCGACATCGTCGCGAAGGAGGGCGAGCGGCTGTCCGATCTGCCCTCGCAGGACAGCTACAGCTACGAGCTGGCGGCCCTCTACCTCGGGGCCGACGACGAGACGGAGCTCAACGAGAAGTACCAGCGCTGCCTGGAACTGCTGCCGTTCGAATTCGACGAGTAGGAGAGCCGCATGCGGGCTGCGGGAATCAAGGAGGTCAGCTCCTCACCCCACGCCATCAAGCAGGAGGAGCACGTCTGGATTCCGGCCCGGGACGGTACCCGGCTGGCCGCGCGCATCTGGAGGCCACTCGCCTCCGACACCGAACCGGTGCCGGCGATCCTGGAATTCATCCCCTATCGCCAGCGCGATCTGACCGCCCTCCGAGACTCGATCAACCACCCCTATATCGCGGGGCACGGTTATGCCTGTGTGCGGGCGGATCTGCGTGGCAGCGGTGACTCCGAGGGGCTGCTCAGCGACGAGTACCTCGAACAGGAATTCCGGGACGGCGAGGACATCCTCGCCTGGATGGCCAAGCAGCCCTGGTGCAACGGCCGCACCGGAATGATGGGCATCTCCTGGGGCGGCTTCAACGCTCTCCAACTCGCCGCGCGACGCCCCCCGGGGCTCGGTGCGGTCGCCGCGCTCTGTTACAGCGACGACCGCTACGCCGACGACGTGCACTACATGGGCGGGTGCCTGCTCAGCGACAACCTCTCCTGGGCCTCGACCATGTTCGCCTACACCTCGTGCCCGCCGGATCCCCAGGTGGTCGGCTCCCGGTGGCGGGAAATGTGGTACGAGCGGCTCGACGGGATGAGCCCGTGGCTGGCCGAATGGCTGAACCACCAGCGGCGCGACGAGTACTGGCAGCACGGTTCCGTCTGCGAGGACTACTCCGACATCGCATGCCCGGTGCTCGCCGTGAGCGGCTGGGCCGACGGCTACTCCAACGCCGTCTTCCGCTTGATGGAGCGGCTCAAGGTCCCCCGCCGAGGGCTGATCGGCCCGTGGTCGCACAAGTACCCGCACCTCGGCGTGCCCGGCCCCGCCATCGGCTTCCTGCAGGAACTCGTGCGCTGGTGGGACCACTGGCTCAAGGACGAGGACAACGGCATCATGGACGGGCCGATGCTGTTCACGTGGATGCAGGAGAGCATGCCCCCGTGCACCTCCTACGACCAGCGTCCCGGGCGCTGGGTGGGGGAACCGAAGTGGCTCTCGCCGCACGTTCAACGGGTTCGGCATCCACTGGGCGACCACCGGATCGGACGGCCCGGTGAGCAGCTCGACTCACCGCCGCTGAGCGTGGAGTCACCGCTGTCGGTGGGCCAGTTCGCCGGGAAGTGGTGCTCCTACAACGCGCCTCCCGACCTCCCCTACGACCAGCGCGAGGAGGACGGCGGTTCGCTGGTCTTCCAGAGCGAGCCGTTGACCGAGCGCTGCGAGATCCTCGGCGGGCCGGTGCTGTACGCGACGCTGGAGGTGGACCGCCCGGTGGCGATGGTCGCGGTCCGGCTCTCGGACGTCGCACCGGACGGACGTGCGACGCGGGCGACGTACGGGCTGCTCAATCTCAACCACCGGAACGGGCATGCCGAGCCCGAGGCCCTCCAACCCGGTGAGCCCTACCGCGTGGGCGTCCAGCTCAACGGTGTGGCGCAGGCATTTCCGGCGGGCCACCGGATCCGGATCGCACTGTCGACCTCGTACTGGCCGCTGGCTTGGCCGCCACCGGAGCCGGTGCGGCTGACCGTGCATCCGACCGAAAGCGAGCTGGAACTGCCCATCCGCTCGCTCGTCGAACCCGACGAGCTGCCGACGCCGCTGTTCGGAGCCCCTGAAGGCGCGCCACCGCTGTCGAGCAAGGTGATCCGGCCGGGTGAGCACCGCTGGACGGTTTCACGCGATCTCGTCGACTACGGGTCGGCGCTGGAAGTCGTCAAGGACCTCGGCGTCATGTACATGGAGGACATCGATCTGAGGGTGACCCGCCGCGCCTACGAGCGCTACAGCTGGACCGGTGACGACTTCGGATCGGTACGCGGCGAGATCGAGTGGGTCATGGGCTTCGCCCGCGATGGCTGGGACGTGCACACCACGACCCGCACCGTACTGACCTCCGATGCGTCGAACTTCTACCTGCACGCCACCTTGGACGCCTACGAGGACAACCGCCGGGTACGGTCCCGCAACTGGGAACGGTCCATTCCGCGGGACCACGTCTGAAGACGTCACGGGACGCGGGCTGGCCGATCGCCGGTCACCTCGCATGTGGGTCCTTGCCCGCCACGTCGGCGAGGTCCTCGCCCGTTTCCCATCCGTGAGCTACGTCCCTCCGCCCTGTCTGTTCGGCATTCAGTCATGCAGTGACGCAGATCACTCGGCTCCTCCGTCACAGACGCGAGGTGGGCTGCATCCCGTGTGTGAACCGATCGCACAACGGGAGGCACACATGAGGGTCGTGGTGGTGGGCGCCGGCTACGCGGGGACGATCGCGGCGAACCGGCTGGCCAAGAAGGTGAAGTCAGCGGAGATCACGGTGATCAACCCCCGTCCGGACTTCGTCGAGCGGGTGCGGCTGCACGAGCAGATCGCCGGGACCGGCGCCGCGGCAACGCCGCTGACCTCGATGCTGCGCGAAGGGATCGCAACGCGGCTGGACACCGTCGACAAGATCGGCGACGGCCAGGCCGCTCTCGGCGACGGGTCCAGTCTCGACTTCGACCACCTGTTCCTCGCGGTGGGCAGCACGGTCGCACCGCTGCCGGGCACCGTCCCGGTGGGGACCTGGGAGGGCGCGGAGGAGGCGCGGGCCGCGCTGGCCGGGCTGCCCGGCGGAAGGGCGGTCACCGTCATCGGTGGCGGGCTGACGGGCATCGAGACGGCATCCGAGATCGCCTTCGGCCGGCCCGACCTCCGGGTGCGGATCGTGGGACAGACGATCGCCGCGAGCCTGTCGGCGGGGGCGCAGAAGCGTGTGCGCACCGGCCTGGACCGCTTGAACGTGGAGATCGTGGAGGACTCCGTCGCGCAGATCGACCCCGGCGCCGGGGAGGGAGGAGGCGACATGGTGCGTCTCCACTCGCGCCCGCGGTTCACCTCCGACCTCACGCTGTGGGCGATCATCGGGGGCGTGCCCGACCTGGCCGCCCGTAGTGGGCTGGAGGTGGATGCCGAGGGGCGAGCGGTGGTCGACGAGCATCTGCGCAGCGTGACCGACCCGCGGATCTTCGTCGTCGGTGACTGCGCGGCGGTTCCCGGCGCACGCGCGGCCTGTGCGACGGCCATGCCTCAGGGGGCGCACGCAGCGGATACGCTGGCGCGGATGATCGAAGGCCGTAAGCCCGAGCCCTACTCCATGGGGTACACCGGACAGGCGCTGAGCCTGGGCCGGCGCGACGGGCTGCTGCAGGCCGGCCGCAGGGACGACACCGTGCGGCGGCTCTACTTCGCCGGGCGCACCGCGGCCGCTGGCAAGGAGCGAGTCTGCCGCTACGCGAAGTTCGGCGCCCGCACCGCCACCTACGCATGGCTGCGAGACTCGAAGTGACCGAACAGCCGGGCCCTGAGGACGAGTTCACCGCGCACAGGGCCCTGCTGTTCTCGATCGCCTACGAGATCCTCGGCTCTGTGGCCGACGCCGAAGACGTCCTGCAGGACAGCTACCTGCGGTGGCGGTCGGTGGACCCCACATCGGTGGAGAACGCGCGGGCCTATCTCGCGCAGATCGTCACCCGGCAGGCGCTCGGCGTACTGCGGTCGGCCGTCCGCCGCCGGGAGCAGTACGTGGGGCCGTGGCTGCCCGAGCCGTTGGTGACCGACGCCGCCGGCGACGCACCCGACGGCATCGACCATGTGCTCACCGGCGAGGCCGTGACCACCGCGATGCTGCTGGTGCTGGAGACCCTTACCCCGACCCAGCGCGCGGTGTTCGTGCTGCGAGAGGTATTCGCCTTCGACTACCCGGAGATCGCCGCCGCGGTGGGCAAGTCCGAGGCCGCGGTGCGGCAGCTGAACCAGCGCGCCCGCAACAGCGTGCGCGCGAGGCGGCACACCGCCGTCGCCGCCCCCGCTGAGGCACGGCCGATTGCCGAACGGTTCCTGACGGCGGCCGCTACCGGTGACGTCCAAGGTCTGATGGACCTGCTCGCACCCGACGTGGTGTTCCTGGGCGACGGCGGCGGCATCGTGAACGCGGTGCGGCGCCCCGTGATCGGGCCCGACAAGGTGGCCAGGCTGCTCCTCGGCCTCCTGGACAAGGGCGCCCGCATGGGCGAACTCGACATCCGCATCGGCACCTACAACGGGATGCACTCCGTCGCGGTGCTCATCGACGGCGTACTCGACCAGGTGACCTCGATCGAGGTTCGCGGCGGTGCCGTGACGGCCGTCTACTGCGTCCGCAACCCGGAGAAGCTCACCGCCGTCAAGATCTGAGGCTGCCTTCCTCGGCGAGCGCACCGGCGAAGAGCGTCCGCTTCCATTCGTACTGCATCGAAGGATGTAGTACGGCTTCATCGTCGCGAACGACGAATTCGGCCCCGAGCGTCGTGACCATGGTGGAAAGCGAGTATCACGGGCGGGAGTCGGCGTGCACGGAGTGGTGGGGGCGCGGGAAGCCGTGGCGGCGGAGGGCGCCACCAAGAGCGTGGGCAGCGGGGCGGGCGGGCGGTTGCCCTTGCTCGATGTGCTTCGCGGGGTGGCAATCCTCGGCACATTGATGAGTAACGTCTGGATCTTCGCAGGGCCGGGCGCCGAGTGGGGTGTCCTCAGTGGGAACATCGGGTCCTCGACAGGGGCCGACTCGTCCTCCTTGGCCGGAGTGGCGGAAACGGTCTTCCGTTCCTTCGCGAACGGGAAGTTTCTGTCGATGCTGACCATTCTCTTCGGGGTCGGGTTGGCCATCCAATTCCGGTCGGCCGCCAAGCGGGGGCAGCCATGGCCGGGCCGGTACAAGTGGCGGGCCCTGTTCCTCTTCGCCGAGGGGACTGCGCATTTCGTACTCGTCTTCGCCTGGGACGTGTTGATGGGGTATGCGGTGGTCGCGTTGCTGGTCGCCTGGCTGCTCACGCGATCCGCGCGGGCACAGCGCGTCACGTGGCTGGTCGCGGGCGGAGTCCACTTGGTGGCGATGTCGCTGCTCACCGCCGCCATGCTGCTCACCTCGGACGGCGATACGGGTGGTGGCGGCCCCGACGCCGACGTCGTGACCCTGTACGCCCAGGGGAGCTACGGGGAGCAGGTCGCCTTCCGTCTGTCGCATGCCGTAGTGCTGCGCATGGAACCGGTGCTTTCCTTCGGGCTGTTGTTGTTCCTGTTCCTGCTCGGCGTACGGCTCTTCCGAGCCGGGGCCTTCCAGAGCGACGCGGCAGGGCGGCACTTGCGGCGCCGGCTGGCTGCCTGGGGCCTGGGGATCGGCCTGCCCCTCAACACCCTGGCCGTGCTTGGCGGGCCGGACTTCTTCCTGCTGGACCGGTACGGGGCTGCGCCGGTGCTGGCGATCGGCTACCTGGGCCTCATAGGGGTGGCGATGGACCGGCTCCGCCGTCCTGGGCCGCTGAGCTCCGCCCTGACCTACGTCGGGCGTACGGCTCTCTCCTGTTACGTGCTGCAAAACGTGCTCGCCATGCTGGCTTGCTACGGCATCGGCCTTGGCCTGGCCTCCCGTTGGGCGGACAGCGGCCCGTGGTGGGTGATGGGTCTGTGGGCGGCGATCTGCCTGGTACTGGTGATGGGGTCCAGTCTGTGGCTGCGCCGGTTCGAGCACGGGCCGCTGGAGGCAGTACAGAAGCGCCTGCTACGACGCTGAGCACAGTGGCCCTCACATTCTTCGGCCCCAAGGGTCGAAGTAGCGGGCCGGTACCACTGCCTGGGAGGCACGCGCATCAAGGCTGCCTTCAAGTTTTACAACGACGGGTCAGAACCGTTTTACAGGTGCGTCACCTTCGAGGGAATGACTCAAGGTACGTACAAGTTCGCGCACATCAACGAAATCCTCGACGTCAACACGAACACCAAGGAGTGCGACAAGAACTAGAGCTCCCCCTCCCCGGCAGATGAGAGTGCAGGCAATGCCGGCGAACGCCGGCGCCGACTTCCCCTGAAAGGGAACGGCATTCGACCAGGACGCCGCCCTTCGCCCGCACCGTCTGACGCAAGAGCTGATCAATACGGTGTGAGGGAGGGCGAAGCCGTGCAGCAGTGAAGGGTGCCCGGCCGTTGGCGAGCGGCCGGCGCTGCTGTGCGGCGTGGTGATCAGGCGGAATTCCCGGTGTGCGGGTGATCGTGACCGGCGGTGGCGGAGCCGTCGGCGGCGCCCTGCGGAGCCGTAAGCAGCCTTCCCAGGCGGACGAGCGGCGAGAAGGCCATCACCACAGGGGACAGCAGCATGCCCGCGGCCGTGACCACAAGGCTGGTACGCAGCTCCCACGTCTCCGCGAGATGGCCGCCGAGCAGCGAGCCGAGCGGTGTCAGACCCATGCCGGCAAAGGTGATCGTCGCAGCCGCGCGGCCTTGCATGGCGTCGGGGGCGGCGGCCTGCCGGACGGCCATGAGCGTGACGTTGACCAGCTGTCCGAAGGTCGCGAAGACGAAGTTGACCGCGACGAGCGCAATGACCGTCACCGCGGAGGAACCGCGCAGCGTGGGCGTACACAGCATCACGCCGTCGCCGACCGCCGCCGCGGCCACGAGCACCGGGCCGTAACCGAATCGGCGCGGGAGGCGGGCGGCGAGCAGGGAGCCCAGGATTGCGCCAGGCCCCGTTGCCGCGAGCACTCCCCCGACGGTGGCGCCTGACAGGTGCAGTTCCCGCGGCAGAAAGAGCAGATAGACGGTCATCATGGCCGCGAAGGAGAACTGGAAGGCGGCCGAGGCGAGTCCGACGGCTCGCAGTGAGGTGTCCCCGACGACGCAGCGGATGCCTTCATGGAGCTGCCGCCAGACCCGGTACGGGCGCTGCGAGCGCTTTGGGCGCGTTTCCCGCCGGATGCGGTGGATCGACAAGAAGGACAGCGCGAAGAACAACGCGCCGGATGCGGCTGCGATCGGTGCCGACAGCAGTGACACCAACGCCCCGCCGAGTGCAGGGCCACCGGTCTGGGCCGCGGACCGGCTGCCCTCGAGCGCGCTGTTGGCCTCCACCAGCTGATCGCCTTTGACCAGCCGTACGACGGATGCCTGATAGGCCACATCGAAGAACACGGACAGGGCCCCGACCACGAACGCGATCACTAGCAGTGCGGGAAGGCCGAGTCCGCCGAGTAGGCCGACCAGGGCGGCTCCGCCCAGGGCCAGAGCCCGGCCGAGATCCGCCAGGACCATCACGATCCGGGTCCGCCATCTGTCCACCCAAGCGCCGACGAAGAGCGAGAGCAGAATGATCGGCGCCTGCCCCACCGCTCGGAGGGCGCCCAACTGGTCGGCGTCGGCGCGGAGCGTCAGGACGGCGGTCAGCGGCAGGATCACCAGACAGGCGTGCTCCCCGAGTTGGGAGGCCGTCTGCCCCACCCAGAGCCTGCGGAAATCATCGTCCCGCCACACGGACGACGGGCCAGGCCGACCGGATTCGGATCCGTCGGACACAGCGGAGAATGCGGGTGACACAGGGCCCCTTGGGGTTGCTGAAGAGAGGGCTTGCCACCCTGCCCTGCGAGGCGTGACACACACGCAGCGCTGCCAGGGGGCGAGCAGGCTCGCTGTGCCGCAGACCAAAGGCAGCACGCGATGACAGGCCGCTCACGGCCCACGACGTCAACGCGCGCTCGGACGACCGGGCATCTCTCAGCTCCTAGAGGTCACTCGTTGCCCGGACACTAGCCCACGGCAACCTCTGGCCGCAGGTGTCTTTCTCGGTGGACCCCGACCATCGGTGCAAGGTGGCCCGTCAGCCGCCCTCCCACAGCTGGTCCAGCCTCACTGCCATGGGTACGGACATCATCGTCCGCGGCCCGGACACCGTGGCTGCCCTGCTCGGCAGCCGGCGACAGGCGGAGCCGCTGCTGCCGCAGCTGTGCGAGCCGTGCCAGGAAGCCCGCTCACCGCCGTCGGCAACCGTCATCTGAGGTTTGCGCGGGTGGCGGGTGCGCGTTCGAGGCCGTCAGCGGTGGGCTTCAATACGAGGGCTCGGCGCCGGACGAAGGTCAGGAGGCGGCGCTACGAGATGGCGCGGAGCCGGCCGTGGGGCCGGCCGCGGAGTTCGTCGACGGCCTGGGCCGTCGCTTCGTCCGCGGGGAGGAAGACGACCAGTTGTTGTGAGTCCGAGGAGAGTTCGGCCGTCTCGCGGAGCAGCTGAAGTTCGCACCCGGAGGGGTGGTTGAGCCGGAGGATTCCACGTTGCGGAACCACGTGCTGGTTCAAGCGCTGTGTGAAGTCGGGGCCGGCGACGGTCGCGAGCTCGGCGGTGAGCCACTCGGAGTTCTCGACCGAGGGCGCGAGCCACAGGTCGAACGCCTGCTCGTCGGCGACATCGTCCCAGTCGGCGAAGAACGTCCGTGCACGAGCGTCGGTGAAGACGTAGCGGGTGAGGTTGGGTGTGTCGGCGTCGAGCAGTCCGGATCCGCTGGTCACCGACTCGTACGTACTGGTGTGGGCGAGGACGTCGCCCAGCCGGTTGGTCACCATGGCGATGCCCGGTTCGAGGAGGCGGAGGGTCTGCAGCACGGTCGGCCGCACTTCTCGACGCGGTGGTGCGGGCTGCGGGTGAGCGGAGCATTCGCCGCCGGTGATCTTCGCGAGGTAGCGCAGGTGGTTACGTTCCGAGGGGTCGAGGCTGAGGGCATCGGCGAGTGCGTTCACCACTGCTATCGAAGGATTGCGGTCACGGCCCTGCTCGATGCGGGTGAGGTATTCGACGCTGATGCCGGCCCGTACGGCGAGATCCGAGCGCCGCAGCCCCGGTGCCCGTCGGCGGCCGCGGTCCGGCAGCCCCAGCGATTCCGGCTGGGTGCTGTCGCGCTTGGCCCGGATGAAGTCCCCCAATGGCGTACCCATGCCCTGAGCGTATGCCGTTGCCCGCTGATCTCGCAGTGCCCAGGGTGGCCCTGCGGGGGCCAGCCTGATCACGGTCTGGTTGCTGCCACGGTGCGGCCTGAACCTGGTGGACATGGAGAACACACACAAGCTGGTGATCATCGTCGGAAGCGTTCGGGAAGGACGGTTCGGTCCGGTCGTGGCCTCATGGGTCGCCGAGCAGGCCCGCATTCACGGTGGTTTCGAGGTGGAGGTCGTCGATCTCGCCGAGATCGACGTCCCGCTGTCCCTGCCCGCGGAATCACCGAAGTTCGCGGGCGACGAGTACCCCCGTCCCGCCGGAATGGCGGCGCTGACATCGGCGCTGGAAGGCGCCGATGCGTTCCTCGTGGTCACGCCGGAGTACAACCACAGCTACCCCGCGTCCTTGAAGGCAGCCATCGACTGGCACTTCACCCAGTGGACGGCCAAGCCCGTCGCCTTCGTCAGCTATGGCGGCGCGGCAGGCGGCCGGCACGCGGTGCTGCATCTGGAAAACGTACTGACCGAACTGCATGCGGTGACCATCCGTGACGGTCTCGCTTTCCCGAACTACTTCACCGCATGGCAGGACGGCCGTCCGCTCGACCCTGAAACCGCCGGATACGCCAAGGCCTTGCTCGACCAGTTGGCCTGGTGGGCAGGCGCGCTCCGCACGGCGCGCGAGGCCGCTCCCTACCCGGCATGAGGAATCCGGCATGCGGAGTCCGGCATGAGGAATCCGGCATGAGGAATCCGGCATGAGGAATCCGGCCTGATCCACCGGCTCGCCCCTCGGCACCGTCGTCACCCGTCGGGCATCGGCAGCATGCCCGACTCGTGGCTACGGACGACACGGCCACGGTCTTCGACGTCCCCTCCCCATGGATTCTCAAGAATTTCTCACCGAACTCGGAAATCCATGAAGTTCCACGCTCGTAGCCTTGAGACCTGAGGAGGCTTACGGGTCATGAACAGCAGTGGCGAACGAGACGGACGACCGGGCGGTGACAAAGGGGGCAGGCGCCGACCGCAGAACGGGACCGAGCCGGGGGACGCGGCTGCCCCGGGCGAAGTGCTTCGGCCGCCCGGGGCGGGCGAGCCGCAGAATTCGGCGGATCCGCAGGCCCCGGTCACGAGCGACGAGGCCGACCCCGTCGCATTCGACGAGGACTTCGTCCGAGCGGCGAGCGTGACCGAGCCTGCGGCCCGGACCCGGGAGCTGGCCGCCCGGTGGAGCAGGGAGGGCTACCCCGAACGCGAGCCATGGCGTTCCGACGAGCCTCCGGCCGGCTGGTTCTGGAGCCGCGGACGGCAGGACAGTCGTGGCCGGCGGAGCAGAAACCGGCGCCGGCCTTGGCGGCGCAAGCCCAGAGACGGATCCTGAATTCGGTTGGATCGTGAATAGAAGGTTGGGTAACTGTCGGTACTGTTCCGGATACATCCAGCAACACGTCGTGCCCCCGTCCCCGCTCGCTCACGGCTTATCCAGCCGGACGCGCGTGGCGAAGGCCGTCTCGATGACGCAGGCCGTCTCGATGACGCAGGCCGTTTCACGGCGGAGGCCGTTCTAAGCTGGAGTGGTGGCAATGATGTACGCCGCACTTCTGCGCGGAATCAACGTAGGCGGCAGCAAGAAGGTGCCGATGGCCGAGTTGCGAGACCTTCTCGGCCAACTTGGGCACGGCGAAGTGCGGACCCACCTCAACAGCGGCAATGCCGTCTTCCGCAGTGAATCGGACGACGAGGAGGCGCTCGCCGTCGGCCTGGAGACGGCGATCGAGCAGCACTTCGGCCTCCAAGTCACCTGCATGGTGCGTGCGGGGTCGTACCTTCGGGCCGTCCTCGACGACTGTCCTTTCCCGGCCGCCGAGCTCTCAGGCAGCCGGCTGCACGCCGTCTTCTGCTCCCAGCCGGTCACTTCCGAGCAATTCACTTCCCTCGATCCCACCGAGTACCTTCCTGAGGAATTCCGGGTCGGTGATCGAGTTCTGTACCTGTACACCCCCGGCGGACTCGGCGCCTCACGCCTCTCCCCTGCCCTTCAGCGCCCGAGCCTGCTCAAAGGGACCGAGACGACGTCCCGCAACTGGAACACCGTGAAGAAGCTCGTGGAGCTGACCCGCGCCTGACGACAGTTCTCCGCGACGAACTTTCGGAAGATGCGGCCCGTGTGTACGACCCCCGCTCGTTCACAACCGCTTCAGCCCCGTGTACTGGAGCGCCGCGAAGCCGCCGACCACCAGGGCCTGGAGGACGATCCATACCTGGCCGGCTCCGGTGGGAGTGAGCGCGTCGGTGGCGAGTACGACGATGCTCAGCGCAGCCCACCCGAGGTTTGCCACCAGCACGAGGCCCAGGCCGTTGCGGTTGATCGTCTCGCGCGTCCCCAGGACGAGTACACCGATCCCGTAGACGAGCAGGAAGACGCCGACCGGGTACTGGACCTTGGTGTCGAACCCGAAGAACGAGTCGAGGACCGTGGCGAGCGCGAGATAGCCGAGACCGTTCAGACCTGTAACGACCCCGTCCGACTTCAGGGCGAGGCGAGCGAGACCGTCGGATGCGGTCCTCCCCGCGGTTGCGGCTGCGCCGTTGTGCTGTATCGATGCCACTGGCCGTTCTCCTCTCATACCGGTCGCCGTTTGTGTCACGGACGCTATGCAAGCCGCTCACTACCAGCAATTACCCGCGAGGTAAGGGCGCTTGCCCGCTGCGTACGCCATCACGTGTGGATGACGGGGGCGGCGTCCCGCGGCAAGGTGCTGGTCGCGCTGGAAGGCACACGTCGAGCACGTCGTACGCGACCTGGACCAGGCGGCGCCCGGGCGAGGTTGTGGGGGCGTCGTGGCCGGGTTCGGGACGCGTGGTCAGGTCGTCAGCAAGCGGCGGACGGGGGTGGTGAGGAGGGGTTCGGCGAGTCGGCGGGTGGCGGGTCGGGGGGCGAGGCGCGCCAGGAGCCAGCCCCAGGAGGCGAGAATGAGCGGGCGGAAGTGCTCGGTTGCGCAGTGCGTGGCGTCGCGGACGATCCACACGGTGGTGGCGTCCCGGTGGCCGAGACCCGTGGTGTCGCCGCGAGGTATGTACTGGTCGTCGGCACCGTTGGCGGCCAGCAGCGGCGTGCTGCCGGGAGCGTCGACGAGGTGGCGCAGGGAGAACTCTTCCAGCAGGGCCGGTGCCTGTTCGGGGGTGGGGAGGCGGTCGAGCCCGGCGGCGTTGGCGACGATGCCAGGCATGCCGTACGGCAGGTCCAGCAGGCTGATGGGCTGGTCGGCGAGGCCGGTGGGACCGCCGATGTCGATTGCCGCGTCGACATCTTCCTGGAGGGCGAGTTTGGCTGCCCAGTGTCCACCGAAGCTGAGTCCGAGGAACCCGATGGGCAGCCCGTACGCGTCGCGGAGCGCCCCGACGGTCCCGGCCAGGACGCGGTCGCCGTCGGCGGAGAGCGGGACCTGGGATTCGCCGGTGCCCGGCATGTCGAGCGCGGCGACCAGCAGACCGGTCAGCCGCGCGGTGGTCACTGCCAGCCGGTGCAGTTCGACCTTCCAGGTGTCAACTCCGCCGCACAGCACGAGGACTCCGCGGCGCTGTTCACGGCGGCGTTCGTAGAGATGGACCGGGACCGGGGTCGTGGTGTCGCGGTAGGGAACCTGCAGGACCTGTCGCTGGAACCGGACCGGAAGCCGGGCCATTTGGTAGGCGGCGTGCTGACGCTCCAACGCGGTGTGCCGCTCCGGGGTGGCCAGGCACGGGAATCTGGCCGCGCCCCACAACTGGGCGGCGAGCAGCCACTGGCCGCGGCGTTCGGCTCGCTCGGCCAGGGAGGCCCACACGGGAAGCCAGCCACTCGGGCCGGTCCCCCACATGTCGGTGATCTCGCCCTGGGCCTGGGCTATCAGGGGTCGGGGAATGCCCCACGCGGCGAACTGCGGGGCACGCTCTTCGAAGATCGCCTGGGGATCCACGGGGAAGATGAACACGCCCATTAGAATGCGAGTAATTCTCAGCTTTCGGCAACTCGCATTGGGCCCGGCATGAACACCCCACGGAAAAGGCCGCGTCAGCAGCGGTCCCAGGAGACCTTCGAGGCGATCCTGGACGCCGCTGCTCAGGTTTTCCAACGCCTTGGGTACGCCGAGGCGACCACCAACAAGATCGCCGAACGGGCCGGAGTGTCGATCGGCTCGCTCTACCAGTACTTCCCCAACAAGGACGCGCTGCTGTACGCGCTCGGCGAGCGGCACGTGCGCCAGCTGGCCGAACGCCTCGGTACCGTCTTCCGCGAGCTGCAGGACACCGGCCCGCCGCTGGAAGAGACGATCCGCACCCTCATCGGCGCCGTGGCCGAGCAGCACCGGATCGACCCGCACACCCACCGGCTGCTGTACGACCAGGCGCCCCGGCCTCCCCAGGCCGCCCGCCAACTCCGCGAACTCCAGGTCGGCTTCGCCGCACACGTCGAAGAGCACCTGCGCCGACTGGGCGTCGGCGGCCCCGATCACTACCTGACCGCCCTGCTCCTCGTCCAAGCCGTCGACGCCCAAGTGCACGGAGCGGTCCTCGATCCCCCACCCGGCCGGACGACACAGCAGTGCATCGAGGCCGCCACAGCCCTTTGTCTCCGCAGCCTCGGCGGCAGTCCGTGAGCGCGGCGTCCGCGAGGGCTCCGGTCAGGTGCCGACGTAGGCCGCGAGGTGCCGGCCGGTGAGGGTGGAGCGGGCGGCGACGAGGTCGGTGGGTGTGCCTTCGAAGACGATCCGGCCGCCGTCGTGGCCGGCGCCGGGGCCGAGGTCGATGATCCAGTCGGCGTGCGCCATGACCGCCTGGTGGTGCTCGATGACGACGACCGACTTCCCGGAGTCGACGAGCCGGTCGAGCAGGCCGAGCAGTTGCTCGACGTCGGCGAGGTGGAGGCCGGTGGTCGGCTCGTCGAGGACGTAGACGCCGCCCTTCTCGGCCATGTGCGTGGCCAGCTTGAGCCGCTGCCGCTCGCCACCGGACAGCGTGGTGAGCGGCTGGCCGAGGGTGAGATAGCCCAGGCCGACGTCCGCCATCCGCGTCAGGATCTTGTGGGCCGCCGGGGTACGCGCCTCGCCGGCGCCGAAGAACTCCTCGGCCTCGGTCACCGACATGGCGAGCACCTCGCTGATGTCACGGCCGCCGAGGTGGTACTCCAGTACCGATGCCTCGAACCGCTTCCCCTCGCACTCTTCGCAGGTGATGGCGACCCCGGCCATCATCGCCAGGTCGGTGTAGACGACGCCGGCGCCGTTGCAGTTGGGGCAGGCGCCCTCGGAGTTGGCACTGAACAGCCCCGGCTTCACACCGTTGGCCTTCGCGAACGCCTTGCGGACCGGGTCGAGCAGCCCGGTGTACGTCGCCGGGTTGCTCCGTCGCGAGCCGCGGATCGCACCCTGGTCGATCGACACCACGCCCTCCGGCGCCGGGATGGAGCCGTGGACGAGCGAGCTCTTGCCGGAGCCGGCGACGCCGGTGACGACACAGAGCACCCCGAGCGGGATGTCGACGTCCACGCTCTGCAGGTTGTTCGTGGTCGCGCCGCGGATCTCCAGCGTGCCGGTGGGCTTGCGCACCGTCTCTTTGAGGGCGGCCCGGTCGTCGAGATGGCGGCCGGTGACGGTACCGCCGGCCCGCAGCCCCCCGACGGTGCCCTCGAAGCAGATGGTGCCGCCCGCCGTACCGGCACCGGGGCCGAGGTCGACGACGTGGTCGGCGATCGCGATCGTCTCCGGCTTGTGCTCCACGACGAGCACCGTGTTGCCCTTGTCCCGCAGTCGCAGCAGCAGGTTGTTCATCCGCTGGATGTCGTGCGGGTGCAGCCCGATGGTGGGTTCGTCGAAGACGTAGGTGACGTCGGTGAGCGAGGAACCGAGGTGGCGGATCATCTTGACGCGCTGCGCCTCGCCGCCCGACAGCGTGCCCGACGACCGGTCGAGCGAGAGGTAGCCCAGCCCGATCTCCACGAACGAGTCGAGCGTCTCCTGCAGCGTTGTGAGCAGCGGCGCCACCGAAGGTTCGTCGAGGTCGCGGACCCATTCGGCCAGGTCGCTGATCTGCATCGCACAGGCGTCGGCGATGCTGATCTTCTTGATCTTCGACGACCGGGCCGCCTCGCTGAGCCGGGTGCCCTCACACTCGGGGCAGGTGGTGAAGGTGACCGCCCGCTCCACGAACGCCCGGATGTGCGGCTGCATCGCCTCCTTGTCCTTGGACAGGAACGACTTCTGGATCTTGGGGATCAGCCCCTCGTAGGTGAGATTCACGCCCTCGACCTTCACCTTGGTCGGCTCCCGGTAGAGGAAGTCCTGCATCTCCTTCTTGGTGAACTTGCGGATCGGCTTGTCCGGGTCGAGGAAGCCCGACTCGGCATAGAGCCGCACGGTCCAGAAGCTGTCCGATTTCCAGCCGGGAATGGTGAAAGCGCCCTCGGCGATCGACTTGGAGTCGTCGTAGAGCTGGGTGAGATCGATGTCGGAGACCGTGCCCCGGCCTTCGCAGCGCGTACACATGCCCCCTGTGCGGGAGAAGGTCGCTTTCACGGTTCTGGTCTTGTCAGCACCGCGTTCGACCGTGATCCCCCCGCTCGCCCGGACCGAGGCGGTGTTGAAGGAGAACGCGGCGGGCGAGCCGATGTGCGGCTCCCCGAGTCGGCTGAAGAGGATGCGCAGCATCGCGTTTGCGTCGGTGGCCGTGCCGACCGTGGAACGGGGGTCCGCCCCCATCCGCTGCTGGTCGACGATGATCGCAGTCGTCAGCCCTTCGAGTACGTCGACCTCGGGCCGGGCCTGGGTCGGCATGAAGCCCTGCACGAAGGTGCTGTAGGTCTCGTTGATCATCCGCTGTGACTCCGCGGCGATCGTGCTGAACACCAGCGAGCTCTTGCCCGAGCCGGAAACACCGGTGAACACCGTCAGTCGGCGCTTCGGGATCTCGACGCTGACGTCCCTGAGGTTGTTCTCCCGCGCGCCGTGCACGCGGATCAAATCGTGGCTGTCGGCAACGTGCAGCGCAGGCGACTGCGTGTCCGGCCTCGTGGTCATGCTCTTCGTCTCTCCATCTGTCAGGCGGGGCCCCGCTCCTGCGGCGGTACGACGATCTCGAGGACCCGCGCCTGGGGTTCACGATCACGCGCGGGGCGCGGTGCGGGCCCAGCCCCCGCCGAAGGGCGAGTCGCCGCGCGGCGCCCGAGGCCGTCGTGTGGTGGTGGCGCAGCCGTTGGGAAAACTGCGCCAAGTATGACCCCCTGGTCCGAGTGCGAACCAGGGGTCGAGCCGGGAAGCTGCCGCCGCGCAAACCGGCTCAGCGGGCCTCCACAGCCCCTACGGAATACGCTGCCAACTCCGCGAAGAACGCCGTCGAGAGATGCTCGAACGGCCGGGCATTACGCCTTGGGCTTCTGCTGGATCCGCACCATGTTGCCCGAGGGGTCCCGGAATGCGCAGTCACGCGGTCCCCAGGGCTGGTCGATGGGCTCCTGCAGTACCTCGGCGCCGGATGCCCGTACTCGCTCGAAGGTCGCGTCGAGATCGTCGGTGCTGAAGACGGTCATCGGCAGAACGCCCTTGACCAGCAGCTCTTGCAGGGCGTCGCCGTCGGCCTGCGAACGGCCGGCGTGCGGTTCCGAGAGCACGATCTCGAGGTCCGGCTGTGCCGCGCTGCCGAGGGTGACCCAGCGGAATTCGCCGTAAGCGACGTCGTTGCGCACTTCGAGGCCGAGAGCGTCGCGATAGAAGGCGAGCGACTCGTCCAGCTCGTTGACGGTGATGTGGCAGTACTGGAGTGCGATGGTCATGCCACCGACGTTAAGCGGCGGGGGCGCCGTCCGCTTCTCGAATCCTGCTCGGCGGATTCCGCACCGGGCGGGTGCGCACCTTCGCCACGCACGCGGGCATCGCCGCCACGGCGCTGTGCTCCCGGCTGCGGTACGCACTCGGCGTCTCCCCCACGAGCTCGGTGAACCGCGAGCTGAACGAGCCGAGCGACGTACAGCCGACCGCCATGCACGCGTCGGTCACGCTCATGCCCCCGCGCAGCAGCGCCATCGCCCGCTCGATCCGGCGGGTCATGAGATAGCTGTACGGCGTCTCGCCATAGGCCGCCCGGAACCGTCGCGAGAAGTGCGCCGGCGACATGAGCGCGCGGCGTGCCATCGTCGGCACATCGAGCGGCTGCGCGTACTCCCGGTCGATCAGATCCCGCGCTCGGCGCAGATGTGCGAGATTGGCGAGATCTTCCGGAGTCATGGGGTCGACGCTACCAAGGGCTCCCCCATATCTGCACCGCCCTCACTGGCGCCACCACTCCACGACGCTGCATCGCGTGCAACCGTGTCGGCTGCCGGTCAGAGCTGAGCGGTGATCCGTTGAGCCAGCCCTTCGAGGAGCTCTTGAAGGCCGGCTGCGGCCAGGTCGAACTGACCGAACCATGAGGCGGTGGTCGACCGCCATACCCGCCCGGAGCCTGCCAGCGCAAACAGATGGCCGCCGCCGTCGCTGGCGAACACCACGGCAGGCTCTTCCCCGTCGAGGTGAATGGACCCGTACTCGCGGAAGTGGCTTGCGACCATTGAGGACGGATGGAGGAAAAAGCCGCTGTCCACATCAGGCAGCGAGACCTCTTCGACCACCCAGTACACCGTTGTCAGATCCGAGGGGATCGGCGTCAGTTCCACGAGCGCGTCCGTCGCCCGGTGGCTCTCCTCCGTTGCGCGCGCGATGACGTTTCTGCCGGGCGGAAAGCCGTGCCGTGCCTGAAACGAGTGCACAAGCTCCGTGAGCGCGGCATCCGTCTGCTCGCACCAGGCCCGAACCCACTCGGCTGCAAGCCGCTGACCAGCCACGTTCACCCCTCGCCCCCGGATGACTCGCCCTCCACGAGCCCGGAAGAAGATACAGCAGCGCCCACAAAAACCCAGGCGTCGGCCCTCAGGTCGACCATGCCCGGCCCCGCCACCAGCCCGGCCGCTGCGCCGAGATGCGCAAACGACGGCCGCGTCGCAGTCTGGGACGAAGCGGGTCAGGGCATCCAGGCGCCCGGCTGAACTGCGAGGACGAGGTTCCGGGAATCCGTGACCCCACGGCTGCGGAGGGAGGTCGGGCGGTGCGACAGGCGTCGCGGGTGGCGAGCTGTCTGTGCGATTTCGACTCCTCGGTCGCTTCGGTGCGGGCGGTGAGCCGGTTTCTGCGGGGCCGTTCTTTCGGGGGGCTCGGTGTGATGCCCGGGTCTGCGCGGCTGGCGGACGGGCTCGCCCGCTTGCCTTCCGCCGCGCGACGCCGTGCCTTCGTTCTCGCGGGGGATCTGCAGAGCACGCGGCCCGGCCTGGTGAGCGGGCTCCGCGCCGAAGACCTGGCCCGGTGGACCACCTCGCGGTACGGCCCGGGGCCGTATCCGGCTGTCTTCGTCGGTGCGGTCAGCGGTGCGGCGGTGCATCTGGCGGCGGCCATGGGAGCACCCGTTCTGCCGCAGACTTTCCTCATCCCCGTACGAGCACGGCTGGACCCGGACCAGCCGCAAGCCGCGCTGGAAGCCGGGCGCGCGCTGGGGCGGCACATGGCCGACGTCAACCCTGAGCTGTCCTTGTGCCATATGCACGATCCCAGTCAGGACCGCGCGATGCTCGTGCGCTTCATGTACTTCCGGTTCAAGCGGCTGCAACTCGGCCCGGTGCTGACGCGCTTCCTCGAACAGCAGCTCGCACCCGGCGGGACGATCTTCGTCGTGGACTGCACGCTGCGGTGGCCGATGACGGTGCTCGGCGACCGGCACCGCTTCCAGTTCGGTGCGCTGGGCGGCATGCCCGCGCATGAGTACGCGGACGGCAGCGAGGAGATCGCCCGGCATCTGGCCGAACAAGGGTCACCCGTGCGTCGCTGGGAGGCACCGCCACCGGACGAGACGTACCCGGAGGCCGAGTGGGGGTACGACGATGCCCTCACCGCCGACCTCCGCGCACTGGCCGCCCGCCGGGGGCACCCGGTCCGACGCATCACCATCGGCGAACCGGAGCACCTCAGTCCGCTGGTCGCCGAGTTGCACCGCTGGTGGCTGCGCCGGCTCGGCAGGCCCGCTGATCGTCTTCTGGTCGAGTCCTACAACCAGTGGGAGCCGTACTGGACGCTGCGGCTGGGGGCCGTGCCGTTCTGGCTGCAGTTCACCGCGCGTTCCTCGTACCGGCTGCTGGAGAGTTACCTGGAGCGGTCGCCGACCGGCACTTACCGGCGCGTCGATGTCAATCTCTTCTCCAACGGGCTCCGCGCGGTGGGTCAGGTTCCGGCCGAGGACTGGGACATGCTGGCCGGTCGGTATGGAACTGAGGCCGGCGGCACGCTGGGGGTGGACCGGCGTGCCTTTCCCGAGGACATCGGCAGCACGCTGCGCTGGGGTCCGGCGCTGGCGGCCCAGCCGGAGCGGTATCCCTTGCCCCCTCGGCTGACGATCCAGGAGCTGGACGCTTTTCTGGACCAGCAGCGGGGCACCGAGGCGGCACGGCTCGCCACCTTCGAGAGCGTGGACGAGGGCAGCCCGTGACGCGCCGGGGTGACGCCGCTGCCGGATCTCGGGCCTTTCCTGCCCGGACGGTCGTCGCCTACCACGACGGGGTGCTGGGACGGATGCGCAGCCGGTCCGTCGGTGCCCCCCGCCCGGGAGTCCCGGAAGTCGTTCTCGTCCAGGGCCTGGCCGTGGCCGACTATCTGCTGCCGGGCCTCGCCGCGTTCGGCCGGTGGACGCGTGCCCATCTGGTCGAGCTGCCGGGGTTCGGGGGCAGCGGCGAGCCTCCGCACGAGCTGGACGTGCCGGAGTTCGGCCGGTGCGTCGCCGACTGGCTCACTGCCCGCGACCTGCACCGTGTCGTGCTGGCCGGGCACTCCAGCGGCACGCAGGTCGCCGCACGGGCGGCTGTCGACCACCCGAACGTAGCCGCAGTCGTGCTGGCCAGCCCGACAGTCGACCCCGCGGCGCGAGGCTGGCTGCGACTGCTGGCCCGCTGGAGGCTGGACTCCCGCCGGGAACCGGCCGGGTTGGGCCCCTCCCACCGCCCCGAGTGGAAACGCGCCGGCCCCAAGCGGCTCCTCCACACCGTCGGCGCCCATCTGAAGGAGCCGCTGGAGGCTTCCGTACGCCGCCTGGCCGTCCCTGTTCTGGTTCTGCACGGCCGGCAGGACGTGATCGGTACCAGGCGCTGGGCCCTTCGGCTCGCCGCCCTGCCGCCGGACGGCCGCTTTGCCGATGTGCCGGGAGCCCACACTTTTCCCTGGCTCGACCCCGAAGCCTGGTCGGAGCCCGTGCGGCACCTCGCGGAAGAGGTGGCCTCCCGCCCGTGAGCGAGACCGCAGGCCCGCACGCATCACGCCGTTGGGTGGCGGCCGTGCGTGATCAGCTCACGTGGGCGCCTTCTGCTCGCCACACCCTTCACCGCATAACGCGCAAAGATTAAAAAGTGGTGCAAATATGGACGGCGACATGTTGGAAAGTGCGGTGGGTGCCGGCAGACCGGGAGGCGCGAGGGTGGATCATCCGGCTCAGGCGGAGCGCAACGCGATCTCCGCGTACGGAGCGGGTCCCGCGTACACCGGGTTCGACCGGATCCGCGCCGTTGCCGACGCCATCTGCTACGAGGGCTACCTGCTCTACCCGTACCGCCGCTCCTCGCCCAAGAACCGGGTGCGTTGGCAGTTCGGCGTGCTCGCGCCCCGGCACTGGGTCGACGCCGACGGTCCGGTCCCGGCGAGCGTGGCCGGTTCGGTGGAGTCCTGGCAGCAGCAGACCGCGTGCCTGATCGAGGCCGCACCTGGCGCCGTGCTCCGCGTTCTGGTGCGGTTCCTCCAGCTGCAGAGCAAGCACGTCGAGCGCCGCGCACACCGGGACGGACCGTGGGAGTTCGTGGAGTCGCTGGAGGTGAACGGCGAGCTCCAGCTGTCCTTCGACGAGGCAGTGCCCCACGAGACCGTCATCGAACTGCCGCTGGCCGAGCTGCTGGAGGGAGAGCGGACATATCCCGTCGGCGCGCCCGGCGGCGAGGAGACGACCGTACTCGCCGACAGCAGTGACCACGGCCAGTCCGTACGGGTGGTGCGCCGACGACGGCCGGTCCGGGCGCGTACCGCCCTGCGCGTCGACACGCTGGAGGGCCCCGAGGGGCTCAACCGGCTGATCGTCCGTACGGAGAACACCGACGACGCCCTGCCCCCGGACACGCCCCGGGAGGAGGCGCTGGCCCACGCGCTGCTGGCCACCCACACCTTGCTGGGCGGCGACGGCCTGGAGTTCGTCTCCCTGATCGACCCGCCGGCCCGGGCCCGGCCGTACGCGCGTGCCTGCCGGAATCTGCACACCTTCCCCGTGCTGGCCGGGGACGAGGGCACCCGGCAGACGATGTTCTCCTCGCCGATCCTGCTGGGCGACCATCCGCAGATCGCCCCGGAGAGCCCGGGGGATCTGCACGACGCCGCGGAGATCGACGAGATTCTCTCGCTGCGCACCCTGCTGCTGACCGACGAGGAGAAGCGGGAGGCGCGGGCCACCGATCCGCGCGCCGCCGCCATTCTCGACCGGGTCGAGAACATGCCGCAGGACGTCTTCACCCGGCTGCACGGCGCGATCCGCTCCCTGGAACCGGCCCGCCCTGCCCGGTCGACCGGGCCCGACCCGGCCGTGCCGCGCGCCGAGCCCGCGCCCCGGAACAACATCCCCTGGTGGAAGGAGGGCGGGGACGAGGGGCTGAGTCCGGCGACCGACAGCGTGCTGGTCGGCGGTGTCGCGGTGCGGCGCGGCGACCGGGTGCGGCTGTGCCCCGGAGGCCGCGGCGCCGATGCGCAGGACATGTTCCTCGTCGGCCGCACCGCTCAGGTCGAGGGGGTCTTCCACGATGTGGACGGCAGCGTACGCCTCGCCGTGTCGGTGCAGGACGATCCCGCCGCTGAACTGAACGCCTGGTACGGCCGGTTCTTCTACTTCCGCCCCGATGAGGTCCAGCGCTTGGACGGTGCCGGTTCCGCTTCCCCCGACGAAGAGAGGCCCGATGGATGCCATCGAACTGTTGAAGCATGACCATCGGATGGTCGAGCAGCTCTTCCGCGACTACCGCGGGGCCGCCTCAGCGCGTCAGCGACGTGCCGTGGTGGAGACGGTGATCCGGGAGCTGTCCAAGCACGCGGCTATCGAAGAACTGATGGTCTATCCGCTGGCCCGGAAGGTCCTGGCGGACGGGCAGCAGGAGATCGAAGAACACCTCGCGGAACACATGGGCATGAAGAGGACGCTCCTGGCCCTCGATCAGCTGCCTGCCGCCGGCCGGCACAGCGAGACCTATCCGGACGGGCACCGTGGCGGGGAGGGGGACGAGCAGATCTTCGAGCAGACCGACCGGCTGATGGCCGAGCTCCAACGGGAGGTCGAGGAGCATGTGGCCGAGGAAGAAGGGCTGATGCTTCCCAAGCTGCGCGCGGCCCTCGACCAGCAGACCCTCGACGAACTCGCCCGTGAACTGAAGAAAGCGAAACGGACGGCGCCGAGCCGGCCGCATCCGCGCGCCCCCGACCAGCCGCCTGCCCTCGCCATGGCGGCCCCTGTCGCAGGCGTCTACGACCGACTGCGCGACCGGCTGCAAGGGAGGCCGACGACATGACGATCGAGAGCGGCACCACCCGGACGAGTGAGCATCCGCCAGGGGCCGAGGAGCGGCAAGGGTTCGACGAGCTCGACATTCTCTGGATCTCGGAGGGGATGAGCTGCGACGGCGACACCGTTTCGATGACGGCCGCCGGGCAGCCTGCCGTCGAAGACCTTGTCCTCGGCCTCGTTCCGGGCCTGCCGAAGATCAATCTGCACAACAAGGTGCTCTCGCCCACCACCGGCGGCGAGGAGTTCCTCGCCCCGTTCCGCAAGGCGGCCCGCGGTGAGGCAAAGAACCCGTTCATTCTCGTCGTCGAGGGCTCGATCCCCAACCAGAACATCATCGAGGGCGACGGCTACTGGACCTCCTTCGGCAACGACGAGGAGACCGGCGAGCCGCTCACCCTCAACTGGTGGCTCGACCGCCTCGCGCACCGGGCCTGGGCGGTCGTCGCGGCGGGCACGTGCGCCACGTACGGCGGCATCCACGCGATGGCGGGGAACCCCACCGGCTGCATGGGTCTGGCGGACTACCTCGGGTGGGACTTCAGGTCGCAGGGCGCGCTGCCTATCGTCAACGTGCCGGGCTGCCCCATCCAGCCGGAGAACTTCATGGAGACCCTGACCTGGGTGCTCCACCACGCCGCCGGGGCCGCGCCGCCGCCTCCGCTCGACCACATGCTGCGGCCGCAGTGGCTGTTCGGCAAGACCGTGCACGAGGGCTGCGACCGGGCCGCCTACTACGAGCAGGGCGACTTCGCGAAGGACTACAACTCGCCCAAGTGCCAGGTGAAGGTGGGCTGCTGGGGCCCGGTGGTCAACTGCAACGTGCCCAAGCGCGGCTGGATGTCCGGCATCGGCGGCTGCCCCAACGTGGGCGGCATCTGCATCGGCTGCACGATGCCGGGCTTCCCCGACGCCTTCATGCCGTTCATGGACGAGCCCGCCGGCAGCAGCCTCTCCTCCATCCTGATCCGGCCCTACGGCGCGTTCATCCGGCGGATGCGCGGCATCACCAATATCGCCGTCAACCAGGAACCCAAGTGGCACCACAACCGGCCCGAACTGACCAGCGGCTACGCCCCGCGCTGGCGCCCCTGACCCAGGCGCTTCCCCGAGCACGGACGACATCCAGACCAGGTAAGGACTGATATGACGGCAACCGCGGAGCGGGCCAAGGCGGAGCGCAAGACGCCGCAAATGGTCGACATGTCCTGGGACCCGATCACCCGGATCATCGGCAACCTCGGCATCTACACGAAGATCGACTTCGCCAACCGGGAAGTGACCGAGTGCCGCAGCACCTCGTCGCTCTTCCGGGGCTACTCGGTCTTCATGCGGGGGAAGGACCCGCGGGACGCCGGCTTCATCACCAGCCGTATCTGCGGCATCTGCGGCGACAACCACACCACCTGCTCCAACTACGCGCAGCAGATGGCCTACGGGGTCAAACCCCCGCCGCTCGCCGAGCACATCACCAACCTCGGCGAGGCCGCCGAGTACATGTTCGACCACACCATCTTCCAGGACAACATGGTGTTCGTCGACTTCTGCGAGGCCATGGTCAAGGCCACCAACCCCGGCGTGCTGGCCAAGGCCGAGAAGACCCCGGCACCTCACGGGGACATCCACGGCTACCGCACCATCGCCGACATCATGCGTGCCTTCAACCCGTTCGAGGGGGCGGTCTACAAGGAGGCGCTGCACGTCAGCCGGGTCACGCGCGAGATGTTCTGCAAGATGGAGGGACGCCACGTCCACCCGTCGACGATGTATCCGGGCGGCGTGGGCACGATGCCGACGCCCACCACCTTCACCGACTACCTCAGCCGGCTGATGAAGATCCTCGACTTCGTCAAGAAGTCCGTCGTCATGAACGACGACGTCTTCGATTTCTTCTACGAGGCACTGCCCGGTTACGAGGAAGTGGGCCGCCGCCGGATCATGCTCGGCTGCTGGGGCGCCTGGCAGCACTACAAGACGGTCGACTACCGGTACGAGAACATGAACACCTGGGGCAAGGCGATGTACGTCACCCCCGGCATCATCGTCGACGGAAAACTGGTCACCAACAATCTCGTCGACATCAACCTCGGCATGCGCATCCTGCTGGGCAGCTCCTACTACGAGGACTGGGTGAACGAAGAGCCGTTCGTCACCCACGACCCGCTCGGCAACCCCGTCGACATGCGCCACCCCTGGAACCAGACGACCGTCCCCGCACCGCAGAAGCGTGACTTCGACGACAAGTACAGCTGGGTGATGAGCCCCCGCTGGTTCGACAAGGGCACCGGCGACCACCTGGCCCTGGACACCGGCGGCGGCCCGCTGGCCCGGCTGTGGTCGACGGCGCTCAACGGGCTGGTGGACACCCCCTACGTCAAGGCCACCGGGCACAGCGTGAAGATCACTCTTCCCAAGAGCAGCCAGCTGCCGGAGACGACGCTCGAGTGGAAGATCCCCAAGTGGTCGAACACGCTGGAGCGGGACCGGGCCCGCCCCTATTTCGTCGCCTACTCCGCCGCCATGGCGTTCGACTTCGTCGACCGGGCGCTGAACCTGGTACGCGCCGGCGACACCAAGATCTTCACCGACTACGAGCTGCCCGACGAGGGGATCGGCTGCGGCTTCCACGAAGCGGTACGCGGCGTGCTGTCGCACCACCTGGTGATCAAGGACAAGAAGATCGCCAACTACCACCCGTATCCGCCGACCCCCTGGAACGCCAGCCCTCAGGACAACTACGGCAACCCGGGCCCGTACGAGGACGCCGTGCAAGGCCAGCCGATCTTCGAGGAGAACGGGCCGGACGACTTCAAGGGGGTGGACATCATGCGCACCGTCCGCAGCTTCGACCCCTGCCTCCCCTGCGGTGTCCATATGTACCTCGGCAAGGGCAAGGAGCTTCAGCAGACGCACTCACCGATGTTCGGCGCGGGCGCCGGGACGGGACCGGGCCATGGGTGAGGCACCCCGGCTGGCTGACGCGGACGTCGAACAGCGCCTGGCCCGCCTCGACGAACTCCTCGAACGTGTCGAGGGCGTCGCCGGACCGACCGCCGACGCGGCGCTGGAGGCCGTACGTGGCCTGACGGAGATCTACGGCGAGGCGCTGGCGCGGATCCGCGATCTCGCCGGACCCGAACTGGCCGCCCGGCTGACCGAGGACCAATTGGTGGGCCACCTCCTGGTGCTGCACGAACTGCACCCCGATCCGGTCGAGCGCCGCGTCGCCACCGCCGTCGACCGCATGGCGGAGGTGCTGCGCGAGCGCGGCGCCGCCCTCGAACTCGTCGGCATCGACGGGCCGGTGGCCTCCGTACGGCTCACCACCAAGGGGTGCGGCGGCTCCGCGTCCGGCATCGAGGAAGCCGTGCGCGAGGCGGTGCTGGCCGCGGCGCCCGAACTCTCCGGCGTACGCCGGGTGGCGGACGAACCGGCCCCCGCCTTCGTCCCCCTGGAGACGCTGCTGCCCGCCACCGCACCGGCCGCGGGGGCGCCATGACCACCGGTGCCCTCGCCCGCGTCATCCGCCAGGCCGCCGCCCAGCGCGGTGGCCGGGGCGAGGACGCCGAACGCTGCGACCTGTGCGCGGCGCCGGTGCCCGCCGAGCAGCACCGGCATCTGCTCGACACCACCGCGGACCAGGTGCTGTGCGCCTGCTGGCCGTGCTCCGTGCTGTTCGTACGGGACGCCGCGGGCGAGGGCCACTACCGGCTGATCCCGCAGCGCCGGGAACGTCTGGGCCCGGTGCCGACCGCGACGCTGGGCGTTCCGGTCGGGCTCGCCTTTTTCGTACCGCGCACCGACGGCAGCGTACGCGCCCACTACCCCAGCCCCGCCGGTCCGACCCGGTGGGAGGTCGATCCCGAGGCGTGGCGCGAGACCGTCGGGCAGTGCCCCGAACTGGCCACCCTGGCGGTCGATGTGGAAGCGCTGCTCGTCAACTCCGTCCAGGGTCGCGCACAGCACTGGATCGTCCCGGTCGACGACTGCTTCCGCATGGTGGCCGTCGTACGGCGCGAGTGGCGGGGCCTGTCCGGCGGCAGCCGGGTGTGGCCCGAGATCGACCGGTTCTTCGCCGGACTGACCGAATGCCGAAGGTGACGCAACAGCGCGGCACCAAGGAGTGCGAGGAGGAGCCATGGGCCGTATCCGCATCGGAAAGCCCCACGTCAAGCCGGACGCCCCCAACCATGTGCGGGGCATGCACCAGGGCAACAAGGGCCTCTACAACCGCCAGCCCGGCCACCACAAGGACGGCACGGCAGACGCGCGGCGCTCGACCGGCGTCCACTGGAAGAAGCACAACGCCATCATGAAGATCATGCCGAACATCTCGCCCGGCTGAGAGCTCCGGACCCGAGGGGGCTCACAGGGGGGAAGAAACTGAGGAGCGGCACATGCGGCAACGTCACACCGGCCCCTGCCGGGCCAAGCGGGTCCTGATCGGCCAGGGCACGGTGATCGGCCTGCTCGGCCTGGCGATGTTCCTGCGGGAACTCCCGGGCCTGGTACGCGAAGTTCGGATCTGGCGCATGGTCGGTTTCGGCGCCGGGCCCCGCCACCCGCGCTGAAGCTCGGCCACGTCCCGGCCGGACGGGTGGGCGCAGGCCCCTCACCGGGGCGCAATGGGCAGAACGAGCTGCGGCAGCCGACCGTTCTCGGGCACGAGGCCAGCGGGGTGGTGGTGGCCGGGGGCCGGGGCGGGGGGTGGTGCCGGGTACTCCGGTGGCGGACGAACCGGCCGTGGGATGCGGGACCTGTCCCACGTGCCGGTCGGGCCGCTACAACCTCTGTCCTGACGGCACCTGTTACGGCTCGCCGCCCACACACGGCGCATTCTCCGAGTACGTCATCGCGCCGAGCCGCGCCGTCCACCCGCTGCCCGGTGGCGTCCCGCCGTTCGTGCTCAGGCCCCCGTCCAGCGCGGTGCGCGCTTCTCCGCGAAGGCGCGGGGGCCCTCCTGGGCGTCGGCGGAGGTCAGCATGGAGCGGTAGCGGGGCAGGTGTGTGCCGCGCAGCAGGGCGTAGGCGTCCTCGACCGCCAGCTGCTCTGTCGCGCGGAGCACTTCCTTCACGGCCGCCACGGCCAGGGGCGCGCCCTCCCCGATGGTCTGTGCCAGATCGATGGCCCTCTCCAGGGCGGTGTGCGGCCGCTCGGCGACCTGGTTCACCAGGCCCCACCGGGCTGCCTCCGCCGCGCCCAGCCGCTGGCCGGTCAGCAGCAGCTCCGTCGCCACGGCACGCGGCAGCCTGCGAGGGAGCCGCAGGACTCCGCCGGAATCGGCGATCATGCCGACCTTCACCTCGGGGAGGGCGAACTCCGCGTGCGCGTCGGCAACGATCAGGTCGGCGGCGAGGGCGAGTTCGAATCCGCCGCCCAGCGCGAGTCCGTTCACCGCGGCGATCACGGGTTTGTCCAGGTCGAACAGCTCGGTCAGCCCCGCGAACCCGCCGGGGCCGTGATCGGCTTCGATGGCCTCGCCCTCCGCGGCGGCCTTCAGATCCCAGCCCGCGGAGAAGAACCGCTCCCCCGCTCCGGTGACCACCGCGGCGCACAGCGTGCCGTCCGTTCGCAGCCGGTCGAAGGCCGCGAACAGGGCGTGGCTCGTGGCGGCGTCAATGGCGTTGGCCTTGGGCCGGTCCAGCGTGATCACCAGTACGCCGTCGTGTACGTCCAGCCGTACGGGGTCCATGGTGTTCCTCTCCGTCGTTCCCGTCGTTCCCGTGTGGGGTGAGGCGTCTGATCAGTACGTCCGCGGCGACCGCGCCGCGCCCCTCGGGCAGCACCAGCAGCGGGTTGACGTCCAGTTCGGTGACCTCGGGGTGGTCTTGCACGTAGGCGGCCACGGCTTGGACCGCGTCGACGGTGGCGCGTACGTCGCCCGCCGGGCGCCCCCGGAAGCCGCGCAGCAGCGGCCACGCGCGCAGCGAGGAGAGGGCGGCCTCGATCTCCTCACCGGTGGCGGGAAGCAGCAATGTGGCGGTGTCCCGGACCAGTTCCACCAGTACGCCGCCCGCTCCCAGGGTCAGCGCGGGGCCGAACGTCGGATCGTGGTGCACCCCGACGAGAAGTTCGGCGACCGCGTCCGGCACCATCCGTTCGATCAGGAACCTGTCGGCAAGCCCCGCCATGGCTGAGACGGCCTCCTCCACCGCCGTCCCGCCCGACAGTCCCAGGCGCACGCCGCCCACGTCGCTCTTGTGCGCCAGGTCGGTGGCAAGGGCCTTGGCGACGACGGGGAAGCCCAGGCCATGAGCGGCCTGCGCGGCGTCGCCGGGTGCCGTCACGGCGCTGTCCGGGACGGGCAGGCCGTACCCGGCCAGCTCCCGCTTCCCGGCGTACTCGTCCAGCACCTCGTCTCCGCGGGTGGCCTGCCCGCGTCCCGGGCCGTGGGGCGGCAGCACCCGGTCGGCCGCACGCTGGGCTGCGCCTATCCGGTGGGCCGAGGCGATGGCCCGTACACAGTCGGCCAGCCCTTGAAGAGGGGCGATGCCCTCCGACAGCAGCTGCTGCGCGACCGGTTCGGGTATGCCCTCGGGCAGCGAGCCGACGACGCATGCCGGGGCGCCGGTGCGGCGCTGGGCCGCGGCGTAGGCGTCCAGTGCGGTGGTCCAGGCGTCGCCCTCGCACCGGTCGGCGCGTGGCATGTCGAGCAACAGCAGGTTCATGTCGCAGCCCGCGCCGAGGAGGGCGCTGAAGCACTCCCGCTGCGCGGGGAAGTCGCCCCAGATGTAGGTGTGGTAGTCGAGCGGGTTGCGTACGTGCACCTGCGCGCCCAGCACCTCGCGCAGCCGTACCGCCGACTGCTCCGGGAGCGGCGGGAGTTCGACCCCGTGCTGCTGCGCGGTGTCGGCCAGCAGGGCTGCCTCGCCGCCCGAGCAGCTGGCCGAGGTGATCCGGGCGTGCCCCGCCGGGTCGGGGCCGCCGGTCAGCGGTCCGTGGACGTGCAGCAGCTTCAGCGTCTCCACGAAGGTGCCGATCTCCGCCACCCGCGCGACGCCGGTACGCCGGAACAGCGCGTCGCACAGCACGTCCGACCCGGCGAGGGAGCTGGTGTGGCTCATGGTGGTCTGCGCACCCAGCTCGGAACTGCCCGTCTTCAGCGCCACGACGGGCACTCCGCGCCGCAGTGCGGACAGAGCGGCGCGGGCGAATCCGGCGGCGTCGGCGATCCCTTCCAGATGCAGCCCGATGGCGGTCACCCGCGGGTCCTCCAGCAGCGCCTCGATCAGCTGCGGTGTTCCGGTGACGGCGCCGTTCCCCGCGGTGATCAGGTAGGCGAGCGGGAGGGCGCGGCGCTGCATGGTGAGGTTCTGGCCGATGTTGCCGCTCTGGGTGATGACGGCGACGCCGCTGTTCGTACGCGCGCCGCCGTGCTGGTCGGCCCAGAGTGCCGTGCCGTCCAGGTAGTTGAGGACGCCGATGCAGTTGGGGCCGATCACCGGCATGTCACCGGCGGCGGCACGCAGTGCGTCCTCCAGTGCGGCGCCGCGCGGCCCGTCCTCGGCGAAGCCGGACGCGTGGCACACAGCTCCTCCCGCGCCGCGCCCGGCGAGTTCCGCGAGGATTTCCACTGTGGCCTGCGCCGGCACGGCGAGGAATGCGGCGTCCGGCGTCGCGGGGAGCTCGGCCGTGCTGCGGTAGCAGGGCAGGCCCTCGATGTGCGCCCGCCGCGGGTGGACGGGCCACAGCTCGCCCTCGTATCCGACGGCGCGGCACTGGCGTACCACCTGGGCCGCCGACTCGCCGCCGTAGACGGCTGTGTGCCGGGGCGCCAGCAGGCGCTTCAGTGAGTGGGCGCCCGCCGCCATCAGGCGCCCAGTGGACGCAGCAGGGAGCGGGAGATGATGTGCCGCTGGATCTCGCTGGTGCCGTCCCAGATGCGCTCGACGCGGGCGTCGCGCCAGTAGCGTTCGATGGGCAGCTCGGCCATGAGTCCCATGCCGCCGAAGGTCTGGAGCGCCTGGTCGGTGATGCGGCCCAGGGCCTCGGAGGCGTACAGCTTGGCCATCGCCGCGTCGCGGTCGGTCATGGTGCCCTGGTCCTGCTTCCAGGCGGCGCGCAGGGTCAGCAGTTCGGCGGCCTCCAGCTCGGTGGCCATGTCGGCGAGCGGGAAGCCGATGCCCTGGAACCTGCCGATGGGCTGCCCGAACTGCTCGCGTTCGGCGGCCCAGTCGAGAGTGAGGTCGAGGACACGGCGGGCGCGGCCGATGCTGGTGGCGGCGACCTGGAGACGGCTGGCGCCGAGCCACTCCCCCATCAGCGCGAAGCCGCGGCCCTCCTCGCCCAGCCGCTGCCCGGCCGGGAGCCGAACGTCGACGAAGGTGAGTTCGCACTGGTGGTAGCCGCGGTGCGACACACATCCCGAGCCGCGCCGCACCTCGACGCCGGGCGCGTCCAGGTCCACCAGGAAGGCGGTGATGAGGTTCTTGGTGCCGCGTGCGGTCTCCTCGGTGCCGGTGGCCGCGAACACGATGGCGAAGTCGGCCATGTCGGCGTGCGAGATGAAGTGTTTGGTGCCGTTCAGTACGTACGCCTCAGCGCCGCCGTCGCCGCAGCTTTCGCGTACGGCCCGGGTCCGCATCGAGCGCACGTCGGAGCCGGCGCCGGGCTCGGTCATGGCGAGGCAGTCGTGCCGCTCTCCGCGGACCGCGGGGAGGAGGTAGCGGGCGCGCTGCTCGCCCTCGCAGGCTTCGAGGATGTTACTGGGGCGGGCGACGAGCATCTGAAGGGCGAAGCTGGTCTTTCCCAGTTCGCGCTCGACGAGGGTCATGGTGACGGCGTCGAGTCCGCCGCCGCCGATCTCCTCCGGCATGTTCGCCGCGTACAGGCCGGCGGCGATCGCCTTCTCGCGGATACCGCGGGCCAGTTCGGGCGGTACGTCGTCGAGCCGCTCGACCTCGTCGGCGTGGGGGTCCAGTTCGGTCCTCACGAACTTGCCGACCGTCTCCACGATCAAGCGCTGCTCGTCGGTGAGCTCGAAATCCATGCTCGTCCTCTCCTCACCTGGTCCTGGTCCGGCGGCCGGCCCGGCTGCGGTCGCCGGGTATGCCCATGGGCTTGCCGACTGCTTCGGGCACAGGCAGTACGTCGTGCGCGGTCTGGATCGCGCCGAGCCTGCGCAGCAGTTCGCCGGGGAGCGGACAGGCGCGGGCCTGCTCCGTGTCGACGTGCAGCAGCATCTGTTCGGCTGTGGCCAGCAGGGTGCCGTCGGCGCCGTGCCGCATCTCGTGGAAGAGGTGGACACGCTTGGTGTCGTGGTCGAGCAACCGCAGGGTGAGCCGGAGCGGTTCGCCCTCGGCCGCCTCGCGCTTGTTGTGCAGGTGCGTCTCGACCGTGTAGAGCGACCCGCCGTTCGCCCGGTACTCCTCGTCGATGCCGAGGTAGCGGAAGAAGGCGTCCGAGTTGTCGCCGAAGACGAGCAGATAGCACGACTCGCTCATGTGCCCGTTGTAGTCCACCCACTCCGGCCGTACCGGAGTGCTGTGCAGCTCCAGCGGCGCCGGTACGGGCACTGCGTCGTCCCATGGCCGGTGCCCCGTCCCCTCGTACGGGGTGACCACGCGTGCCGGGTTCTCTGCCATCTGCCCACCCTGTGATCACGGTTCAGCAGTCGCCGCGTGCTGTGCCGCCATGCATGCGTTGCATAGTGTGCGGCGGCCGTTCGTAATATGCGACGCTACGGGTGGGCTTTCCGGCGCGTCAAGGGGCCGCGACCGCCCGTAGGAGCCGTACGAGCCGTGCGAGGTGGACGACTACGCTTCGCGGAGCGGACGAAGAGAGCGGAGGCAACGGAAATGGACGCGGCGCACGCCCCGGACTCCTTGGACACCCTGGACTCCTTGCGAGAGCAGGGCGGGTCGCGGCACGGCGGGGGCCGGGTGCAGGCACTGGAGCGGGCCATCGCCCTGCTCAACGCCGTCTCGGCGAGCGCTCCCGAGGGCCGTCCCGCCGCCGAACTCGCCGCCGAGTGCGGACTGAACCGGGCCACGGCCTGGCGGCTGCTGGCCACCCTGGAACATCACGCGATGGTCGAGCGCGACCCGGTGGGCAACCGCTACACCATCGGTTCCGCGGTCAGCCGGCTGGCCTCGACCGCGAGCGTGGAGGGACTGATCCGCCGCTCCCACGACGTACTGGAGCGACTGTGCCGGGAAACCGGTGAGACCGCGAACCTGGCGGTGGCCCGGCGGCTCGGCCTCACGTACGTCGACGAGGTGGTCCCGCCCGCAGTGCTCAGCGCGCGCTGGCTCGGACGGCAGGTGCCGATCCACGCCACCTCGGCGGGCAAGGCGCTGCTGGCCTGGCAAACACCTGGAGAGGTCGACGCGCTGCTCTCCGGACCGCTGGCCGAGTACACCGAGACGACCCGCACCGGCCGGAGGGCCCTGCACGCCGAACTCGCCGAGGTCCGCGCCCAGGGCTACAGCGTCAGCGTCGGCGAACTCGAACCCCAGCTGTACGGGGTCGCCGCTCCCGTCCTCGACGCGGACGACCACCCCATCGCCGTCGTCAGCGTCTGGGGCCCGCGGGACCGCGTCCCCGAGTCCCGCTTCGCTCAACTCGGCGCGCAGGCCCGACGCGCGGCACAGGAAATCCGCGAACGACTCGCGCCCGGGGCGTAACCGCGCGACGGGCGCTCCGGTGAACCGTGGCTCGGAGGTGCGGCTCGGGGTGCGGCCGTCGCCCCGTGTCGAGCGGCGGCTCTGTCACTGCTGCGGCAACAGCTGCTCGGCGGCTGCGGTGATGGTCTCCAAGGCGTGGGTGAGGGTGGGGATCTCTCGGGCGCCGAGACGGGTGACGGACATGATGCGGCGGGCCGGAGCAGGCTCGCCATGGAGCGGGAGGCGTTCCACCAGTGACCCGCCGCGCAGCTGTGCCAGGCGCGGTACGAGGATCACGCCGAAGCCGTGGGCGACCAGTGCGGTGCCGGTGTCCCATTCATCCGCGTAGTGGGCGATGTGGGGGGTGAAGCCGGCACTCATGCAGGCGGTGAGCACCAACTGGTGGTAGGTCGTACCCGGATTGCCCAGGATCCACGGCTCCCTCGCGGCATCGGCAAGGGTGACCCGCTGCTGCCGGGTGAGGGGGTGATCCCGCGGAACGACCAGGTCCAGCGGGTCGTCCAGCAGTGGCTGCTGGTCGAAGCGGTGGTCGGTCATGGGCGGTGAATCCGCGGTGACCACCAGCAGCGCGAGGTCGGCCTCGTCCGAGAGCAGCAGGTCGAAGCAGCGGTCGGGTTCGGCTTCGATGATCCGGACCGTCAGTCGAGGGTGGGTGTCGCGGAGTCCGGCCGCAGCGGGCGGCAGCAGGCGGCTGGCGGCGGTGGAGAACCCGCACAGCGTGATCTGGCCGGTGGGCTCGGTGCCGACGGCGGCCAGCTCGGTGCGGGCGAGCTCCCACTGCTCATGGAGGCGCTCCGCATGGCGCAACAGGATGCGGGCCGCGTTCGTCAGACGTATGCCCCGGCCTTGCTGCACCACCAGTTCCACGCCCACCTCAGCGGCGAGCTGGCGCAGTTGGTAGGAGACGGCGGAGGGCGTGTAGTGCAGCACCCGGGCCGCGGCTGTCACCGTGCCGTGCTCGGCAACCATCTGCAGGATCCGAAGCCGGGAGTCAATCATGCAAACAGTTTGCACGGTCGGGCTCAGGATCGTTTGATTCTCCTCTGCTCTCCCTCAGCGGCGCCGGAGCCGGGCTGAGCCGCCATCCGCTTCAGGCGTCGATCACCAGATCTTCCAGGGGCATTGAGCAGCACAGCAGGATCTTGTTCTGCGCTCTGTCCCTGGGGCGGATGCCGCCGTTGTGCCGCATGTCGACCGAACCCTTTTCGAGGGTGGTCAGACACGAGCCGCACATGCCCTGTCCGCATGAGGAGGGAAGGGTGAGACCCGCTTGGGCTGCGGCCTCCAGCACCGGCGTGCCGGCGTCGCACTCGATGGTCGTCCCGCTGCGGGAGAGTTCCACCGCGAATCTCGTGGCCCCGCCCGTATCCGTCCCGGTGCCGGCCGGCGCGGGGACAGGGGATGGAGCCTCGAAGTTCTCCTGGTGGTAGCGGTCCTCGGGGAGCCCTGCTGCGGCGAGCAGCCGGCGGACCGCGTGCATATAGCCGGGTGGTCCGCAGGTGAAGACTTCCCGCCCGCGGAAGTCGGGAGCGATCTGCCGCAGCATGTCAAGGGTGAGACGGCCCCGGTAGCCGTGCCACCGTTGCGTCGCCCCGTCGTCCTCGCAGACGTGAGTGACCCGGATGTTCGGCGCGGTCGCCTCGATGAGTTCCAGTTCTTGCCGGAACGGGATGTCGTCGGGAGTGCGGGCGCTGTGCACGAAGACCACGTCCACCGGGGACGCCAGGTCGTAAAGCGTTCTGGTCATGGAGATCAGGGGCGTCACCCCGCTGCCCGCGGAGAGGAACAGGTAGGCGGGCGCGGGATGCCGGACCATCGAGAACCGGCCCTGCGGCCCTCGGGCGCGGACCACCTGCCCCGGGGTCAGATGGTCGTGCAGCCAGTTGGAGACCCGCCCCCCGGGTACGCGTTTCACGGTGACCGCGGCGACGTGCGGGCGTGACGGCGGGGAGGAGATGGTGTAGCAGCGGGTGGTCTCCTGGCCGTCGATCGCGAAGGTGAACGCGAGGTACTGGCCCGGGTCATGGCGGAAGAGGCCGGGCTCGGTCGGCTCGAAGGAAAAGGTCTTCGTATCGCGGGTGACATCGAGGACCTGTGTGCAGACCAGCAAGTGGTCGGCCGCGCTGTCCCCTCCGCAGAGTGCGGCCGGCGGCCGGAAGGAGGCCGGGAGGGTGAGCATGTCGGTCATCGCCGCAGCTCCTCGCGGAGGCGGGCGATGTACCAGGCGCAGAACGCCTCGACCTGGTATTCCGTCGCGGCGTACGGACCCGGCTCGTACGCAGGGCTGGAGACTCCCTGCTGAGCGCGGGCGACGAGGCTCGCGTCCTGCTCGTTCGTAGCGGTCCAGACCTTGAGCAGCGTGTCCGGGTCGTAGTCCACGCCCTCTGTGGCGTCCTGGTGCACGAGCCATGTGGTGCGCAGCAATGTCCTGTCAGGGGCGAGAGGGAGGACGCTGAAGGTGATCGCGTGGTCGCCGAGGACGTGGAACCAGGAGTTGGGCTGCAGGTGCAGGGCCAGGTGTCCGAGGCGTGGTGTGGGCAGGTCGCCCAGCAGGCGGCGGCATGCGGCTTTGCCGTCCGGGGTGAAGGACTCACCGGCCAGGTCGAGCGCATCGCGCTGGATGCGGAACCCGGTGGCGCGGTTGTCCAGCTCCTCGATGAGCGCGTACGGCAGGTCCAGCTTCTCGTACGTTTCGCGCAGCTCGGCGTCCGCCCGCAGATAGCGTTCGTGCGCCGGGCGCAGCCGAAGAGGGACGTTTTCCTCGGTGTAGCCGTAGGTGGGGAAGAACGTGCGCAGCAGCTCGGGGTGACCGTCGCAGTGGTAGCACTCCCGGTTGTTCTCCATCACGAGTTTCCAGTTGCCGTCCTCGACGAGGTCGGTCCGGGCCGCCACCTTGGCCCGGCCCAGCTCGTGCGGGAGAAGGTACGGCTCGATACGGGCGGCGACCTCCTCGAAGTCGGCGGGCGGCTTCTCGGCGAGACAGACGAACACGAGCCCGCCGACGCTGCGTACGTGCACTGTCTTGAGGCCGGAGCAGCTACGGTCGAAGTCCCCTGGCTGCGAGGGGGCGTGCAGGAGTGTGCCGTCCGTTCCGTACGTCCACTTGTGGTAGCCACAGACCAGGTTCCCGGTCGATCCGTTCCCCGCGTTCAGGATGCGGGCGCCACGGTGTCGGCAGACGTTGTGGAATGCCCGCAGGTTCTGCTCGTCGTCACGTAGCACGATGACCGAGTACGGTCCGATCTCCACCGTGGTGTAGTCGCCGGGCTCGGGCAGTTCGGCGTCCACGGCGACGAAGAGCCATTGGCGGGTGAAGATCGCTGCGAGGTCGAGGTCGAAGAACTCCCGGTCGGTGTAGAACGGCCCTTCCAGACTGCGACCGGCGGCCCGTCGCGCCACCGCGTCGCGGACCCGGTGTTCCTCCGAGGACTTGGTGTTTCCCAGCAGTGTCACGCTGCTCTCCTCTCGATGCTGTTCCGTGGTGGTAGCGAGGTCACATCGGCAGGCACAGGCGCAGTGCGTCCAGAACTGCGGCGTGGATGTTGCGGCTGGTGACGGCATCACCGATCCGGAACAGCTGGTAGCGGCCCTCCGGGTTCGTGGCGTTCTGCTGCGGTTCGCAGGCCAGCAGTGCGCGGTGGTCCAGGTGACCGAGGTTGCTCGATCCGGGGAGCAGGTCCCAGTAGAGATCCGCGTTGGGCAGCGTTCCGTGTTCCACCACCACGTGATCCACCACGTGCTCCGTCTCCGTCGCCGCGTACTCGCTGCGCAGAGTCGCGGTCAGGCGGCCGTCTTCCTCGCGGCGTACGGACAGCAGCCGGTGCGCCAGCGTGGTGCTCACCGCATGCTCGGCGAAGACCTGGAGATAGGCGGGGGAATTCATGCTGCCGACATCAGGTGCGAGCGTTCGTTCCGGCGTCACGTACTCGATCGCGACGCCCTGGCGCGCCATCACCTCTACGGCGTCCAGCGCGGGACAGGCCCCGTTGTCGTCGTAGACCAGCACCCGTCCTCGGGGACGCAGGGCTCCGCTGAGAACGTCCCAGGTATCCGCCACGACATCGCCACCCTGTGTGAGAAAGGAGAGGTTGGGGAGTCCGCCCGTGGCGACGAGGACGATGTCGGGGCGTTCCGCGAGTACGTCCTCCACCTCGGCGAGAACCCCGAGCCGCAGCTCGACGCCGAGCACCTTGCACTCGTCGACGCGCCAGTCGACGATGCCGAGGAGATCCCTTCTGCGGCTGTTCGCAGCGGCGATACGGATCTGCCCGCCAGGCAGTTCCCCTGCCTCGTACAGAACGACCTCGTGCCCGCGTTCGCCCAGTACGCGAGCCGCTTCCAAGCCCGCGGGCCCGGCACCGACGATCACGGCTTTCTTCCGCTCGGCCGCAGGAGCGACGGTGTGCGGCAGCCGAAGCTCCCGCCCCGTGGCGGGATTGTGGATGCATTTGGTGTCACCGGAATCGTAGATCGCATCGAGGCAGTAACTCGCTCCGACGCAGGGCCGGATGCGGTCCTCGTGGCCGGCGGCCACTTTGGCCATGAGATGGGGGTCGGCGATCTGGGCCCGGGTCATGCCGACCAGGTCGAGAAGACCTTCCCGTACGGCATGCCGTGCGGTGGCGACATCGGCGATGCGACCGGCGTGCATCACCGGGACATCGAGCTTGCGCTTGATCTTGGCGGTGAATTCCAGGAACGGCGCCGAGGGCGTGCCCATGGACGGAATCGCCTTCGCCAGGGATGCGTCGCTCTCGATCGATCCCCGGATGGTGCTGACGAAGTCGATGCCGTCCTCGATGTACTTCCGGGCCGCCGCCAGTGCCTCGTCGAAGGTCAATCCGCCCGGCCGGTCCTCCTCCATCGTCATGCGGATACCGACGATGAATTCGGGGGAGACCGCGGACCGGATCGCGCGGATAACCCGGCGCGGAAAAGCCATGCGGTCAGCGAGGCTCCCGCCGAATTCGTCATCCCGGTGGTTCGTCGCCGGCGAGAGGAAGCTGTCCATGAAGTGGCCGTACGACTGGATCTCTACACCGTCGAGACCGCCTTCCTCGCAGCGTGCGGCCGCGTCGGCGTAATCCCGCACGATGCGGTCCAGATCCCAGGGCTCGGCTTCCTTGGGAAAAGCGCGGTGGGCAGGCTCTCGCAAAGGTGATGCCGAAAGGACGGGCAGCCAGTCGCCCGTGTAATTGCTGGTGCGCCGTCCCAGATGAGTGACCTGGCACATGACCGCGGCCCCGGCGGCGTGGACATCGTCGGCCAGCCGTCGGAGCCAGGGCACCACATCGTCGCGGTAGAGCAGCAGATTGCCGAACGACGGCGGACTGTCGGGTGACACGACTGCCGAGCCGCCGATCATCGTCAGGCCGACCCCGCCCCGGGCCTTTTCCAGGTGGTACATCCGGTAGCGGTCCCGGGGCAGACCGTCTTCCCCGAAAGCCGGTTCGTGCGAGGTGCTGACCACCCTGTTGCGCAGGGTGAGGTTCTTTATCGTGAAGGGCTGGAGCAAGGGATCCGTCACTCGGGTATGCATGGCGCTCCTCGGAAACCATCCGGATTGCCGGTGGGGACTTCGACGCATTCCTCGGCGCCGTCTTGGCGCACGGGCAGACGGGAGTTGAGCTCGCCCGAGCGGTACATCACCAGCGTGGAGTCCCCGTTCCCCGAGCACAATCAAGCGAAGTCACAGGGAACCGTACGAACCACCTGCAAGATCGACTGTTGCCGCTGCGCTTCCTCTGGTGGGGGTTGTCTGCTAGCGCTTGTCCGGCGTGTCTTGCAATACCCGGCAATGGGGGCTGCGCTTGCCACCCTGCGCCCTGGGGGTACCCCCTGCTCGAAGAGCTTGGGGGAGGAGACTGCCCAAGCTTCGCAGGGGGCAACGCGCGCCCCGTAAGGGGCGCGGGGAACTGCGCGACAAGCCATGGGGGTACCCCTGCTCGAAGAGCTTGGGGGAGGACCCGCACCCCGCAAGCGACCGGCAGGGGCACCCCCTTAACGGCACAATGGAGGGCCCTCGCGGAGCACTGCCCGGATCACGTGCCGGGCGTTGCGCGCCATCGCCGGGTTGGTTCTGCGGTAGTACGGCAGCGCGATCAGCGCCTGCGAGAGTGTCCGCCCCCGGCCGCGGTTCCACGTCGCGTCATCCACGGCGAGCGCCTCGCGGAAGATCTCCCGCGCACCGGGCGGCAGCAGATTCCATGCGGGGAACAGATCGCAGGCCGGATCGCCCACTCCCATGCAGCCGAAGTCGATCACCGAGGTGAGCCTGCCGCCCTCCACCAGGAGATTGCCCGGCATCAGATCGGCGTGGAGCCATACCGGCGGCCCGTCCCAGTCCGGGGCTCGCAGCGCGTCCTCCCATACGGCAGTCGCGGCGTCGCAGTCGACACCCTCCTGCGGGACAGCCCGCAGTTCCTCGATCGCCGCCCGGGTCTCCGCGTCGAGCGAGGCGACGGGCCCACCGCGGTGGGCCACCGGCGCCCCCGGCAGCGTGATGCGCCGCATCGCCGCCACGAACTCGGCCAGATCCGCGGCCAGCAGCACGGGCTCGCTCAGCGCCCCCGCCTCGGGGTTCTCCCCCGCCAGCCACCGGTACACCGACCACGGCCAGGGATACCCTTCGGCGGGCTCACCGGCCCCGAGCACCTCGGGGATGGCCGTAGGCAGCCGGGATGCGAGACGGGGCAGCCACTCCTGCTCCGTCGATACGTCCCCGGCTCCGCCCTGCACCAGTGGCAGCCGTACGATCATGTCCTCGCCCAGCCGGTACATGGCGTTGACCGTGCCGCCGGACGGGAACCGCTCCACCGCCAGCCCCGCCCACTGGGGGAACTGCCCGGCGATCAGCCGCCGTACGAGATCGTCGTCGATGGGGTGCTGGCCGGGATGCAGCTGCCCTGTGCTCATGGGGCGCCATCCGATCGCCGGATACCGACGGGCGTCAAACGCTTTTGGAAGGACAGGATGCGACTCGGACGGCTGACGGAGTCGTGGTCGGTACTGACCTATGGGGGCGGGTCGCGCCATTGCCGGACCGGCATGTGCTGTGTGTGATCCGAACACCTAAGCTGCCTGGACTGGAAGGGCACGGAGGGGAAGAGCTGTATGTCATTGCAAAAGGGTGCCAACGTACCGGTGCCGGCTAACAGGGTCCGGGTGGAGTTGGGTTGGCAAGGAGGGCCGGGGGCGCCTGATGTGGATGCCTCAGCGTTGTTGCTGACGGGGACCGGCAAGGTGCGGTCGGACGACGACTTCGTGTTCTACAACCAGCCGGTGCACCGCGGTGGTGCGGTGCGTCACGAGGGCAAACGCCAGGAAGGCACCGGCGCGCTCGAGACGATCCTGGTGGACCTTTCCGCGATGGAGCAGGAGATCGGGACCGTGGTGGTCGCGGCTTCCACCGACGGCACGTTCGGTCAGGTGCCCGGCCTTTTCGTGCGCGTGCTGGACGCGGAGAGCGGCGCAGAGACGGCGCGGTTCGACGCCTCAGGTGCCACCTCGGAGACGGCTTTCGTGCTCGGGGAGCTGTATCGGCGGAACGACACGTGGAAGTTCCGGGCGGTGGGCCAGGGATACTCCACCGGCTTGGAAGGGCTCGCCACCGATTTCGGTATCACCGTCGAGGAGCCCGCCGCGCCTGCACCGGCACAGCAGACCGCACCTCCGCCGCCCCCGCCGCCCGCGCCCATGCAGCACGCCGCGCCCCCGCCCGCGCCCATGCAGCACGCCGCGCCCCCGCCGCCCCCGGTTGCGCCTGCGCCTGCCCCTGCGGCTGCCCCGGCGCAGCCCGTACGGCTGACGAAGGTCACGTTGACGAAGGCAGCGCCTGCCGTGTCGCTGACCAAGCAGGGCGCCACCTCAGGAGCCATGCGGGTCAATCTCACGTGGAGCGCTCGCAAGCCGTCGCGTGGCTGGATGATGAAGGGTAAGGGCGCCGTCCGGCTGGAGAACGTCGACCTCGACCTCTCCTGTCTGTGGGAGCTGCAGAACGGAGACAAGGGGATCATCCACCCCATCAACAACAAGTTCGGCTCGTTCGATCAGCCGCCCTACATCCGGCTGGACCAGGACGACCGGACCGGCTCGAGTGCGGCCGGTGAGAATCTCGTGGTCAATCTTGATCACACGGCCGAGATCAAGCGCCTCCTTGTGTTCGTGGTCATCTACGCCGGGGCATCGAGCTTCGCGGGCCTGGACGGGGTTGCCACGCTGTATCCGCCGGTCGGGCCGCCGATCGAGATGCACCTGGACGAGTGCACCGTTCAAGCGCCGGTCGCCGCGGTCGCACTGATCGAGAACGTGGGCGGGGAACTGATCGTCCGGCGGGAGGCGAAGTACATCGTGCTGCCGCCCGGCATCATGAAGCAGCAGGCCGTGGATCTGGAATACGGCTGGGGGATGACCTGGAACGCAGCCGGCAAGAGCTGACCCACCCCGACCGCTGATGGGAACTCCGGCCACTGCCGGTACGGCAGTGGCCGTGAGGGGGTCAGCGGGTCGGAACTCCCCGTGCCACATCTCGAAGTCGAGCGGATTGACGCCGGCCGCCTGGATCCGGACCAGGACATCGCTCGGGCCGACCTGCGGCCATGTCGGTGTCCATGAACCCGACGTGCAGCGCCGAGACGGTGATGCAGCGGCGGCGCGCGCCGCCGCGTACACCTTCGCTCCACGCGCCACGAACTGGGTGGCCAGGTGCCGTCCCAGTCTCCGGTTGGCGCCGGTGACAACTGCCACCGCGTCCTTCAATCCCATGTCTGCTCCCAGCGCTGGGACCCGGGTGACCCGGCCCTTGGTTAGATTGCGACTGCAATCTAAATCCGGCATAGAATAGATGCCAACCGACATCCAAGTGGGAGGTGGCTGATGGGCCGCGTATCGCAAGCGCAAGCGCAGGAGAACCGCAAGCGGGTTGTGGAAACCGCCTCACGGCTGTTCCGGGAGCAGGGCACCCACGTCAGCGTCGCCGACCTCATGAAGGCGTCGGGCCTGACCCACGGCGGCTTCTACAAGCAGTTCGCCTCCAAAGAGGCGCTCATCGACGAAGCCATCGCCCACGCGTTCGGTGAGCTCACGCGGCTCCGCAATGCGGGGCTCGAGCAGCATGCCGGGCAGCGCGACGCCGCCCAACAGGCGCTGATCGACACCTACCTCTCCGTCCGGCATCGCGACGACGCGGCAGAGGGATGCCCCGCCGCCGCGCTCGCCACCGACATGGCGCGCGGGCTGGGCGACCGTGAGGCCCGCCGGGTGTACAGCGAGGGGGTGAGCGACTTCGCGGAGTGGCTGGCCACCGAGGACCAGGACGGCATCACCCGGCTGTGCACCATGCTCGGCGCGCTTCTTCTGGCCCGCGCCACCAAGGGCTCACCCCTCTCCGAGGAGATCCTCACCACTGCGCACACAGCCTTGACGGCAACCAGCTGATACGTGACGGGGTGGTTGACGGAAACCATGCCCGCGAGGCTCCGCTTATCCCCCTGGCGCCGGCAAGGCGTACGGCCATCAACAGCGCGAGCTCATACAGGTCCTGGGGGGAGGCTGCAGTCGAAGCGCCCGAACGCGCCGAGGGACTCGGCCCGTTCGCACACCTCCGGCTGACCAGCCAGACCCGGAAGGGGCCGCGGACGGCGCCGGGGCAGGGATCCCTCACAACTGACCCGTCGAGTCGGCCTTCAACTGTCCTGTGGTCTGCGGACGAAGGCGACTGGCGAAGGAGGCCAACGGGGAAGAAGCTCACCGATGGCAGAGGAAGCCGCTGGATCCATTTCACTGGAGCACCCCGTGGACGACATCGCCGGGAACGACATCGCGCGGAACGGCATCGAGTTCCCCGCAGTGATCAACGGCCAGGTATGGCACGTTGCCTGGCATCCGCCCCCTGACCCACCGTCGGGTACGCCACACGGCGCGGAGGCCGTGTGCGTCGCCGACGACCGGGTCGTCATGGTCAGCCGAGACGGAGAGCGGTGGGGCCTGCCCGCAGGCCGCCCCGAGCAGCATGAGCAGTGGATCGACACGATGCGCCGCGAGGTCCAAGAGGAAGCCTGTGCCGCGGTGACGGATTGCCGACTCCTCGGATTCAGCCGGGGCGTGTGCGTACGCGGCCCGGAGGAAGGGCTGGTGCTGGTCCGGTCGATGTGGCGAGCAGAGGTGCGGCTGGCGCCGTGGGACCCACGCTTCGAGATGGCCCACCGACGACTCCTACCCGCGGAGAGGGCGTTCCAGGCTCTGGCCGTCCCCGACGGCCTCGGCCCCTTCTATCGCCGGCTGTTCGCCGAAGCCGCGCCGCAAGGCGGTTGCACCTCCGGTACGTCTCACGGATGAAGCCCGGTGACCACCACTGCCGCTGCCACGGCGGTCACGGAACGCGCCGGTGCCGTGGGCCGCCTCCGCACTCACACGGTCCAGGCAGCGGCCCGGGCGGCTACGCCGACCACATCGGCGGCAACCGCGATAGCGTCCCGCTCCCCCGCTCCTCGTCTCGTTGCTGCTGCCTACGAGCCTTGTTAAGGTCTGCTGCGACATCTCACCGTAGGGTTCAGCCCTCGCCATTCAGCCTCCTTGTGTCCGGTGACATCAGGAAGGTGGGAGTCACACCAGCTTCTGACAGGGGTGTGCGGCGATGGCTGCGTTTCCGCGTTCAGACACGGCTCTGGAAGCCGTTGATCTTGTCAAGACCTACTCGGCAGGTAGGAAGAAGACCCCGGTCACAGCGCTGCGGGGGCTGAGCTTCTCCGCTGCGCAGGGGACCGTCTTCGGGCTGCTCGGCCCGAACGGGGCAGGCAAATCGACCACCGTGAAGATTCTCTCCACGCTTTCGGTCGCCGACTCGGGATCGGCACGCGTCGCCGGCCTCGACGTCACGGCGGACCCGGACCGGGTACGCCAGGCCATCGGGTTCGTGGCCCAGAAGCCCGGCACGGACCCGATGGGTACCGCGACCGAGAACCTGCTGCTCGCGGGCCGTCTCCAGGGGATGTCCCGCCGCGACGCCAAGGCACGGGCTCGTGAGCTCATCGACCGCTTCGGACTGGCCGATGCCGCGAACCGGCGGGTGGGCACGTACTCCGGCGGCATGGCGCGCAAGCTGGACGTCGCGCTGGGGCTGATGCACCGCCCGCAGGTGCTCTTCCTCGACGAGCCGACGACGGGTCTCGACCCCCAGGCCCGGAGCGAGATGTGGGGCGAGATCGCCAGGATGGCCGCTGACGAGCAGATGACGGTGCTCCTCACCACGCACTACCTCGAAGAGGCCGACCACCTCGCGGACCGGCTCGCGATCGTCGACCACGGCACAGTGGTCGCTGCGGGCACCCCGGAGGAACTCAAGAGCGAGCTGCGCGGCGACGCTGTGCATGTCGAGCTCACAGAGGCCGACAGCAGAGCCCGAGCGGTGCTGCGACGGGTGCCTGAGCTACGCGAGATCACCATGGACGGATGCACGGTCCGCGGCCGTACCGATGACGGCGCACGGGCGTTGCCACCTGTGCTGGCCGCACTCGACGAAGCCGGAATCGTCGTGACCTCCGCGACGCTCTCCCGGCCTTCGCTCGACGACGTCTACCTCCGGCACACCGGCCGCAGCCTCGAGGCCGCCGCGGACGAGCAGCCGAAGACGCTGGTGGAGGTGGCCAAGTGAGCACCGCACACGAAGAATTCATCGGTCCGCGCCCGTTGACCGTGGTCAGGCACTCCGCGTTCCTCACCGGCCGTCTGCTGCGCACGCTGTGGCGCATGCCCACCTTCCTCGTCATCGGTCTCGTGCAGCCGGTGATCTGGCTGGTGCTGTTCGGGCAGCTTTTCCGCTCGGTCGCGAATCTGCCCGGATTCGCGTACGGCAGCGGCGGTTTCCTGCAGTTCCTCACACCGGGCGTGGTGATGATGACCGCGCTGTTCGCGAGTGCGTGGGCAGGGACGACCTACTTGCAGGACATCGACCGCGGCGTGATGGACCGGCTGCTCACCTCCCCTGCCAGCCGAGGCGCCATGATGTGCGCGACCATGGCCTACCAGGCGGTCCAGACCGTCGTCCAGAGCCTGACCATCGTGGTCATCGCGTTGGCCGCCGGCGCCCGTTTCCCTGGAGGCGTCGCGGGACTCGGCGTCATGGTGCCGGCCGCGGTGCTGCTGACGCTGATCTTCTCGGCGCTGTCCAACGCCGTCGCCCTGCTGACCCGTCAGCAGGCGACGCTGATCGCGATTTCCCAGTTCACCACGCTGCCGCTGATGTTCCTGAGCTCTGCTGTGATGGACCTCCGCCTCGCTCCGGGCTGGGTCGGGGATGTTGCCCGGTACAACCCCGTGGAGTGGGCGGTCGTCGCGGCGCGGCAGGCGATGCTCGTACACACCGACTGGACCAAGGTCTGGGTGCACCTGGGACTCCTCACGGCGGCAGCCCTCGTCATGGGCTTCCTGGCCACGCAGGCGTTCCGGACCTACCGGAAGTCGACGTGAGGAGCAACTGATCTGCTCGGCGCGGGAGGAGGCTGACTGACCTCGCGTCCGGGAGTGACTGGGGGACGTGCACACCCAAGACGCCGCTCGCCGGACGGACTACTGGTCCGTCCGGCGAGCTGGGCGTATGAAGGGCCGGGCCCCGGTGGCTTGCTACTTGAGGAGGTGGCCCCTCAGGTCGTCGAGGACCTCGTCGGCCGCGGTCACGCCGAGACCCAGGTACCAGGTCTCGTCGTTCACATCCTTGGCATGCCCTTCCTTGACGGCGCGCAGCTTCTTCCACAGGGGGCTGTCCTGGGCCTTGGCGCGGTCCGTCGCCTTCGGGTCGCCGTAGGCGCCGGTGAAGATCCAGTCCGCGTCGGCCTCGTCCATCCGCTCGGAGCTGATCTCGGTCGCGAGATCGTTGACCTGCTGGTTCTTGGGCCGGGGCAGGCCGACGTCCTGGAGGATGGTGCCGATGAACGACGCCTTCGCGTACAGCCGGATCATGCCGGGCATGTAGCGGACCATGGAGATGGTGGGCTTCTTGTCCCCCAGGTCGTCGCCGAGCTTCTTCGCCTTCTTCTCGTACGCGCCGAGCTGGGCCTTCGCCTGCTTCGTACGGTCGAGAGCCGCGGCGTTCAGGAGGAAGTTCTCCTTCCAGGTGAAGCCGGGCCTGATGGAGAAGACCGTCGGCGCGATGGCCGAAAGCTGCTTGTACTTGTCGGCAGCACGGAGCTGGCTGCCGAGGATCAGATCGGGCTTGAGCTTGGCGACGGCCTCAAGATTGAGGTTGTTGATGGTGCCGACGTTCTTCGGGTGGCCCGCCTGCTTCTTGAGGTAGCTGGGGATCCCGTTGTCGCCCTCGGTGGGAGCGAGGCCGACGGGCTTGACGCCGAGGGAGACGGCGTTGTCGAACTCGCCGACGTCCAGCACGACCACGCGCTTGGGCTGCTTCTTGATCTCCGTCTTGCCCATGGCGTGGGTGACGGTGCGCGGGAACTCGCCCGGCTTGGCGTCCGTACCGAACGAGGCGGTCTTCTTCGCGGCGCCCGCGAAGTCCTTTCCGCCCTGCGCCACCTTCTCCTTCGACTTGCCCTTGCCATCGCCGGAGCTGCCGGAGCCGCCGGACGAGCCGCAGGCGGACAGCGCAAGTACGGCGGCGAGAGGGAGGGCGACGGCTGCGGCAACGCGCTTTCTGCTGCCGCTCGGGCGTATCGACATGAGGTGCTCCGGGACTCGGGATCACTACTTAGGCGAACCTTACTTCGTTTTTCGGCCACGCCTGCACCCGGCCCCGGTTCCCCGGCCCGAACGCCCCCGGGGTGGGCCGAGCCCGGTGGAACTCCGGGCGCACTGCCACCTGATCCCGGACCCCGCCCGTCCACTCCGGCGTCACCACTCATTGTCGGTGCCCCCAGACAGGAGCGCTCCGAACCGGATACGGGCCTCGCTCGCCGGGAGACGGCGGCCTATGCCAGTTCGGGCAGCCGGTCGAGGCGGTCGCGGTGCGCCCGGAGCAGATGGAGACCTTCCGCAGCGAGGTTCTCCTCCAGGTGGTCGATCCGGGAAGTGCCCGGGATCGGGAGGATCACCGGCGAGCGGTCGAGCAGCCACGCCAGCGCAACCTGCGTGGGGGTGGCGCCGAGCTCTGCTGCCACGGCGGCGACCTCGGCCCTCGCCCCCGACTCCCCCCAGGCGACAGGGCGCCACGGCAGGAACGCGATCCCCGCCGCCTCGCAGGCCGCGAGCACGGGCTCGTGCTCGCGGTCGAGCAGGTTGTAGCGGTTCTGCACGCTGGCGACGTCGATGATCTCCCGGGCCTGGGCGAGTTCGTCGACGGTCACCTCGGACAGCCCGATCCGGCCGATCTTGCCCTCGTCCTGCAGGTCCCGCAGCGTACCGAGCTGGTCGGCGAGCGGCGTCTCCGGATCGATACGGTGCAGCTGAAGCAGCTCGATCCGCTCGACGCGCAGTCGGCGCAGAGCCTGCTCGACCTGATCGCGCAGCACAGCCGGCCGCCCGTCGAGCTTCCACTCGTCCGAAGGGTGCGACTTGGCAACCCCGACCTTGGTGGTGACGAGCAGCCCCTCCGGGTAGGGGTGCAGGGCCTCGGCCAGAAGTTCCTCGTTGGCTCCCCCGCCGTACAGATACGCGGTGTCGATCAGAGTGACGCCCAGCTCGACGGCTCGCCGGGCCACCGCGAGGGAGTTCTCGCGCGCCGGGCCCGGCTCAGTCGCCAAGTGCATGGCTCCGAAGCCGAGCCGCCGTACTTCCGGACCTCCGCCGATGCGAAACCCAGTCGATGTCACGTGCTGTCTTCTCCCCATACTCAAGGGGCTCGGAGGTCCCCGACGCGGTCGTCATGTACGGCAGCCGCTGTGACCTGCTCAAACCCTCGTTAAGGTTCGGTCGTATGACCGATCCCGTGCTGGAAGTCTTGCGTACCCGCCCGGAACTGGCGGACCTGGTCGCGTTTCCTTTCGACTTCGACGTGAGCCGGGCGTACCACGTCGAGGGGGTGCACCTGGCGTCCGGTGCGTCGCTGGAGCCGATCGCGGGTGACGACACCGGCGGCACGTACTTCCTGTGCGGGGGAACGGCCGTGCTGCACGCGTCCTCCGACGGGTACGCCTCGCTGCTCGCCGACAGTGTGGGCGAGGCGCTGGAGATGCTCGTCCGGCTGCCCTGGTGGTGCGAGGACGTCTCCGCGGAGATGGACGAGGAGGAGCTTCGCGCCGCCGTACGTGCGGGGGACGACGAGGCGCGGAAGGAGTTCGCCCCGGAACTGGACGCTCAGCGGGCGGCGTTGCTCAGCGGTCTGGGGCTGCCGCACCGGCCCTTGGTCGAGCTCGCCGCCATGTCGGAGTCGGCCACCAGGCGGACCGATCCGGACTACGTCTTGCTCAACTCCCGGGAGCTGTGCGCGTACCAGCTGGAGGAGTCCTTCCGGCCGCCTCTGCGCGATGTCGTACTCGGGCCGGGACGGGAGGTGCTGGCGCGGCTGCGGTCGGGCGACTCCGGCGCACGGCGGGCGGCGGCTGACGATCCGGTGCTGCGGGCGGGGGTGCTGCGGGCCGCACAATACGACCGCCGGGAGGGCGACCTGCCGCTGCTGCGGTTTCTGCTGGAGCGCGAGAACGCCTGGCGGACCGAGTGGTTCGAGGAGCGGCGGCTGGCCGCGGTGCTGGTGGCGCTGCACGGGCAGGACGAGGACGTACCACTGCTGCGGTCGGCAACGTCCGGGCAGGTCACCAACAGCGCCGGGGCCGTGGAATGGGCCCGGGCCGAGGAGGCGAAGCGGCACGGGCGAGACGTGGCCGCGGAGAGCGAGTTCGCCTGGATCGAGCTGGCCCGCCGACAGGGCCGCGTCGAGCACGCCCGGGTCGCGCTCATCCGCATGCTGGACGACACGGGCCCGGACGCGGACCGGCTCCGGGAGCTGAGCCGAGCGCTGGAACGCCTCGGCGACCACGCCCAGGCGGCCCGCGCCCAGTTCAACCTCCTCTCGCTCCAGGACACGGCATGGAGCCGGGCCTCGGAGGCGTATGTGCTGGCCCGGCTGGAGCGCCGCAAGGGCGACCTCGCAGCAGCGGGACGGGCGCTGGAGCGGGCACGGGCGGCAGTCGGCGCCGATGGCACCAGACCGGACGAGACGGTGTCCCAGTGGCACCGCCGCGGACTCGGCCGGCTGATCACGGAGCAGCATCTGGAGCTGACGCTGGCCGCGGTCGAGGCAGGCGATGCCGAACTCGCGCGCGCCACGATGACGTACGCGAGGCTTCTGCTCGACACCATCGGCAAGCAGTCGGCGAAGGCACTGAGCAAGCTGTCCACCCGGGCCAAGTGGGCAGTGGCCGTACTGCGGTGACGGGCGGCGTCCGGTGGATCTCGCGTACCCGGCATGGGGGCTGCGCGTGCGAGCCCTGCGCCCGCAGACCTCCCAAGCACGGGGAGGAATGTGCCCCGAAGGGGCGCGGGGAACTGCGCGATCGACCACAACGAACCCGCACCCCGTGGGATCGGGCAAGGGGCACCCCCTCACCGGAACAACGGAGAGGCAGGGCAACCCGCCGGGCACGGCCTACCCCTTCCGGCGGCGCTGTCCTCCGTAGAACGTGCCTGCCGCGGTCAGCGCGGTGAGCCCCGCAGTGATGCCGAGGGTGATCTCCGTGGTGTTCTGCTGGTCGGGGCCATCGGGCAGCCGCGGGTCGAGCAGGCCGAGCGGATCTTCGCGGATCTCGACGCGATCGCCCTGCTCGGCCTGACCGAAGCAGTTCTCCTGCTGGGAGACCTCGTACTTCTTGCGCTCGCCGCCGACCTCCTCGACGGTGCAGAACATGTCGGGGCCCCGCCGGTTGTGCTGGTCGGTCACCTCGGTCACCACGGCAGCGACCGGGTCGCCCGCGGTCTTCATGTAGATCTCGTACGTCGCGGGCCCGGCGAAGAGCATCAGCGCGAAGCCGCCGAACGAGACCAACGTCGCGGCACCCGCACGGTGCCAGGCACCGCCGATCAGACACGCGGCGCCCGCGACGACCGCCATCATGACCACCACGCCGACCCAGAGCACCCATTGGCCGATCCCGGCGCCCAGAATCATCAAGCCGGGCAGAACCACGGCCCAGAGGAGAGAGCTGAGGGCCTTCCGTATCCCTGACCTCGGGGGCCGCGAGGAGGACGCCGGAGCTTTGTCGATGCCGCCAGGGCCGATGCCGCCAGGTGCCACTGTTGTCCCGTGATCACCCATGTCCCGCTCCTGTTGCACCCCGCCGTAGACCGCTGCCGACACAGTAGCCACCGCTCTCGCGCTGCTGTCACGTCCCCCCGAGGAACGCCGGGGATCAGTGCCTGTCAGAGTCGTCCACGAGAGAGGGCGGGCGCGCCGTCCATCATCGTGGTGCCCTCGCCGCCCCGGCTGCGGGGCGGTGACGGCCCACCAGGCAACGGGTTGGATCATGCAGTTCGGATGTCAGCAGCACGCCGGACAGCTTTCCCGGGCGTCCGGTGTATGTAGAGGAGCGGCAACGCATGAGGCTCTGTTTCCTGGTGGAGGAGCAGTACCGCTACGACGGTATGCCCAAGGAAGTGATTCACCGGCTCAGAGCCTGGGGGCATGATGTGGACGTGCTCCGGCCCGGCAGCTCGCTGGTACGGGTCTCGGAGGACATCCAAGCGGGCAGTCACGACGCCTGGGTGCTCAAGACGGTCTCCGGTGGTCCCGGCCTGACGCTGTTGGAGGCGGCGGCCTCTGCGGGGCTGGTCACGGTCAACGACGCACGGTCGATTCGCGGCGTCCGGGACAAGGCGCTCGCATCCGCTGTCGGGCGCAGCCGGGGGCTGCCGGTGCCGGTCACCTACACGGCGGCACGCGCTGAGCTGTTCGCGGAGGTGCCGGACACCGAGTTCCCGCTCGTGGTCAAGCCGGCCGACGGAAGTTCAGGAAGGGCCGTACGGCTGGTGGCTTCACCTGAGCTGCTGCCACAACTGTCCGGCGAGCTGGCCGGGGAGGGGGTGCTGATAGCTCAGCCGTATGTGCCCAATTCCGGGGTGGACCTGAAGGTGTACAGCGTCTGCGGCGAACTGTTCGCCACGCAGCGGAGTTCCCCGCTGCATCCCGAGCTGTCGGCCCCCGAACAGTGCGTGCCGCTCAGCGCGGAGGTGGCCGATCTCGTGACCGAGACCGGGAAGGTCTACGGACTCGATCTGTACGGCGTGGACGTGCTGCTCGGCCCGGACGGCCCGGTGGTCGTCGATGTGAACGACTTCCCCAGTTTCCGGCAGGTGCCCGACGCGACAACACGCGTGGCGCAGGCGATCCTCGCCCTGGCACACACCGGTGGCACCGAACCGTCGGCGCCGCAGGCTGCCCTCCCCGGGGCCGCGTCCGAGGGCTCGGCGGCAGCCGCGCGGGTTCCGGTGCAGATCCCCGCGACAGCCGGTGACCTGCGGTGAGGGTCGGACTGATCACCCCACGGCCCGACCATCCGCTCCTCGCCGCCGCCACGGCCCTGCTGACGCCGCACCACCAAGTGGACGTGGTCGACCCGGAGATCGTGGACGGCTCTGCCCCGTATGCCGAAGCGCTTGGCCAGCCGCTTGCCGATGTCTACCTGCTCAAGGACCACACTCCGCGCGCGCTCGCCCTGGCCCGGTTTCTGGAGCACCAGGGCAGGGTGGTCGTGAACTCAGCCTCGGCGACCGAGCTGTGCCAGGACCGAACGAAGATGGCCGAGTTGGCGCACCGGGCCGGTCTGCCGTTCGCGCGTACTCGTACCGTGGGCACGCTGGGGCAACTCACCGAGACCGACCTTGCCCATCCGGTCGTCGTCAAGAGCCGGCACAGTCGGCGCGGAGACCTCGTCGCCCGTATCGACGGCGCGGAGGAACTGCGTGCCCTGTGCGCCACGTGGGCTGCCGAGCCGGTGGTGATGCAGCCCTTCACGGCGAACGACGGCTGGGATCACAAGCTGTGGGTCATAGCCGGGCAGCTCTTCGCCGCCCTGCGCCGCTCGGAACTGGCCGACGCGGAGCGCGGCCCGGCCGTGCCGCTCGCCCCCGGTGACCTGCCTGACGGGTGGTACGACCTCGCCCGGAAGGTCGGTGCGGTCTTCTGCCTGGAGGTGTACGGCCTCGACATCATCGACACCGGCAACGGCCCTCTGATCGTGGACGTCAACGCGTTCCCAGGGGTACGAGGACAGGTCGAAGCGCCCCGAGCCCTCGCCGACCTCGCCCTGCGCAAATGCGCAAAGGCGCTGCCCCGCAGGCCGCAGCCCGATGAGGCGCGGTAAGGCGCCTTCATCCTTGCTTCCGGCTCGTTTCTCCCGTCCGTACCGCTCCCGCGCTGGCGGCAACCACCAGGGCGATTGCGAGGCATTGCAGCAGTGACAGTGTCTGGCCGAGGACCAGGAACCCGGCCAGCGCGGCGATTGCCGGGGCCAGGCTCATCAGTACCGCGAAGGTCGGTGCGGGCAAGCGGCGCAGAGCCAGCAGTTCCAGGGAGTAGGGCACTCCGGAGGACAGCAGTGCCACAGCCAGCCCGAGCCCCAGTACTCCCGGCTGGAGCAGCGTGGTGCCTGCGGAGCCGATTCCCAGCGGCAGACTCATGAGCGCGGCCACGGTCATCGCCACGGTCAGCCCCTCCAGCCGGGGAAAGCGGGCCCCGGCCCGCGCGTTGAAGACGATGTACGCGGCCCACATGGCTCCGGCCGCCAGGGCGAATCCGGCGCCTGTCGGACTGAGTTCGCCGAGGCCGCTCTGTCCGAGCAGGACGACGCCCACGAGTGCGAGCCCGGCCCACACCAGGCTCAGCGCGCGGCGTGCGACGACGACGGACAGCAGGAGAGGGCCGAGGACTTCGAGGGTCACCGCCGGACCCAGCGGAATCCGGTCGATGGCTTGGTAGAAGAGGATGTTCATGCCGCCGAGCGCGACCCCGAAGGCGCCCGCGACGGCCCAGTCCGTACGGCTGTGCCCGCGCAGGCGGGGACGGCAGACGACCAGCAGCAGCACCGCCGCGATGGTCACCCGCAATGCCACCACGCCGAGTGCCCCGGCGCGGGGGAAGAGCAGGGCGGCGACCGCGGAGCCGAACTGCACCGAGAGGGCGCCGGCCAGTACCAGCCCGATGCCGCCGAAGCTGCCGGCACCGGCGGGGGCGGTCACCGTACGGATACGGCTGCGGCCGGGCGCCGAGGTGCTGGGCGCTGTCGCGGACTGCGTGCCTGCGGTTCCTGTCTGGGAGCAGGTGTTTGTCATGCACCTCACGCTATGGAGCTGCCCACGCCACGTGAAATGCCAATTATGGAGCTGTTATGCTTCCTGGGCATGACCATGGAGCTGCGTCACCTGCGGGCCTTCCTCGCCATCGCCGAGGAGGGCACGATCACGCGCGCCGCGGCCCGGCTGCACACCGGTCAGCCCGCCCTCTCCCGCACGCTGCGCCAGCTGGAGGATCACCTCGGTGTCCGCCTGATCGACCGCTCCACACACCACTTGGAGCTCACCGCGGCAGGCCGCAGCTTCCGTGACAAGGCTGCCGCTGCGCTGGCCGCCGTGGAGACGGCCCTCGACCCGCGCTCGCCGGCAGCTCTGCCGCTGCGGCTCGGGCACCCCTGGGCCGCACTCGGAGACCACACCGTCCCGCTGCTGCGCCGATGGGACGCGGAGTATCCCGACGTGCCGCTGGAGCTGCGCCGTATCGACGACCGTACGGCCGGGCTCACCCACGGCAAGGTCGACGCCGCTCTGCTGCGCGGCGAGGTGACGGCACCCGGCCTCGTCACGGAGTTGCTGATCGAGGAGGAGCGCGTGGCGGTGGTGCCCGCTGACAGCGACCTCGCGCACCAAACCTCCCTCACGCTCGCAGACCTCACTGGGTGGCCGATCGCCCTGAACACGGTTGCGGGCACGACCACGCTGGATCTGTGGCCCAGCGCTGTGCGTCCCACGGCTACCGTCGAGGTCATCAATACGGACGAGTGGCTGACGGCCATCGCCGTGGGCCGGGCGGTGGGCATCTCCACGTCGGCGACGCCCCGCCTGCACAGGCACCCCTCCATCGCCTACCGCCCGTTGACCGATGCACCGCCGGTGCCGCTGCACCTGGCCTGGCGCCGTGGCACCCCGGCCCACCCGGCGCTCCCGGAACTGCTCCGCCTGGCCCGCGAGGTGGTGACGGCCCACTGATGGCCGACGGCCACTCCTCCGGTTCACCGGACCGGCGGTTCCGGCCCCTTGGCGCGAAAATCGATCAACGGCCCTTTGCCGAACGAATGATCTCTATGCTGAGGACATGGTGGATATACCTCTTTCGGTGCTGGAAGTCGCGGTGGTCCAAGCGGGTGCCCGGGTCGTGGACACCCTGCGGGACACCGCGGCCTTCGCACAGGAACTTGAACGGCTCGGCTACCACCGGATCTGGTACGCGGAGCACCACCATTCGCCCGCGATCGGCGCTTTCCCACCCGTCGTGCTGACCGCACACGCTGCCGCTTCGACCTCGGTCGTCCGCCTCGGCTCCGGCGGAGTGCTGGCTCCCAACCACGCGCCACTCATGCTGGCGGAGCAGTTCGGAACGCTGGCCGCCCTGCATCCCGACCGCGTCGACCTGGGTATCGGCCGCGGACCAGGCACCTTCGACGAGGCCACCGCGCGGGCGCTTCGCCGCGGAGCCGGACCGACGACGGACGCGGAATACCGGGACGACACAGCCGCGGTCCTGTCCTTCCTGGTCGACGAAGTGGCACTCGGCCCGCTGCCGGAGCCATGGCTGCTGGCCTCCAGCACCGCGGGCGCCACGCTCGCCGCGGAGCTCGGCCTGCCGGTCGCCGTCGCCCACCACATCCGGCCGGACAACACCCCCGCGGTCCTGGAGCGTTACCGGGCGGCGTTCACCCCGTCCCGCTGGTGCGAGCAGCCACGGGTTCTGGTGTGTGTGGAGACGGTATGCGCCGAGACGGACGAAGAAGCCGCCTGGCGAGCGGGTCCGATGGACGTCGTCAAAGCCGGGCTCCTCAAAGGAGCGAGCGAGATTCCCTTCCCCACGCCCGAACAGGCCGCCACCCACCCCTTCACGGCACAGGAGCGCCAGGCACTGGCCGCCTTCCGTGCCCAGCAGGCCACCGGAACGCCCGAGACCGTCGTGCACCGCCTCACACAACTCGCCGACGAGACCGGGGCGGACGAACTGATGCTGACCACGCCCGTCTACGACCTCCACGAGCGCGTTCGCTCCTACGAGCTCGTCAAGAAGTACGCCGGGGCCGCCGTGCGCTGAGGGCTTGCCCGGCGGACCTTGCCCCTGCAAGTTCTCGGCTTCGCTAGTCCAGGGGGACCCCATCGCGGCGGAGCCGCACATTGAACACAGCCCCGCGCCCCTGCGGGGCGCAGCCCTGGAACGAGCGCCAGTGCGGTTCTGCGCCGCATCGCCGCGCTCTGCCGGCAGCCCGCCCAACCGTGGTCGGCCTATTGACGCCCTCCGTTCACATTCCTAATCTCCATCTCCATACGTAGACACCCACCCTCTACAGCTGGTGAGCGGGAACGAGAGGACACCGGCGGCGCCCTCCCTCGGCGAGGACGAGTGCCGCCAGTCGTCACCGTGGCCGTGCACGAGGCCGACGGGCGGCTGCCGGTCGGCGCAGCGTGCCGCTCGTCGAGCTTCACGACCGCGACCCCGGCTATGCCGTATCCCTGGTCATGGCAGCGGCCCAGCTGCGTGGGCGGCCGGTCGGACGCGTGCGTGCCCCGCTCACCGACCCGGGACCGCGCGACCTCGCCGAACTCGAAACTCCCTTGACCACCGGACTCGACCTCGTAGGAGCCGCACGATGACGCCGACACCGCCCCGCACACCGCAGAGCCGCCGGCTGACGATCAGCGAAGTGCGGCTCACGCCGATCCTGGTGGCCGATCCGCCGCTGCTGAACACCCAGGGCGTCCACCAGCCGTACACTCCGCGCCTGATCGTCGAGGTGGTCACCGCGGACGGGGTGACGGGCATCGGCGAGACATACGGCGACACCACGTACCTGGAACTCGCCCGGCCGCTCGCGGGCAAGCTCGTCGGGCACAGCGTCACCGATCTGAACGGACTCTTCGCGCTGGCCGACGAGGTCGCGGTGAACGCCGCCCGGGTCGAGAACTCGGTGGACGTCGGCGGGCTGCGCGGCGTGCAGACAGCCGACAAGCTGCGCCTCTCGGTGCTCTCCGGCTTCGAGGTCGCCTGCCTGGACGCCTGGGGCAAGGCGGCGGACCTGCCGGTGCACGCACTGCTGGGCGGCAAGGTACGCGACCGCGTCGAGTACAGCGCGTATCTCTTCTACCGCTGGGCCGAGCACCCTCAGGGGGCGGGCGGGACCTCCGACCACTGGGGCGCGGCGACCGACCCGGCCGGTGTGGTGGCCCAGGCCGAACGCTTCGCCGACACCTACGGCTTCACCTCCTTCAAGCTCAAGGGCGGCGTCTTCGAGCCCGACCAGGAGATCGCCGCTGTCCGCGCCCTGGCCGAGCGCTTCCCTGGCCGGCCACTGCGGCTGGACCCCAACGGCGCCTGGTCCGTGCCCACCTCGCTGTACGTGGCGGAGGAGCTGCGGGACGTCCTGGAGTATCTGGAGGACCCGACCAGCGGCACCGGTCGGATGGCGGAGGTTGCCGCGAAGGCAGGGGTGCCGCTGGCCACCAACATGTGTGTGACCACCTTCGGTGAGATCCGCGAGGCGTTCACCAGGAACGCGGTGCAGGTCGTCCTCTCCGACCACCACTACTGGGGCGGGCTCCGCAACACTCGGGAACTGGCCGCGATCTGCCGTACCTTCGGCGTCGGCCTGTCCATGCACTCCAACACCCACCTGGGCATCAGCCTCGCCGCGATGACCCTCGTCGCGGCCACCGTGCCGAACCTGGACTACGCCTGCGACAGCCACTATCCCTGGCAGACCGAGGACGTCATCACCGAGCGGCTCACCTTCCGGGACGGTTGCCTCGATGTCACCGAAGCGCCTGGACTCGGAGTCGAGCTCGACCACGACAAGCTCGCCCCGCTGCACCAGCGTTGGCTGGACGACGACGGGACGATGCGCGACCGCGACGACGCCGCCGCCATGCGGGTCGCCGACCCCGACTGGACCACGCCGCGCATCCCGCGCTGGTAGCCCACCCCCTCCCCCACCAGCCTCCGTTGGGGGCGGCCTTCACGTTGAGGAGAAGTCCGAACTCGTCAGGCGATCGACTCCGAGCAGGAAGCCCGGGATGCCGACCCGAGCCCTACGGGGCCACCGGTGCGGACTGCCGGTGGCCCTCGCCGCGGCGGCCGGGCGGCAACCAGCGCCGACGCACCAGCAGGCTGCCCAGTTCGGTGCGTCGGTGCAGTACGGCCCGCCCGGCGCGGATGGTGGTGATCAGGCCCGCTCCGCGCAGCGCGGCGGTGTGGGCGGAGGCGGTGGCGTTGCTGACGCGCAGCCGCTGGGCGAGCCCGCTGGTGGTGTGCTCGTCCGCGAGGAGGAGCAGTATCTCCAGGCGGGTCCGCCCGAGCACCCCGGCCAGCGCCTCGTCCGAGCGACCGGCTTCGACCAGCGAGAGCGGCAGGCCGGGGCCTGCCGGATAGGTCACGAACAGCGGGCGGTCGGGCAGGTCGGCGACGAGGGGATGACCGGTCCAGTGGAAGCTGGGCAGCAGGACCACGCCACGGCCGCCGAGCTCGATGTCCCGCGAGCCGGGCCCCTCCAGGTGCCAAGCCCCGTCCTCCAGACGGCTGCCGGGTACGAGTCCGGCGAGTGAGGCGCCGATGCCGCGTTCGGCGGCGTCCACGGCGTATCGGACGAGCTCCTGGTGGTGCAGGTCCTGGATCAGGGGCCATACGGGGCGCAGCACCGTCTCGAAGGCGGCGTGCTGTGCGCGGTGCAGGAGCTGCCAGGCATCGGCATCGCCTCGGTGCAGGTGGCGGATCCAGCTCGGTGGCGGGGACGCGTGCTTGACGTAGACGCGCTCGAGCTCGGAGCGGACCAGGTCCGGGTGGGAGGCCCGCACGGTGTCCAGGCCGTCCGCGAGGTTGTCGCTGAACACATCGATGAACGCGGGCGCCTCTCCCGCGGGGACCAGGTCCGCGAACGGCGCGGCGGAGGCCGGCAGGGAGCGGAACAGCCGCCGTCTCCAGCGGTCGAGGAGCACGGCGTCGTCGTGACCGCACAAGGTGCTCATGGCCGCGTTGAGTTCCTGCAGCGGGGCCGGTCGGGACGCGAACCGGACACGGGCGAGGTCGGCGGTGGTGAAACGAATCCGGATCACTACTCTCCCCGTCGGTGTTGTGCCAGCGTTTCGGCGAGGGCCTGAACGATGGCCGCCCTCCCCGCCGGGCGCCAGCATGCAGGCATGTCTTCTTCTTCCTCTTCCTCCTCCACTTCTTCCTCTTCCTCCTCCACGTCCCCGTTCACTGTAAAGCGGCGGTCCCTCACCAAGTCGGCCGCGGTGGCCGCCGCCGCGCTCGTGCTGCCGACCGGGAGTGGTGTGGCCCGGGCCGCGGGAGGTGGCGGCTTCACTCTGCGCCTGCCCGCACCGACCGGCCCGCACCGGGTCGGCGTCACCACGCTGCATATGACCGACCGCTCCAGGCGCGACCCGTGGCAGCCGGAAAGCGATCGGGAGTTGATGGTCTCGGTGCTCCACCCGGCCCGCGACGTGCACGGCTACCCGGTCGCACCGCAGATGACAGCGCGCGCCGCACAGAGCTTCCAGGAGCTCGCTCCCCTCTTCCACCCGGAGTTGCCGAAGACCGGAGTGGACTGGGCGGCCACCATGGCCCACGCGCGCACAGGCGCACCCGTGCGGACCGGACGGCGGCCGGTGCTGCTCTACAGCCCCGGTGGCGGCGATCCGCGCACGCTGGGCACCTCGGTTGCCGAGGAGTTGGCGAGCCACGGCTGTGTGGTGGTCACCATCGACCATCCCGGCGACGCGACCGAGGTCGAGTTTCCTGACGGCTCCGTCCGGACGACCGTCTTCAGAGGAGACCCCCGGACGGACCCGGCCCTCTTCCGCACGGTCATCGAAACCCGGATCGCGGACACCCGGTTCGTACTGGACCAGCTGGAAGCCCTGGCAGCCGGGCGGAGCGAGCTGGGCCGGGCGATGGATCTGCGACGCGTAGGCATCTACGGCCATTCGGCAGGCGGAACGGCGGCTGCGGAGGCGATGCACGAGGACCGCCGCATCAAGGCCGCGGTCAACATCGAGGGCTTTTTGGACCACCCGGACGGCGAGCTGTTCCCGGTCGCCAAGCAGAAGCCGGACCGGCCGTTGCTCCTGATAGGCAGCGACGGCTTTTCAAGGCGGAAGGAGCTGGAGCGTTCCTGGTCGGTCATGCAGGGCGTTCCCCGACGGCAGGTCGGCAATGCCACGCACTGGGTGTTCACGGACTACGCATCGATGGCGCCCCAGTTGCAGGAAACCGGACTCATGTCGGCCCAGGGCCGCAACAGTCTGATCGGAACCATCGCCCCGAAGAAGTCGGTACCCCTGGTGCGCGATTACCTGCACACGTTCTTCTCCCGGCATCTGCGGGACGCGTCCGGTCATCACTGAGTCGCCTCGAAGGGCCGTTCCGGGTCGGGCGGTCGGGCCGATCCGACGGCTCCCGCCGATGGCGCGTGCTGTCTCGCTGCGTACCCTCGGCATGTGAGCGCTCAGGAGCAGTACGTCAGATACCGGGAAGACGCGAAGTCGCTGGCCGCGATCGGGACGTGTGTCGAGGCGCAGGCCGGCCGTGTCACCGTACGTCTGCCGAAGGTACTGGCCGAAGCCGCGGTGGCCGCTTGGCACCGCGACGAACCGGAAGCACCGCACGGGCTCGGCGACGAGACCCACGGGCAGCACGCGATACGGGAAAACGCCGCAGAACTGGCGCTGATCGGTCTCGCGATCTCGGAACGCGGCCGCTGGGAGAACGAGGAGGTCGTCATCGATATGGATGTCGCCTCCGCGGGGGCGGCCGTGCGAGCGCACGAAGACGTCCGTCCCGAAGATCGCTGACCATGGACCGGCCAACCGCGGACACCACGGTGGCCGGCAGCATCGCCCGGGGATCTGCTCCGCTGCGACCTCACCCAGGAAGTGGGGGCAGAGGGTGCCCTCACACCCTCATGCCGCCCGGCCGGGGGCGTACGGCCTGGTGTCGAAAACCGCGCCGAAGCGCTCGGCGATCCGCGAGGCGAGCCGCTCCCGCAGAGCGGTCAACTCCTCTATGCGGGCGTCGAGTTCGGCGAGGCGGTGCAGGCTGACCTCGCCGACGGCGCAGCCCTCCGGCTCTTCGCGCCGGATGCCGAAGGAGAAGCGTGCGGACTCCTCGTCGAGGACGTGCGCGAGTGAGCGTACGTCGGCAACGGTCAGCCCCGCGTCGAGCAGCCCGCGGATGACGCGGAGCCGCCGGAGGTCCGCCTCCCCGTACTCCCGGTGGCCGGAGGGGGCACGCCGGGGGCGGAGCAAGCCCTCCTCCTCGTAGTGGCGCAACGCCCGTGGGGTCAGCCCGGTGGTCGCCGCCGCGGCGCCGATGCGCATCATGTGCCCTCCTGTGTGTTGCCGGTCCGTACGTCAGAGCTCCACGAGTACGGCACCGATGTGCTGCCCCGCGAGCAACTCGCACAGCGCTCGCGGGGCTTCCTCGATTCCCGGCAGGAGCGTGTGCGGCACGGTGAGCGCCCCCTCGCGCAGCCCGCGTGCGAACTCCTCCCGCCAGCGCGGCAGCGCATCCAGGTGGTGGGCGCCCGCGATGCCGCGCAGCGTGATGCTCCGCGAGGCAAGCGAGAGCGTGTCGAGCTCCAGCGGAGCCTGTGTGTTGCCGCCCACCTGGCCCGACAGGCCGCCGACCAGCGCGATCCGCGCACCGCGGCGGGCGAGGGCGAGGGAGGCGCGAAGCTGTTCGCCGCCGACGTTGTCGAAGACGGCGTCGAGCCCCTCGGGTGCCGCCTCGCGCAGCTGGGCCTCGATGTCACCCTCGGTACGCAGGACGACCGCGTCGTAGCCGAGCTCCCTGGTCAGGTACGCGGCCTTGCTGCGGCTGCTCGTACTGCCGATGACCCGCCCGGCACCGTACAGCCGGGCGAACTGCCCCGCGAGCGAGCCGACGCCGCCTGCCGCACCGGTCACGAACACGGTGTCGCCCTCCCGGACTTCGGCGGCCCGTACGACACCGAGCCATGCGGTGAAGCCCCGCGAGAGGTGGGCAGCGAGGCCGGGCAGCGCCTCGGTGTCCAGGCGCTCGGCGCCGTGCTGCGGCCCGTCCACGTCGACGACGGCGTACTCACGCCAGCCGCCGTTGTGCTCCACCATGTCCCCGGGCGCGAGCCCGCTCTCCCCCGGCGCCTCGACGACCTCCCCGACCGCCGGGCCGTACAGCGGCTCGCCCACCGCGTACGGCGGCATGGGCAGCTCGGCGTCCTCCCGCATGAGCGTCCGCATCACGGCCGCCACGCTCATCATCCGGTGGCGCACCAGCGCCTGTCCGGGTCCCGGCGCGGGAACGGGCACCTCCGACGATGTCGAAGTGCCGTTCCTCCAGGGGACCTTCCGGCCGGGCAGCAAGCCGCACTTCGCGGTGGGCGGCGGGCGCGTGACGCGTCATGAGTGAACTCCTTGTCGGGGACGGCCTCGCCCCGACGCCAAGACCTTCCGCAAACGTCAAGTGCAAGCCCGCGAGCGACCGGGTCACCCACTCGCAGCCGACGCGGGCAGGTCCTGCTCGGCCCAGATGAGCTTGCCGCCCTCGGTGTAGCGGGTGCCCCACCGGCGGCTGAGCTGAGCGACGAGGAAGAGGCCACGTCCCCCCTCGTCGGTGGTACGCGGGTGGCGCAGGCGCGGCGAGGTGCTGCTGCCGTCGGTCACCTCGCAGATGAGGACGCTGTGGCGGATCAGCCGCAGCCGGATCGGTCCGGCACCGTGCCGGATGGCGTTGGTCACCAGCTCGCTGACCACCAGCTCCGTGGTCAGGACCAGGTCCTCCAGCCCCCAGTCGGCCAGTTGGCGGGCGGCCGTGGAGCGGGCCTTGGCGACGATGGCCGGGTCGCTGGGCAGTTCCCAGGAGACGACACGGCTCGCGGTGAGGGCGTGCGTGCGGGCGATGAGCAGCGCCACGTCGTCCGACGGAGGGCTGGAGAGCAGGTTGTCGAGTACGGCCGAGCTGAGGCTCTCCAGCGGGAGGTCCGGCTGTGCCAGGACGCTTCTGAGGCAGCTCATTCCCACGTCGATGTCCGGGTCGCAGGCGCTGATGAGGCCGTCGGTGTAGAGGGCGAGGAGGCTGCCCTCGGGCAGCTCCAGCTCCGCGGCCTCGAAGGGCAGCCCTCCGAGGCCCAGTGGAGGGCCGGCGGGCAGGTCGGGGAAGGTGACGGAGCCGTCCGGGTACACCACCGCGGGCGGCGGGTGGCCGGCGCGCGCCATCGTGCAGCGCTGGGTCACCGGGTCGTACACGGCGTACAGGCAGGTGGCGCCCAGTACGGTGATCGCGCTCGCCTCCGGGCGGTACTCCTCTTCCGTGAGGCGGATGACCAAGTCGTCGAGGTGCGCGAGCAGTTCGTCGGGCGGCAGCTCCATGTCGGCGAGCGTGTGCACAGCGGTGCGGAGCCTGCCCATGGTCGCCGCCGCGTTGATGCCGTGGCCCACCACGTCTCCGACGATGAGGGCCACCCGGGCCCCGGACAGCGGAATGACGTCGAACCAGTCACCGCCGACGCCGTCGTGCGCACCGGAGGGGAGATAGCGGGACGCCACCTCGATGGCCGTCCCGCCCTGCAGGGCGTGCGGGAGCAGACTGCGCTGGAGGGTCAGGGCCGCGGTGTGCTCACGCGTGTAGCGGCGGGCGTTGTCCACACACAGCGCAGCGCGGGAGACCAGGTCCTCGGCGAGGAGCAGGTCGTCCTCCTCGAACGGCGTGGGATACCGCGAGCGGACGAAGGACGCGACGCCCATGATGGTGCCGCGGGCCCGTACCGGGACGGCGATCAGCGAGTGCATGCCGAACTGGTGAATCTTCTCGACCCGGGCGGGGTCGTCGTCGAGCCACCGGTCGGCGGTTCCGCCCAGGTCCCGGTCCAGCAGCGCCTCACCGGTCTGGAACGCGCGGACGAAGGGCGACGCCGGGTCGATGGTGACCTGGTCCCCCCGGTCCACGATGGACTCCGGGGTGCCTTCGGTGACCGACCGCAGCCCGGAGCGCCGAAAGGTGGGAAGGGTGCCGGCCGGTCCCGGTACGGGCTCCTCGCCGCGCACCACGGACTCGACCAGGTCGACCGTGACGAAGTCCGCGAAGCGTGGCACGGCGACATCGGCCAGTTCCTGCGCGGTGTGTTCCACATCGAGCGTGCTGCCGATGCGGGTACCTGCCTCGTCGATCAGCGTGAGACGTTCGCGCGACCGCCACCTCTCGGTGACGTCCATGACCATGTAGCACAGCCCCATGATGTTGCCGGCCGCGTCGTCGAGGCGGAAGAAGGAGGTGGAGTAGGCGTGCTCCCGTTGCGGGTCGGCCATGGTCCATCCGCGGTACTCGTAATCGATCACCGGGGCGCCGGTCGCCAGCACCCGCCGCATCTGGGCCTCCAGCGCTTCGGTGTCCAGACCTGGAAGCGTGTCCGCCAGACGGCGCCCCAGCCGCTCCTCACGCGGGACTCCGCCGCGGCGCTCCAGCGCGTCGTTGACCCACACGTACCGCAGGTCCGGGCTGAGGACGGCCATGGCCAGCGGTGATCGTGTCAGGAATGCCTCGAGCACCGAGCCCCCCAGCACCCACGAGGGCGCCTTCCCCAGGTCGACAGCGGAGACGAGCCAGGAGTCCCGGCCGTCCAGGTCGGACAGCGGGCAGGCACGCAGCCCCACCTCGACCGGCCGGCCGCTGCGGTGCCGTACGGTCGCCAGCCCGGACCAACCGCCCTGCGCCCGGCTTCGCTCGGCCACGGTCGCTGCTCGCGTCACGTCGTCTGGGGATGTCAGCAACTCCTCGGCGGACCGGCCCACCACATCGGCCGCCGGGTAACCGACAAGGCCCTCGGCGGCCGGGGTCCAGCCGATGACCGTGCCTCGGGCGTCGATGACCGCCATCGCCGGGTCCGCCGCGTCCATCGGCCGGAGCGGTTCGGTGGGGATGGCTCCTTCGGAAGAAACCATTGCCGACCGCCCTTCTGGCGGGTTTTCTTCCGCCTTCAGTCTACGTGCCGACCCTCTTCGGCGCCCTGCAGTGCCCTGGGGGCCAACGGCGCGACCAGTACCGATACAGCACCGGTTCGCCGAGCGCGATACGCCGACCACAGTTCGTGAAGAATTCGTCCGCGAACCGCCGGACCACCCTCGGTCGGACCGACGTCGAATTCCCGTGGCCGACCCTCGCGAAAATGATTACGTCACGCTGTCCCTCACGGCAGAGAGTAGCCGAAAGGCTCCGGTTGCGACCGGCTCCCCAGCCGTTTTACTGAGAACAGACGCACGGGCCAGGAGCACGGGAACATGTGCCGCGAGCGCGCTGCGTGGGGGCCGGGCCGACCGAACAAATCGAGAGGATTTCCATGGCCACGTTCACAAGGATCTCGATCCCCCTTGCCACCGTGATGCTGGTCGGCGGGGCAGCAGCCGGCACCGCCGGGGCCACCGCCGCTCCGGCACACAGCGCGGCGCAGTCCGAAACGGTGCAGTCCGAGCCGGACACGTCCAGGAAGGCAGCGGACACGGTGAAGGTCAAGAAAGGGAAGTACGGAAAGATACTGGTGGACGGAAAAGGGAGAACGCTCTACCTCTTCAAGAAGGACAAGAAGAACAAGAGCAACTGCCAGGGTGGCTGCGCAAAGGAATGGCCGCCCATGACGGTGGACAAGAAGGCGCGGGCCGGAAAGGGCGTCAAGAAGTCCGAGCTGTCCACGACAAGCAGGGACGGCGAGAAGCAGGTCACCTACAACGGTCACCCCCTCTACCGGTTCGACGAGGACGAAGAGGCCGGGCAGACCAAAGGCCAGGGCATCGACCAGTTCGGCGCCAAGTGGTACGTCGTCGACACCAAGGGAAAGGCTGTCGTAAACAAACCGAAGCGCGGGGACTCACCCAAACCGGAGAACACCGACGGAGGCTACTGAGCCGGCGGCACCGTGAGCGCCCGGCCGCCCAGGGGCGCTGCGGTGCCACTCTGTGGCGGGCCGTACCGTTGCCGCCATGATGGGGTGGGAGGGCGCACTGATCGCCGCAGCCGGTCTGTGGGCGGGCGCGATCAACACGGTGGTGGGTTCCGGCACTCTGGTGACCTTCCCGGTACTGGTCGCCCTCGGCTATCCGCCGGTGACCGCGACGACGTCGAACGCGATCGGACTGGTTCCGGGCTCGATCACCGGCGCCTACGGATACCGGCATGAGCTGGCCGGGCAACGCAGTCGGGTGCTCGGCTACGCGGTGGCGTCGTTCTTCGGCGCCATCGGCGGAACGGTACTGCTGCTCTCGCTGCCGCAGGACGCCTTCGAGGTCGTCGTGCCGTGGCTGGTCGGCATCTCGGTCGTCCTCGTCGCGCTCCAGCCACTGGCCGCCAAGCGGCTCCGTACGAGGGACGCGGAAGACCGTTCCGGTCCGCTGCTGTTCTTTCTCATCTTCCTCGTCGGCGTATACGGCGGCTATTTCACCGCGGCGCAGGGCATCATGCTCGTCGGTGTCATGGGGCTGCTGCTCGCCGACTCCTTGCAGACGCTCAACGCGTTCAAGAACACCTTGACCGCCGTGGTCAACGTCGTCGCGGGCGCCATCTACGCCTTCGTCGCCCCGATCAGCTGGCCGGTCGTCGGCATCCTCGCCGCCAGTTCCACGGTGGGCGGGCTGCTCGGCGCGAAGGTCGGACGCAAGCTCCCCCCGAACGTGTTGCGCGGGACGGTCGTGGTCATCGGCGTCGCAGCGGTCGTCCGGCTGCTCGTCTAGCGGCCGCCGGAGAAGACCTCGTTCAACGCATGGTGGATGCCGAGGACGAGCAGCGCAGGGACATGTGGCATGAACTCACGGCAGCGCTCAGGTGGTCCTGGCGCTGTCCCGGCCGAGTTGCGCCAGACGTTCCAGTACCGGCAGGGCCTCGGCGAGTGCGCTGCGGTCCTTGGGGCTGAGGAGCTCGAGGAGGGGCGAGAGGTGCCGGGTCCGCTCGGCTCGGCGTGACTCGCCGATCCTCCGGCCGGCGTCGGTGATGTGGACGAGAACGGCACGGCCGTCCTGCGGGTCGCTCGTGCGCTCCACCAAGCCGTCGCGTTCGAGGCGTTTCACGAGCTGGGTGAGGCCGGGCTGGCTCATCTGCTCGCTGCCGGTCAACTCGGTCAAGCGCTTCGGGCTGCCGTCGAAAGCGAGGGTGTCGAGCACCGACAGCGTGCTGAACGGGAGCACCAGCTCCTGGGGCAGGCGGATGTAGAAGCGGTTGAACGCCTCGATCGCTCTGATGAAGTCGGGCACGCTCAGATCGCTCGTCGAATCACACACGCGGGGAGCCTATAACCTGCGGCGACAGAAATACATTCTCAACTTATAGAAATCGCTTATGCTGTCCCTGCCTGCGGTGGCGGCATGCCCGACGCACGACCGCCGCCCCGGAACCATCTGCGAGAGGGAAGCATGACTGTTCGTATAGGCATCAACGGCTTCGGCCGGATCGGAAGGAACGTCTTCCGGGCCGCCGCCGCGCGGGACTCGGACCTGGAGATCGTGGCGGTCAACGATCTGGGCGAGGTGGCGACCATGGCCCACCTGCTGACCTACGACTCGGTCCTGGGCCGTTTCCCTGAAGAGGTCTCGGCGGAGTCCGGAGCGATTCGCGTCGGCGACCGGAAGATCAGCTTCCTGGCCGAACGCGATCCGGCCGCGCTGCCCTGGGGGGAACTCGGCGTGGATGTGGTCATCGAGTCCACCGGCATCTTCACCAAGGCGGAGAAGGCACGCGCACACGTCGACGGCGGCGCCAAGAAGGTGATCATCGCCGCACCCGCCGACGACGAGGACGTGACGATCGTGCTGGGTGTCAACGACGACGCGTACGATCCCGAACGTCACACGATCATCTCCAACGCCTCCTGCACCACCAACTGTCTCGGCCTGCTGGCCAAGGTGCTGCACGACGCCGTCGGCATCGAGTACGGGATGATGACCACGGTCCACGCCTACACCCAGGACCAGAACCTTCAGGACGCACCGCACAAGGACCTGCGGCGCGCCCGTGCGGCGGCCGTCAACGTGGTGCCGACCTCCAGCGGTGCGGCCAAGGCCATCGGCCTGGTCATGCCGGAAGTCCGGGGTCGCCTCGATGCGTTCGCGCTGCGGGTCCCCGTTCCCACCGGCTCGGTCACCGACCTCACCGTCACCACGAGCCGCCGGACAACCGTGGAGGAGATCAACGAGGCGTACGCGGCAGCCGCCGCCGGCCCGTACCAGGGACTGCTCTCCTACACCGAAGCGCCCATCGTCAGCTCCGACATCGTCACCGACCCGGCCTCCTGCATCTTCGACGCAGGTCTCACCAGCGTGGTCGGCCCTCAGGTCAAGGTCGTCGGCTGGTACGACAACGAGTGGGGCTACTCGAACCGTCTCCTCGACCTGGCGCTGAAAGTCGGCCGCTCACCCGGAGAGTGAGCAGCGTCGGCACGGAGAGAGTGCCGAACAAGTCGGGGGCGCGCCCCGGCTCGGACGGTCTCCAGGGCGATGCCGCCCTGGAGACCGTCGCTGATCCTCCCTGCCGTAGCTGAACGGGCTCAGGCGGGCAGCTTGGTGTCGACGAGGAAGCTGATCTCGATGACCTGGCCGGGGAAGGACAGTTCGGTGACGCCGAAGACCGTGCTGACCGGGCGATGGTCGCCGAAGTACGCCAGGTTTCCTTCGCAGATCGCGCGGGCGTTCTGCTGCAGGTTCACCGCATACAGAGTCTGCGAGACGATTTGGTTGCGGGTGACGCCGTAGTGGTTCAGGACCTTGTCGAAGTTGACGTAGACCTGCTCGAGCTGGGCGGCGAAGTCGTTCGGGTGCAGGACGTTGCCCGCCTCGTCGAGCGAGAGCTGTCCGGAGACGCGGATCAGGTCGTCGGACTTGATTGCCTGCGAGTAGCCGAAGTCGCTCTCGGCCGGCACGTTGTGGTTGAAGACGTCGATGGTGGCCATGCTTGCCTGCCTCCTTGCCATGAGAGCCCGCGGGTTCGCTTGCATCGAAACAAGCCGCAGGCGCTCTCTTGCGGTTACTCAGGAACCGTAGGAGAGTTGCCGATGGCCTGGAAGAACGCACTTTTCAGCAACTGAGGAACCTTATGGTGACCAAGCAGTTCACGGGCTCGCCCGAGGAAGCGGACCTGCGGCGCGCGGACTCTCTGGCGCGGGAGATCTTCTCGGACGTCGCCAACAAATGGGCGTTCCTGATCATCGAGGCTCTGGGTGAGCGCACCCTGCGCTTCAGCGAGTTGCGTAACGAGGTCGAAGGCGTCAGCCACAAGATGCTCACCCAGAACCTGCGCATGCTGGAGCGCTACGGGCTGGTCGAGCGGACGGTGCACCCCACCGTGCCGCCGCGGGTCGAGTACACCCTCACCGAGCCGGGCCGAGCCCTGCGCGCCACGGTCGATGGAATGTGCGGCTGGACCCACCAGTACCTCGGCCACATCGAGGATGCCCGCCGTCGCTTCGACGCCTGACGGGCGGGGTGCGTAGGAACCGCAGATCCGGGCCGGGGACGAGCGGAACCGGCCCGGAGTCACCGGCTCGGCAGGCGCCCGCCGCCCTCACGGCCTGGCTCGGAACGTCCGCCGACCGGCTCTTCCCGGGCTGCCGGAAGATCGCGGTCAGGAGCGCGGGCGGCGAGGCTGATCGCCGCGCTCCGCGCTCTTCTCCTGCTCCTTGAGCCGCTTCTCCTTGAGGCGTACCGCTTCTTTGCGCACCTCGGCCTGGGTGGCGCGTTCCTTGTGCAGCCACTCCGGGCCCGCGCTCTTCAGCTCTTCGATCTGCTCCGTGGTGAGCGGCTCGGTGACTCCGCCACGGGCGAGACCCGAGATGGAGATCCCCAGCTTCGCCGCGACCACCGGGCGGGGGTGCGGGCCGTTGCGCCGCAGCTCACGCAGCCACTCGGGCGGGTCGGCCTGCAACGCCTTCAGCTCGTCGCGCGAGACGACGCCCTCCCGGAACTCCGCGGGGGTGGCATCGAGGTACACACCCAGTTTCTTCGCCGCGGTCGCGGGCTTCATCGTCTGGGTGCTCTGGTGCGACGTCATGCCGTCCAGCATATCGAGCGTGTGTGCCGCTCCCGACCACGCCCGGTAACCTGGCCACGTGACAGGCTCGGAAGCACCCCCTTCGTTCCGGCTCGCCTACGTCCCCGGCGTGACCCCCACCAAGTGGGTGCGGATCTGGCAGGAGCGACTGCCCGACATCCCCGTGGACCTGGTGGCGCTCCCCGCTGCGGAAGCCCCTGACGTACTGCGCCGCGGCGGCGCCGACGCGGGTTTCGTACGGCTGCCGATCGACCGGACGGCTCTGAGCGCCATCCCTCTCTACACCGAGACGACAGTGGTCGTGGTCCCGAAGGACCACATCGTGACGGCGGTCGACGAGGTGTCCGCCGAGGAGCTGGCCGAGGAGATCGTGCTGCACCCCCTCGACGAGGTTCTCGACTGGGAACGTCGGCCGGGGCAGCCAGCGAAGGAGCGTCCCGCCACGACGGCGGACGCCATCCAGCTGGTGGCGGCAGGGGTCGGTCTGCTCGTCGTGCCGCAGTCGCTGGCCCGCCTGCACCACCGCAGGGACCTCACCTACCGGCCGGTCACGGACGCTCCTCAGTCGCAGGTCGCGTTGTCGTGGCCCGAGGAGAAGACCACCGACATGGTGGAAGACTTCATCGGGATCGTCCGCGGGCGGACCGTCAACAGCTCACGGGGGCGCCGCCCCGCCCCGGCCCAGCCGAAGGAGAAGCGCCCCGACACCGGCACCGCACGGCGGAAGTCCGCGGCCCACAAGCCGACCGGCAGAAGCAGGCGCACCGGTTCCGGCGGCGGCAAGGGCAACAGGCGAGGCAGGCCCGGCCGCCGGTCGTAGTACGACCACGAGCCGGACGCAGGCCGGAAGGACGCGGGACAACAGCCGCTGTCGGCGTTCAGCTGGGGGCCGTTGCGTAGTCGGCGAGGGCGGGTTCCAGCAGAGCGAAGACGCGATGGGCGTCCTCGGCGACCTCCTGAGCGATGGCGTCGTCGGTGCGGCCGGCCAGGGTGAGGTCCTGGATGCGGCGGAACAGCAACCGGTGGGCGGCGCCGAGTTGGGCCGCGACGGCGCTGGGGGTGATGTCGTCGGGGTCCGCGTCGGTTGCCTCGGCGAGGGTGTGCGCGAGGGCCTCCTCACGCAAGTCGTGCAGGTCGCGCAGGCGGGCGGTGAGGGTGGGGCTGTCGGCGATCATGCGGGTGAACCTGGGCCCGGCGAACCCCGCGACGGGGCTGCGCTGCTCCAGGTCGGCGTCGAAGGCGCGGCGCAGCGCCGCCAGCGCTGACTCGCCGGGGCGGCGGTCGGTGACCGTACGGGCCAGTGCGGCTACGAACGCGTCCTGATGGTCGAGTGCCATGTCCTCCTTGCGCGCGAAGTAGTTGGTCACCGTCTTCTTCGCCACGCGGGCCGCCGCGGCGATCTCGGCGATGGTCGTGCGCTCGAAGCCCTGTGCCATGAAGAGCTTGGTGGCGTGATCGGAGATGAGCTGCCTCGTCTCCTGCTTCTTGGCCTCGCGCAAGCCTGTCGTCTCAGTACCCATGACAAAAATTTACCACGGACGCAAAAATACTCTTGACGTTCGGAGGGGCATCGGAGTAATTTTACGTCCGACGTAAGACGTGGCGTCCGGTCGAACGGACCGACGACGCCGCACCCTGACGAGAGGACGCGCATGCGCAAGGTCGACATCAACGGCATCACCGCTTTCTCCGCCCTCGCCGCCTCCCCCGCCCCCACCGCGTTCCCGGCAGCGCCGTCCAACGGCCCCCTCCACCGTGGTCCGCGCGGACCCCGGCAGCTCCCGCCCACCGGCCGCCGGGGGAGCACACCGCCGCGCACCCGCAAGGCGCCCCACCGCACGTACTGACTCGAAGGCCCCCAGGGAACCCCCGAGGGACCGGGCGCAGGGAGCACCGCTTCAACGCCCCCAGCTTTCAGCCGCCAGCTTTCCGCCGCCATCGAAGGAGCCCCGTACCCGTGCAGCTCTCCGCCACCACTGTCTCCCTCACGGTCGACGACGTAGCCGCCTCCCGCGACTTCTTCGTGACGCACTTCGGCTACCAGGTCACCGTCGAAGCCGACGGGTTCGCCTCCCTCAGCCACGAGGGGGCGGCCGTCGACCTCGTCCTCCTCACCCGCGGCACGGAGGTCCTGCCGCCCGACCAACGCGACCAGCACGCCGCGGGCCTGATCCTGGCATTCACCGTCACCGGCCTCGAAGCCGAGGAGAAGCGGCTGCGCGCCGAAGGCGCACCCATCACGCTGCCGCTTCGTGAAGAGCCGTGGGGCGAACGGCTCTTCCAGACGAGAGACCCCAACGGCGTGGTGGTGCAACTCGTCGAGTGGGTGACACCGGCTGAGGGCGCCCCGGGAGCTGAGGAGTGACCTGCCCTCAGCCGCTGTCGTATCGATGAACTGCCGGGGAAGCCCGACGAGTTGGGGACGGGCATACAGGCCACCGAGTGCCCGCCCGCTCACCGGCGGCCGATACGGTGCGCCCCGCGTTCGGAGACCGAGCGCGGGGCGCACCGTGCCTTCTTCCACCGCCTACACCACCGCGCCCGAGCGGTCCTTGCCGCGCTGCCGAGCCGCCGGCTCGCGGCGCGGCTCCGGCCGCCACTGTTCCAGTGCCGCGGCCATCGGTGTCGCCGTCAACACCGTCGAGGCCGTACCGAAGACCACTCCGGCCAGCAGTGCCACCGAGAAGTCGGTCAGCGAGTCACCGCCCAGGAGCGCGAGGGCGACGAGGATGAACAGCGCGCCCGTTCCGGTGTTCACGGTGCGCGGCAAGGTGCGGAGCACGGCCGCGTCGGCCAGGTCCGGCAGCGGCGTCGACTGGTCCGCGCGGCGCATACCGCGAAGCCGGTCGAGGACGACGACGGTGTCGTTGACCGAGTATCCGACGACGGTGAGCAGCGCGGCGAGGAAGACGCTGTCGACCGGCTTACCGAGCCAGGCGAACAGCCCCACCACCAGCAGGACGTCCTGCACCATGGCCGCCACAGCCGCCGTGGCCAGGGTCCAGCGGAACCTGACGCTCAGGTACAGCAGCTGGGCCCCGACGGCGATGCCCAGCGCGAGCAGAGCCTTGTCACGCAGTTCGCTGCCGAGGCTGGGCCCCACCATCTCGTCCCGTTCGACCGAGACTTCACCCCCGGTCGGCTCCAAAGCCTCCCGGACGTGCTCCCGTTGTGCGTCGGTGAGCTTTTCGGTGCGTACGGAGATGCCGCCGTCGCCCGCATCCTGCACCACCGCCCTGGGGAAGCTCGCGTCCGCAACGGCCCGGCGTGCGGTCTCGGCGTCGACGGACCGGCTGGTGCTGTACTCCACCAGCCGGCCACCGGTGAACTCCACACCGAACTCCAGCCCCCGGAGCCCGATCCCGGCCAGCGCCACCAGTACCAGCCCGGTCATGACGCTCAACCACAGGCGGGGACGGCATGCGAGGCGCGGTTTGCGCGCGGTCAGCCAACGGCGCAGCCGGGAAGAGCCGACCATTCCGGTGATCGCGGGCCGCCGCCGCACCCAGCGGCGCCGCACCGCCCAGTCGGCGAGCACCCGCGTGATCACCATCGCGGAGATCATCGAGGCGAGCACCCCCAGCGAGAGTGTCACCCCGAAGCCCTTGACCGGCCCCGTCGCGAAGAAGAACAGCAGCCCGGCAGCCAGCAGTGTGGTGACGTTCGAATCGATGACGGCGCTGTACGCCTGCTGGAACCCCGTGCGCAGCGCCTGCCGCAGATCCCGCTCCCGCCGTGCCTTGTCCGGCCGCGGGGAGGGCCTGCCGTACACCTCGCGGGCCCGTTCGAAGACCAGCACGTTCGCGTCCACCGCCATTCCGACGGCGAGCACGAAACCGGCGAGCCCAGGGAGCGTCAGAGTAGCTCCGAGCGCAACGAGCGACGCGTACGAGATCAGTCCGTACAGGCCGAGAGCGAGGGTTGCCAGCGCGCCCAGCAGGCGGTAGACGACGGTGATGAACACCGCGGTGCATACCAGTCCGATGACCGCGGCCTGAGCGCTCGCCCGGATGGCGTCCGCACCCAGCGAGGGCCCGACCGTCTGTTGCTCGACCACGTCGACCGGGACGGGCAGCGCGCCGCCCTTGATGAGAGCCGCCAGGTCCTTGGCCTCGTCGTCGCCGAAGTCCCCCGTGATCTGTGTGGACCCGCCGGTGATGCCGCCGCGGCAGGCCACACTCTCCTGGATACGGGGCGCGGAGACGACCCGGTCGTCCAGGACGATCGCCACCCGTCGCTGCGGGGCATCCGGAGGCCGGCAGGCGGCCTCACCGGTCAATTCGGCCCACTGTCCGGCGGCTCCGTCCCGGAAATCGACGGTCACGCTCCAGCCGTCGCCCTGCGCGGTGTCGAGCTGCGGCTCGGCGTTCTTCACCCCTTCACCGCTCAGCGCGGTCGGCCCCAGCCGCAGGAACGCGCCCTTGCGGTCGGGGTCGGGCAGGACCCTGGTGCCGTCCTTGCCCTCCTGCTGCCGCGCGTCCTGCGCGGGCCCGCGGGCGGTCTCCCCCGCCACCGGATGGAAGGTCAGTTGGGCGGTACGGCCGATCACCTCGGCGGCCTCCCGGGGATCCTGCACCCCGGGCAGTTCGACGACGATCCGGTTCTCCCCCGCACGGGACAGCGACGGCTCGGCCACGCCAAGAGCGTCCACGCGCTGTCGGAGCACCTCCAGCGCACGGTCGGTAGCGGCCGCGTCGGCCCGCACACCTGGGCCGTCCCGGGTCTCGAGAACGATATGAGTTCCGCCCTTGAGGTCCAACCCCAGCCGGGCCGGGGTCGTCAGGGCGAAGAAGAGTGAGATTCCTACGACAACAAGCGCGAGCAGCGCACGCCACATCGGCGCGCGGGAACGGTGCGGAGCACCAGCAGTACGAGTACGGCGAGGCGTACGGGACAAGTCCACTCCAGGCTGAAAGGCACCGCGCGACACACGCGCAGCACACATGGCAGCCGACCGCTCACTCCCGCCGCCCGCAACAGACAGCGGAGTTGTGGGGGCATGAACCCCCTGCCCCCCATGCCGCGTCACGGCACCTCTGCCGTACGGCATGTGTGGATACGCCGTACGGCGATGTGCGGCGGCACGCGGCGCCATGCAGCGGCCCCGCCGACATGCAGTGACCCCGCGGCGACGTGCAGCGGCAACGGCGGAGAACAGGCCGTCTCAGCGGCACGCCACGGTCCGTACAGATCGGTGCGGCAGCGCGGAGGGCGGAAGGGAGTCGGCCGACTCGGTCAGACGTCGAGCGGCGAGTCGGGCGGGCCCCGGCTGGTGCGCGGGTCGTGGGAGGAGCGCGGCGGCGCGCGCTCCTGGGAGGGGTTGCCGGCGACGCGGCCGACGAGCGGCGCAGCGGCCGTGGTCGGCGCGGAAGTCGGCACCACCGGCGGGTGAGCAGGATGGCCGGGTGGCCGCACCTCGCGCGGGGCTGTCACGGTAGCGCCGTGTGCAACGGCCTTCCGCCGCGCGTCAGGGCGGGAGACGGAGGAACGGGTCTCTCCGCTGTGGTGTGCTCCACGGTCCACCGTCACGGTGACGGTCGACGGCGCACCGCCCGGCACCGGAGCAGCCGCGGCGGCGCCCGCCAGAAGCAGCAGAGCACCCCAGACAAACGCGAGGAACGCGGACGCGGAACGGCGTGAGGACAGACCCGGCGAGCGCTGCTGCATGGTCCCTCCCCCGTCGAACATCCGTTGCCAGTGCGCGCCAGTGTACGCAGGGCGCACATCGGCTGAAGCAGGCTCGCAGCAGATCGCCGCACCGTCCCCACGGGCGTCAGCCTGCTGGCCGGCTAGCTCGTCGCGCTGTCCGGCAACCCTGCTCAGGCGGCGACCACCTCGTCGTGACCTTCGGCGGCAATGCGGTGAGGCCGTACCCCCTCCCCTCCATGCCGGGTCGCAAGATCCGTCGGACAGGCCCTGGTCGCCGACATCGCCTGCTGGCGGCCTCCCCCGGCCCATCCGGACGAACTGTGCGATACGGATGGGCCGGTCGGGTCCGGTGCCTCGTCACCAAGGGGCGTCGTAGTGGCCCGTGGTGGCGCGCCAGAGCGCGGAGAAGGCGGCTTTCGGCCGGTCGTTGAAATCGTGGTCCGGAAGGTTGCCGAGCAGGTCCACAACGGCACTGAGATGCCCGCAGCCCGCGGCCTGCTCGATGAGCTCCTCGGTCGGCCTCTCACGTTTGGCGCGTGGCGTCCTGAGCAGCTCGGCGTGCGCCTCGGCGAGAGCCGCGACGTCCTCCTCGGTCGGTGTCGGCGGCAGGGTCCGCCTCGGTGCGCCGTCGGCGACGGCCTGGGCCCGTTCGTACTTCTCGTCGCCTATGTACCACGAGTCGGAGAGCCACGAGCGGAGCAGATCGGGTCTGCCGAGCTCGACCAGTGCATCGATCATGCTCGACGGACGGTCCCTCGGCGGGACGCACGCTTCCATGAACTCTCCGGCCAGGTCGACCCGGTCGGTGCTCAGCAGGTAGAGCAACCATGGTTCGGCGTAAAGGCCGTTGGGGCGGTTGAGCCGGCGGTCCTCGTCGGGCAACGTCCACAGCGACCGTGCCTCGTCCACGCGTCCGCACTCGGTGAGGGCCCAGATGACCGCGAGACGGTTCTGCCATGCGTTGGTTTCCGGCTCGATGGCTTCCCGTGCGCGAGCGAACCACGCATCGGCGGCGGCCGTGTCGCCCAGGGCCTGACAGGCACCGGCCACCGCGGAGGTGACGCGGGCGGCGTTATGGGCTCCGAGAGCCGCCTCCGCGCGCGGCTCGGCGAAGTCGAAAGCGGCGCGGGCCTGTTCGGTCCGTCCCACGCGGGCCAGGAGCATGGCCACGTGAGCGGAAGCCACGACACGCTCGTCGGCGTCGGGGATCGCTTCCAGCAGCTCCGCCGCGCCCTCGGCCTCTCCCCGCCGCGCCCGCAGCCGCGCCGCGTGACCAAGGCTCTCGTTCACGGCGAAATTCCAGCTGCTGTCGAGTGAGGAGACGGAATCCCTGGCCGCCGAGAAAAGGTCGCCCACTGTCGCGGTGTTGGGCGGTGGCCATGTTCCGTCCCCTTGGACATCCGCGTTCCCCTTGGTGGCGCGCTCGGCCTCGGCGGCTGCGAGCCTTTCGACGTACCTACGGACGAAGAAACCGAAGCCGTCCTCCCCGAGGCGTTCGGCTGCGGCCTGCGCGTCCGGTACGACATCGAGCTCGCCCCACCGCACCGGCCAGGCGAAGCGCCGGTCGACCGACCAGGTCAGCACCGCGTCCAGCTCTTCCCTGCGGTCCGGTGGCGCGATGACCACGCCTTCGTCGAACGCCGCGCACCAGGTGTCGGCGTCGAGCGCGAAGTTGACGTTCTGCTCCTCGAATGCGTAGTCGTCCTCGAAGATGCGTGGGCCTGGTGGTTCGAGGAGGAACTCGAAGTCGGCCAACACCCCTCCGGTGTCGGGCCGTCGGAAAGTCACGCCGGTCGAGCCGACGGAGACGCGTACTCCGCCCGATTCGTCCGCCACCGGGGCTCCGTCCCCGGCGGAAGTCTTCGTTCTGTCCTCCTTGGTCGCCCAGCTGATGCGCTTGGTGGCCAGGTCGATGACGAGATCCCGTCTGCGCCGGTGGTCGTACATGTACAGCCGGCTGCCGTCCGTCGACCAGCCGGCCCCGCACTCCGGCCACAGTTCGTCGCCCTTCTCACCGAAATCCTCGGGAAGGTCCTCGCCCAGCAGATACGGATGCGAAGGAGACGCATAGCCGGGCAACCAGTACAGGTCGCCTGCCTCCAGCGGAACGACGCAGCCCTGGATGGAACCGGAGGTTCCGGCCCTGACGAACGCGCGCCGGCCGTCGGGAGCCAGCGCCCACTCGGGCGGTCGGCTGGCGCCGTCCGTCACCGACGCGCTTGCCAGCGGATATGTATGCGTGCCGGCACCGAAGGGATCGAAGACCCCCACCTGGTTGGTGTTGTAGGCGAGCCCGACTCGGGTGCTGTCGTCCGACCACTGGATGACGTCGTCATAGTCGGGCCAGCCGACGCCGCCATCGATGCGGTCCAGGACGTTGACGCAACGGCCGCTGGGAACTTCCCAGATCTGCAGGGCCCCACCACGGTGATAGTCGTCACCGACCCAGCTTCCGGTAGCCAGATAGCGTCCGCACGGGCTGAGAGCGGACGACTCGATCTCCGTGATGTGGCCGTACGGATGCTGCAGCCGAGTGCCGTCGAGGCCACGGATCCGGTCGGTGGCGAAGCGGTGGGCCTCGCTGACCCCGTGAGTGCGCTCGATCTTCAACAGCCGGTCCCGGAGCGGCAGCAGGTCCCGCTTCGCCACGAAAGCGGACCAGTCCGCTCCCTGGAGAACGTCCAGCAGCGCAACCGGGTCGGCAGCCGACATCAGCGACGCGTGATCCACGAACCCTGCCTCACCGGCGGACCCGTCGTCGGCCGAGGACTCGTCGGCCCTCTTCAGCACCGCGCGCAACGTCTTCCAGTCAAAGATCGGAATGCCGAGCATGCTCGCCTTCCCGATCTTGGGCCCCCGCGCGTCGTGCGAGGCGAAGACCAGGTCCGTCTTGCCGGACACCGAGCCCGACACCCGGACACCCAGCGCCTCGAGGCCGGCCTTCGCCGTAGCGCGCGACAGCCCGGGGAACCGCCCCATCAACACCGCTGTCTTTCCCCGTAGTTCCATGTCCGCGATCTTAGGGTGGCCCACTGACACTCCGGCTCGGCCCACATGGTGCGCGGCTCCCCATGCGAGGGCTTACCCGCCCCTCCGGCTGAGGTCCCCACGGTCGGCGAGGGCTGCTGCGGCAACATCGTCCTCCGCCATCCCGACCAGTCGGTCGGCCAGTTCGGACGGCAGGGCGGGGTTGGTGGCGAGCCCGGACAGGATATGGTTCACAGGCATCCTGCCCGCACCGTGCGCGGAGCATCGGGCAGCGGTCGAGGGCAGCGGACGGTCGCCGTCGCCCACGCGGCCTTGGACGACACGGCACGCTGCCCCATAGTCGGACCATGAACGTCTCACCGGATCATCCTCCCCGCCCGCGCGACGGGACGCCGACCGCCCGGCCCCGCGGCCGTTTCGGCGTCCGCGAGGCAACGGCAACCGTGCTGACCGCCACAGTCGCCCTGTACATCGCGCTGGTCGCTTTCGGGAACATCACGGACTTCGACACCAACAGACAGTTCGTACGCCATGTCTTGGCGATGGACACCACCTTCCGGGACGACGACCTGATGTGGCGGGCGATCACCTCGAACGCCTGGCAGGACGCCGCCTACATCGCGATCATCGGCTGGGAGACCATCGCGGCACTCGTCCTGATCGCCGCGACCTGGCTGTGGCTCCGGCGTCGCGACCTGCGACGGGCCCGCTTCCTGTCGACCGCCGGTCTGCTGATGCTCCTTCTGCTGTTCGGCGCGGGCTTCATAGCCATCGGCGGGGAGTGGTTCGCCATGTGGCAGTCCGAGAAGTGGAACGGTCTCGAAGCCGCCACCCGCGTCGTCCTCCTGAGCGGACTTGCCCTGCTGACGGTGCACACGACGAGCGACCGCCCGGGCACCGCGGATTCCGGCTGAAGTCTGCTGGGAGAAGAGCGGCCCGTACCGGCGGACACCTCCCGCAACGGCTGGGGCGGCTCGGAGCAGCCCACCGGCCCCGGGCCCACCACCTCGGTCGACGCCGATGTCGACGGCGGGCGCTACGACCGCCGCATACACGCGGGCAACTGGTGCAACCAGGCAGGCGCCGGCCTGGGTGAGCGCCCGCAAGCCTCCCCGGCCGCCGGAATCCACGCGTATGTGTGGATGAAGCCGCCGGGCGAGTCCGACGGGTCCAGCACCGAGATCCCCAACGACGAGGGCAAGGGCTTCGACCGCATGTGTGATCCCACGTACCAGGGGAACGCACGCAACGACTACAACCCCTCCGGGGCGATGCCTGACGCGCCGCTGTCCGGCAAGTGGTTCCCGGCCCAGTTCCAGCAACTGCTGAAGAACGCCTCTCCGCCGGTCTCCTGAGGCCGGTCCCGACGCCCGCGCTCAACGACGACGGCCGGGCCCGCACACGCGGGCCCGGCCGTTCCGTGCGGCAGGTTCCGGCCGCTCCCCTCCGGCCGGCCGCTCCGCCTGCTGTTACGCAAGATTCACGCCGATGTATTGACGGCCATTCACTCGACCCCCAGCATGAATACCCCCATACAGAACCGCGGGGTGCGAGAAAGAAGGTGCAACGGATGGCCGGAGTGGTGGAGCGGCGATCGATCGACGTCGTCCCGGATGCGGAACGACACGGCAAGGCGTTCAGTCAGTTCACTCTCTGGCTGGGTGCCAATCTCCAGATCACCGCTGTTGTGACCGGCGCCCTCGCCGTCGTCTTCGGCGCGCAGGCATTCTGGGCGGTGCTCGGCCTGCTGATCGGCAACCTGCTGGGCGGGGCTGTCATGGCGCTGCACTCGGCGCAGGGGCCCCGGCTGGGGCTGCCGCAGATGATCTCCAGCCGGGCCCAGTTCGGAGTGCGGGGCGCGGTGGTGCCGCTGGCGCTGGTCATCGTGATGTACATCGGCTTCTTCGCCAGCGGCAGCGTGCTGGCAGGCCAGGCGGTCGGAGAGCTGACCCACCTCGGTGACACGCCGGGCATCATGCTGTTCGCGCTCGTCACCGCGGTGGCCGCTGCTGTCGGGTACCGCGTCATCCACGCGCTGGGCAGGGTGGCAAGCCTGGTGTGCGCGCTCGCCTTCGTCTACCTGGGCTTCCGGCTGCTGGAGCGCGCGGACCTGTCCGAGCTGCTGGCCGATCGCACGTTCTCCTTCCCGCTCTTCCTGCTGGCGGTCTCGCTGTCCGCCTCCTGGCAGCTGGCCTTCGGGCCGTACGTCGCCGACTACTCGCGCTATCTGCCACGCTCCACCTCGGCCCGTGCCACGTTCTGGTGGACGCTGAGCGGCTCGACGCTGGGCTCGCAGTGGTCCATGACCTTCGGAGCGCTGGCCGCGGCGGCGGCCGGTCCCGCGTTCGTCGGACACGAGGTGAGCTACGTCGTGGGGCTGGGCGGGGCCGGGCTCATGGCCTCGTTCCTCTACTTCGTCATCGCACTGGGGAAGCTGACCATCAACGTCCTCAACACCTACGGCGGCTTCATGTCGATGGTGACCGGTGTCAGCGGTTTCCGGGGCCAGCGCGAGCTGGGACCGCGGGCCCGGGCCGGCTACATCGCCGCCATCATGGTCGCCGGCACGGCAGTGGCGCTGGCGGGCAAGGACAGCTTTCTGACCTCGTTCAAGGACTTCCTGCTCTTCCTGCTCACCGCTTTCACCCCGTGGTCGGCCATCAACCTCGTCGACTACTACCTCATCGCGAAGGAACGCTACGATCTGCCGGCCCTCAGCGATCCGCAGGGGCGGTACGGCGCCTGGCGGTGGAAGGCCCTCTCGGTCTACGCCGTCGGCCTCGCCGCGCAGTTCCCCTTCCTCGTGACCCACTTCTACACCGGCCCGCTGGTGAATCCGCTCGGCGGCGCCGACATCTCCTGGCTCGTCGGGCTGGCCGTGCCCGCCGCCCTCTACTGGCTGCTGGCCCGTGGCGACACCGCGCACATCCCGGAGCACACCATCCTGACGCCGCCCGGGCCCCGGGAGGCTCCGCCCGAGGCCACGCGGGTGCCGTCGTGAGCCGGTTCGCTGGTGCGCCGCCACATTGAGTCCGGCGGGTCTTGTCCGGCCCCCTCCCCTGTGCTGGGAGGGGGTGCCCCTGCCCGACCTCGCAGGCTGCGGGTGCCTTATGGCTGGGCGCGCAGTTCCCCATGCCGGGTAGGCAAGATCCTTCGGCGAGCCCTAACGGGCGGGCTTCCGAAGAGAGGTGGTGCCTTGGGACGGTGACGTGGCGGTGCGGCGGGTGGCGATCAGGGCGAGGATACCGATGACGGGCAGGGCCCAACTGCCCGTGACGGGAAAGTAGATGACGCATAGCGGCACGCCGAGAGCCAGCAGGTACCAGCCGATCTGGGCGGGCAGGTGACCGGTGACGCGGAGGGTGTGCCGGGCGAGTGTTCCCAGCGCGAGGAATGCGACGCCGCAGGTCAGGAACCAGATGCTGGCCTCGCGTTCGAAGTAGTCCGCGGCATCGCTGTCGATGGACGTGCGCACGAAACCGTCCTGGGCGATCCCGGCCCAGGCATTGGGCTGGGCGAAGGCCCAGACGAAGTGCAGTACAGCGGTTGCGATGATCAGCCGGGGTATCCAGCGGGCCAGTCCGCTCATGCGCTGGGTCCTTCCTCGTTCGGCGCCGCCAGCCGCAGCGCCAGTGCGTAGATCTCCCGCAGGTCCTCCGCGGGCACGGGCGGGACGACTTGCTGGGCCCCGACCAACAGCAGGTAGAACAGCCGCGCCAGGGGCACCGAGGTGGAGTCGGCGCCGCCCAGATCGCGCGCCAGCGACTGCAAGTACTCGATACGCAGCCGGTCGACGCGCTCCTGGAGCGCGCGGACCTCGGCGTCCTGGAAGGCCCAGGCGCGGACGGCGATCTCCAGACGATCACTGTCCCCCTTGCTGTCCAGGACCAGATCCATCAGGCGGTGCAGCCTGGCCGCTGCCGTGTCGCCGACGCGCTCCACGTCGGCGATGTAACGGCTGGTGTGCTCGGTCTCGTAGTACGCGAGCAGATCGGTCTTGAACCCGGTCATGCCCTTGAAGTGGTGGTAGAAGGACCCCTTGGTCAGGCCGAGACGGGTGGTGAGCCGCTCGATGGTCAGCGCGGGCGCACCGTCCTCGCTCAGAATCCTGAGCCCTTCCTCCAGCCAGTCATGCCTGCTCGCCATGTCCCCGCCTTGATCGCCGTATCGCCGTATCGCCGTATCGCCGACGACAGCGACCGTACCATACGGCATGGTACGGAGCGGCCGAGACCGGACCTGGCCCGGTAGTTGTTCGCGGCTCTTGATGCATGAGGTATCGCATGAGGTCGCATGAGGCGTCATTCATATGGTCCTGACTTTCATTTTCATCTACACTCAACCCCCGTGCACGGAACGGTGCGGCGAGCGCCGACGGATGGGGGTGATCTGCTGTGGGCGGCCGGACGACCCGGCAGCGGCGGGCGGTCCTGCGGGAGCTCGCGGGCTGTCAGGACTTCGTGTCGGCCCAGGAGTTGCATACCCTGCTGGTCACCGGTGACCACTCGATCGGGCTGACGACCGTCTACCGCGCGCTGCGCGAACTTGAGGCGGACGGCGGTGTCGACGTCGTGCGCGACGAGACCGGCGGGCGGCTCTTCCTGCTGCGGCCTTCCGACGGTCACCGCCACTATCTGATCTGCCGCTGCTGCAGCCGTAGTCGGCCGGTGGACGCGGAGGTCGTCGAGCAGTGGGCTGCGAGCGTCGCCGCCGACACCGGCTATGTTGCGGTGGAGCACACTGTTGAACTCACCGGTCTGTGTGCCGAGTGCAGGCCGGCCACCGGCGACCAAGAAGGGGAACCGGAGCTGTCTTGCCACTGGAAGCCCGATCACCGGGACGACCCGGACCACCGGGGCCGAGCATCGTTCTCGCCGAACTCTCGGTGCGTCCCTCTCCCCGCCGGCCAGGACACAGGAGCCACATGACCGCCCCCGAGCGCCGTACCGAACGCGACCCCGGTGCGGTCCTGTGAACCGGTTCGGGACCCGGGCCGGAATCCGTGCCGCCGACCGGCCCTGCACGCTCGTCGTATGCCGCGGCTGCTGCTGCGGCAACCCGCGCAAGTACCCGGAGACGGACCACGCTTGGCAGCTCGACCGGCTGCGCGCGGAGGCCGCCGACTCGGGCGGGCGGTTCGCCGTCCGTACGACGGACTGCCTCGGCCCGTGCGGTCAGGCCAATGTCATCGTCGTCCAGCCCTCCACCGCCGGCCGCCGGGCCGGGGGCCGGGCGACCTGGATCGGCTTCGCGACGGACGACGACTGCACGGACGACCTGCTGCGCTGGGCCGCCGAGGGAGGTCCCGGAGTTGCGCAGCCGCCGGTGACGCTGGAGCTGCAGTTCATCCGCCCACCACGCGAGGCACGGGCCCGTGCGCGCCGGTGAGGAACGCCCAGAACGCACATCGACCCAGGTCGATGACATCGCAGAGCACGGCATACAACTGGGCACCGCTCAGGAAACTCTTCTGATCCCCCTGTACGGCCGCGCGGTGGAGAACCGCAAACAGGAGGCCGTCCTGCGCGACACCCGGGCCGAGGAGATCGTCGCGTCGGTCGATTACGACTTCGCCCGTTTCGACGACTTGCCCAGCCTGATCGGCTCGGTGCTGCGCACCGCCTTGTCCGATCGTGGGTGACCGAATTCCTCGACGTGCATCCCGCGGGCACGGTCGTGGAGCTCGGCAACTGCCCCCATAGACAGGACCTCAGTTGCCGTCGTCGTGCGCCGGGAACGCCTCCAGGAGGGAGAAGCCGCTCGTCGAGGGCAGCGGAGTCATGGTCGGGAAGGTGAAGCCGGCGCGCACGCACAGGGCACGGAAGTCGTCCCCGGTGCGTTCCCTGCCGCCGAGGTTGACGAGCATGTTCAGATCCCCGAGGTAGCCGCCCGCCAGGCCGGGGTCGACCCGGGCGGGCAGTACGCCTTCCACGACGAGCAGCCGGCCGTGCGCGGGGATCGCGTCGCGGATGTTGCGCAGGATGGCGACGCACTGCTCGTCGTCCCAGTCGTGCAGTACCGCCTTGAGGATGTACAGATCGCCGCCCTCGGGCACGGAGGTGAAGAAGTCGCCGGTGACCGCGCTGAAGCGGTCGGCCACTCCGGCCCGGTCCATCACCTCCGCCGCCTGCGCGAGGCCCGCGGCGGTGTCGTACACGGTGCCGCGAAGTCGCGGATGGCGTCGCATGACGAAGGCGAGGAGGGTGCCGTCGCCGCCGCCCACGTCGACCACCGTGCCGAAGCGGGAGAAGTCGTAGGCGTCCGGCAGCAGTTCGGCCGTGGTGCGGGAGGACTCCCCCATCGCCAGGTTGAACCGCGCGGAGAGCTCCTGGTCATCGGCGAGGTGGTCGAAGTAGCTCTTGCCGAAGATCTCCGGGAAGACCGGCCGTCCACTGCGCACCGCGTCGTCGAGCCGCTCCCAGCCGCGCACCATCAGCGGGTCCGTGAAGACATCGGCGAGGGCAGCCAGGGACCGGGGCGCGTCACGGCGCAGCGCGGCTCCCACCTCCGTCAGTGCGTACGCCCCGGCCCGCGGCTCGGTCAGCAGCCCCAGCGCGGTCAGAGCCCGCAACAGCCGGTGCGTGGCACCCGAGTCGGTCGCGCAGTCGGCGGCGATGTCCTTCGCCGTCCTGGTGTCCTCGCCGATCGCATCCATGATGCCCAGCCGCACGGCAGCACCCACGGTCTGGGCGGTGAAAGTGCCGTACAGGAGGCGGAGTACCGTGAAGCGCTCGCCGCCCCCGGCCTCGTCGGTCTGCGGTGAATGCTCCGCCGGCTCGGACCCTGCTGCGGTCCCGGTCTCCTCCACCGTTCTCAACTCCCGCCTTTTTCTGCCGAGTTCCTCCGTGCGGTCCCGTCCACGGAGATCGTACTTAGGTAAGGCTGACCTTTGCATCTTGCCCGGACAGTCGCCTGGCGCACGCACCGCTGGAGCGCCTCCTGCCCGGCCGTGGAGGGTGTGCCCGTCTGTGGAGAGGCGCGTGCCCGTGTCTGCGCGTTCACGCGACGGCCGGTCAACCGGTGTGGGGCTTCCGCACGGTGTTGACCCGGTTCACTCGTCGAGACCGGAAACGTCTGCCACGTCGGGGAGACCGGCCAGGTCTTACGTCTCGCTGGTGGCGAGGCCCACCGGGCCGTGCCACTCCGCCAGCAGCACGGTCGCGTCGTCGCTCAGCCGGCCCTCGTGATACTCCAGGTGATGCCGGATGAGCCGACGCAACGTCTCGGGAACCGTCCAGATGGACGATGCCGTGCCCGCGCACAACGGCCGGTTGCGGGTGGCCGCAGCACACCCACTCCAGCATGCCGGTGGTCACATCCAGTTCGGCCAGCACCGCGGTGACGAAGCGGTCGCCGGAGAACTCCGCCTCCCTGCGGGGCGAGCCACGGTGGACAGCCATAGGACCCCTGCACGACGCGGCAGCAGCGGGACAGACAGCAGGTCGAGCGTAAGCGCGGCCGTCGCACCCGGCACGACGAGCGCCTCGAGGGCGGCGCCAAGGAGCCTCGGCCTCGCTTCAGGCCGTCGGTGCTCAGCGGCCACGGCCCAGCCGCAGTACGCGGGCACACCAGCCGATGACCAGGGCGTTCACCAGGGCACCGAGGCCGACGGCGACGAAGAGCATGGAGATGTGGTCCGGCAGCGCGAGCACGATCAGGCTCACCGGTGCCGTGGCGAACAGCGGCACCACTCCGGCTATGGAGGCGTCGGGCTGGTCGCCGCTGCTCGCCACTACCGCCCAGATGACCAGGGCCGCGCACACGGCGAGGTAGATGTGGGCGAGAATGCCGCGGAACGCGTCACGCACGGTGCCCAGGGCGGGGTGGGTGGCGTCGGAGTCGGAACAGCCGTCCCTCTCGGCGCTGTTCACCGACGGAAGACGGCGACCGTGCGGGCGGGGACGGTGAAGGTGCCGGTGGCTTGCTCGTACGCCGACTGCTTCACCACCGGGTCGGCGCCGGCGGGCCTGTACGGGGTGAAGGGCGTATCCGCGCCCGGCGAGGCCCGGGAGGCGCTGGGTCTGCTGCCGTGGGGTCGCGTTGAGGACCAGCACCAGATCGTCCAGTTGTGCGGTGACCACGCCGGGGGTCTCCCCGGCCGCGGGGCCGGACAGTGGGAAGGAGAGGGAGCGCTGCACTTCGGCGGAGGTCTTCTTGCCGAAGGCGGGTTCGGTGGTACGGATGCGCACCAGGTCGCGGTAGGCGGCGGCGGTGGCGGTGATCTGTGCGCAGTCCGGCCGCAGCCGGGGATCGCTGAGCAGGGGCTTGGCGTACTGCCACTTCGCCTCGTTGTCGGGCGCCGGGGGCAGGCCGCGGCCGAAGCCGTTGCCGCGGTGGCAGTCCCAGTGCAGGGCGTTGAACCAGTCGCCCGAGTCGTAGGAGTTGCGGTCCAGCGACTTGGAGCGGAGCAGGTCGGAGCCCGCGTGGGAGAGCGCGGGGCCCTGGGAGAGGGCTGCGGTGGCCATGCCGAGCACCTGCATCCGGGCCCGGTCCGCGGGCCTGGTGCTCCGAGGCAGTTTGTAGGCGAGCGCGTCGTACAGCGTCTCGTTGTCGTGCGCGTCGGCGTAGGCGAGCGCATCGCCGGGCCGCTCGGCGTACCCGGCGGGGGCACCGTTGTAGTCGACCTCGGCGCCGGTGACGCGGCGACCGCGGGAGTCGGTGAAGTGGTAGTCGGCGAGGTTGCCGCTGAGCCCGACCTTGATCAGGTCCTGGTAGTGCAGCAGCCGTGCCCGCTGCTGTGCCGGACTGCCGTTGGCGGGTGAGGAGTTGGGGGCTGTGTAGAGACCGGAGGCGAAGCCCTGCACGCGCGGGTCCTCGTCGAAAGGGCCGCCGCCGCGGATCGCGTCGCGGGCCCGGTCGGAGAAGGTGGCGATGCCGGTGCCCGCCATGTTCTTCTGGGTGGCCTGGACGAACCGGGCGTCGTCGGCGACCTCGCCGAAGTTCCAGCCTTCGCCGTACAGGACGATGTTCTTGCCGTCCACACCGTCCCGGGCCGGGGTGAGTGCGTCCAGAGCGCGGCGTACGGCGAGGATGTTGGCCTTGGGATGGTGGCCCATCAGGTCGAAGCGGAAGCCGTCGACCTTGTAGTCGCGGGCCCAGCTGACCACCGAGTCCACGACCAGTTTGCCCATCATGGCGTGTTCGGGTGCGGTGTTGGCACAGCAGGTGGAGGTGGCGATGGTGCCGTCGGCGTTCAACCGGTGGTAGTAGCCCGGCACGATCCGGTCGAGGACGGAGCGCGGGTCCTGGCCGCCGGCCACGGTGTGGTTGTAGACGACGTCCATGACGGTACGCAGCCCGGCCCGGTTGAGGTTCTGCACCATGCCGCGGAATTCCCGGGTACGGGAGGGTCCGTCGGGCTGCGAAGCGTAGGAGCCCTCCGGGACGGTGTAGTGCTGCGGGTCGTAGCCCCAGTTGAAGGCGTCCTTCCCGGCGGTCTCGCGTACGCACTTCTGCTGCTGGTCGGAGTCGGGGGGCAGTGCGGCCAGGTCGCAGTCCGGCTGCTGCCGGTCCGCGCGCCGTTCCGGTACGGAGCTGAAGTCGAAGGCGGGCAGCAGATGTACGTGGGAGGTCCCGGCGCGGGCCAGCTTCCGCAGCTGCCGCATTCCGTCCGAGCCACGCTCCGCGAACGCCCGGTAGGTGCCCCGGTGGCGGGCGGTCACCGTGCGGTCGTCCCGGGAGAAGTCGCGGATGTGCAACTCCTGGATCTGCGCGTTCCGCAGGGCTGTGGGCGCCGGTTTCCGCAGCCGGGACCAGCCTGGTGGGGCGAGCCGTGGATCGCGGAGGTCGGTGGCGACGCTCCGTTCGGAGTCCGCGGTGAGGGCCGTTGAGTAGGGGTCGGTGACGTCGTTGGTGACGAGCTTCCCCGCGCTGGGCGACCACACTGTGACCCGGTAACGGTACGTGGCGGAACGCCAGTTGCCCTCGGCCCGCCAGATGCCGCTCGCCTCGTCCCGGCGCAGGGGTACGGACCGGCCCGCGACCAGTGCCCGTACGCTGCGTGCGGTCGGTGCCCAGAGGGCCAGGGAGGTGCGGCGACCGCCGTGGAAGGCCGGGCCGAGCCAGGCGTGCTTCGCCTTCCCCGCGTACAGATCGTCCAGGACGCCGGGCAGTTGGACGCCGGTGGCGGCCGACAGTTCGTCCGCTCCTGCCGTGGCCACGACCTGACCGCGCAACGCCTTGCGCAGTTCGTCCAGGTCCGGTTCGGATACGCGGTAGGCGTCGTATCCGTCGGCCAAGTGCGGCCATTTCGCCCGCTGTTCGGGGCTGAGGCCGCCTGGTACCCGCGTCAAAGGGATGGTGCGACCTCCGCCGCTGAGCCTGCCGTCCCGTACGGCGAGGTCGCCTTGAGGGTCGGTGACCAGCCGGTGGGGCGCCGCGGGATCACCCAGCGTCCTGGGCCAGGCCACGGTCGTGCGGTCGATCCATTGCACCCGCGCCGTGCCAAGGTCGGTGGTGTCCGGTGCCGCGCCGTCCCCGGCGGCGCGGGCCGGGACGCCGCCCAGCAGCGGCAGGGCGAGTACGGCCGCGAGCAGGGCTGTGCCGAGTCTCTGCACGGGCGGGACTCCTTCACTGGCGGGGCTGTTTCGCGGGTGATTTACGGGTCGCCACCGGTGACTTGACGGTGTGCTGAGTACGGCGTGGAACGTAACAGCTTGCTGAAAATTACGGAAGACTTTGCGCAGTGGGGTTCGTCGCGTGGGCCGAAGGCTTATGTACCTCCCTGCTCGAAGGGCTTGGTCGAGCACCCGCAGCCTGCGGACGTCGGGCAGGGACACCCGGCGCCCTCCGGAAGTCAGTCCCAGGCATTGAAGAGCACCCCGCCCAACGTGGTGACGCCGAAGTAGCGGATCTCCCGCCACTCGCCCTGGCTCAGCACGGAGGTGTCGACATCCGTAAGGGGCATACCGAGCTGCTCACGACCAAGTACCACGAACCCCGCCTGCTCGAAGGCGCGAGCCCAGGGCGGAGGTGCAAGGAACTCCTCGGTGTACCAGTGCCGGCGTTCCCGCACGAATGCGATACAGGGATGGTGTGCGTGGCACAGGAGGATGTGCTCGCCTGTGTCGTCGACGATCGCCGCTGTGTGGAACGTCCGAGGGTAGACACGTTCCTCCAGCTCGCCCACCTTCCCTCCGGCGGCGCGGGCGGCTGCGTACAGCCCGGTGCGGAGGGTGCGGAGATCCGTCTCGGGAAGCGGCCCGTTCTGCGGGCTGAAGAATCCGGTCGCTCCTCGCGGCAGGGCGAACCCTGGCTTCTCGTCACCGGGCCCCGGGCCGTCGCCTGGCCGCATCCCACCACTCCCTTCCCCTCGGCTGAGGCGCCCCGCGTTCCCCTTTCATGGCATGGCCCTAACCCATGGCCCTGGTCCAGTGGTCGATGGAGGTGACGTCGCCCCGGCGGGGGAAGACCCGTTCGATGAGCATCTGATGCAGTTCCGGATCGGGGTCGGCGCAGCCGTCGGCAAGGAAGGTCAGCCGGTAATCGAGGTCGGCTGCCTGGCAGGTGGTGGCGAGGACGACGCCGCCGGTGGCGATGCCTGCGAGCACGAGGTGGTCGATCCCGTTGGCCGCCAGGATCTGCCGCAGGTCGTTGCCGGAGAAGGCGGAAGCACGGTTCTTGGTCACGACGATCTCACCGTCGAGCGGCGCGACGTCCGGGTGGATGGCGGCCGCGGGGTCGCTGTCGGTGAACGCTTCGGGGGCGAAGGACGACAGCATCCGGTTGTGGGGGTGCACCTCGGGATGGCCGGGACGAAGGCCGAACGCGACGTGCACCACCGGGATGCCCGCAGCCCGTGCCGCGCCGATCGCGGAGGCGACACGGGCCAGGTAGCCGGGGTCGGGAATGTGGGGAACATGCCCCTGCTGAAGGTCCATGGCGAGCAGAGCGGTGTCGGGCACAGGATCGGGCTCCTTCCGGTGTTCGGCGTCGGACGCGCCGATCCCATCAGTACCCGCCGCCCCTGTACGCGCGGAACCCGGTCTGCGCGACAGCGCGCGCGGAACCCCGTCTGCGCGACAGCGCAGGAGGCTGCGGAGTCAGTGCCGGGCGAGGCGGCCCTTGCTGCGCATCGCGGCGGCGACGCGTTCCTCGGCGAGGCGGCGGCCGGCGAGGTGAGGCGTGGTGGCGCCGTGCCGAGCGGCTTCGAGGACGGCCAGGGCATTTGCGCGGAGCCGCTGGGAGACCGTTTCGAAGATGGCAGCGCTCTCGGGGCGGAAGCCGGAGTAGCGGGCGTCCATGGCGAAGGCGGCTGCGACGACGCCGCCCGCGTTGGCGATGAAGTCCGGTACGACAGTGATCCCGCGCTCGGCGAGAATGGTCTGCGCCTGGGGGGAGGTGGGCAGGTTGGCGCCCTCCACCACCAGCCTGGCCTTGATCCGGTGGGCCGTTGCCTCGTCGATGACGTCCTGGAGCGCTGCCGGTACCAAGACGTCGCAGTCAACGGTGAGTTCCTGCCCTGGCGGCAGAAGGGTGCCCTGGTGGTGCCGGGAGACGAAGGCGTCGCCGTGTTCTTCGCGCGCGGCCCGCAGCGCGTGCACATCGAGTCCGCTGGGGTCGTGGAGGGCGCCCCGGGCCGTGGAGACGGCGACGATCGTGGCACCGAGCTCCGCGAAGCGCAGGGCGGCGGCATGGCCGACGGCTCCGAAGCCCTGTACGGCCACCCGGGAGCCGCTGAGCGGCAGTTCGAGATGCCCGGCTGCGGCGTCCGCTGCCTCGGCGACTCCGTAGCCGGTCACTCCGAGCTTGTCGTAGGCGACTCCGCCGAGGTGTCCCGGGGTGCCGACCGCGGCGCCGCGGTCGCCGAGTTCGTCCTGGATGACGGCAGCGTCGTCCTCGGTCAGTCCCATGTCGAGCCCCATGACGTATTCGCGCGGCACCTCGTTGGACAGGGCACGCGCGAAGGCCCGCAGGACGGCTTCCTTGTCGGGAGAGGCAGGGTCCGCGACGATGCCCGCTTTGGCTCCCCCGTAGAAGAGATCGACCCCGGCCCACTTCCAGGTCATGACCCGGGCCAGCCGGGCGATCTCCCCCACGGAGACGTTCGGCCCCATACGGGTGCCGCCCTTGCCCACTCCGCGAGCCGTGTTGTCGATGACCAGCACGCCTTTCATGCCGGTGCGGCGGTGGGAGACGACGACGATCTTTTCGGGGCCCCAGTCGTCGACGAGGGAGAGGGCGTCGGTCACGGTGCGGATCCTTGTCTCTTGGAAGGGATTCAGGAACGGGTGGGCAGGGCGCGGGCCATCAGTTGCGCGAGGTGGGTGCCGCTGCGCTCGGTCTGCTGGGCGATCTGGGTGCGGCAGCTGAAGCCGTCGGCCAGCACGACGGTGTCCGGCGCGGCGGCGCGTACGGCGGGCAGCAGGACCTCTTCGCCGGCCGCGACCGAAACGTCGTAATGGCCGCGTTCGAAGCCGAAGTTGCCCGCGAGCCCGCAGCAGCCGGAGTCCAGGACGCTGTTGCTGACTCCCATGGCCGCGAGCAGGGTGCTGTCGGCGCCGAAGCCGCTGGTCGCGTGCTGATGGCAGTGGGTCTGGCTGATGGCTCGGGCCTCGATGCTGGGTGGTTGCCAGCCGGGGGTGTGGTGGACGAGGAGTTCGGACAGGGTGCGGGTGCTCTGCGCGAGGGTCCGCGCTTCGGCGTTGCCGTCGAGGAGTTCGGGCAGGTCCGTCCGCAGTGCTGCGGTGCAGCTGGGTTCCAGACCTACGACGGGGATCCCGGCGCGGGTGAGGGGCGCGAGCGCGGTGACGGTACGGCGGGCGATCCGACGAGCCACGCCGAGCTGCCCGGTGGTGATCCAGGTCAGCCCGCAGCACTGGGTGCCGTCGGGGACCTGGACGGTGTAGCCGGCATGCTCCAGTACCTCGACGCCGGCCTTGAGCACCTCGGGGGTGAAGTGGTTGTTGAAGGAGTCCACCCACAGCACGACGGGCCCGCGGTGGCCGTCGCCCCGGGCGGAACGCGTGCGGAACCAGGAGAGGAAGGTCCGGTCGGCGAAGCGCGGAACCTCCCGCTCGGCGGCGATGCCGCCGAGGCGTTTGACCGCCGGTGCCAGCCGGGACGCGGTCACCGCGTTGACCAGCCGGGGCACGCGTGCGGCTGCCCGGGAGAGCAGCGGCAGCCAGCCCATGGAGTAGTGGGAGGCAGGGCGCAGGCGCCGCCGGTAGTGGTGGTGCAGGAACTCCGACTTGTAGGTGGCCATGTCCACGCCCACCGGGCAGTCGGTGCTGCATCCCTTGCAGGACAGGCACAGATCGAGCGCGTCACGCACCTCGGTGGACCGCCACCCGTCGGTGATCACTTCGCCCTGGGTCATTTCGTACAGCAGCCGGGCACGGCCCCGGGTGGAGTCCTTCTCGTTCCCGGTGACGCGGTAGCTGGGGCACATGACGCCGCCCCCACCGGGCGTGGCCGTACGGCATCTGCCGACGCCGACGCATCTGCGGGTGGCCTTGGCGAAGTCGCCGTCGTCGGCATGGAACGGGAAGACGGTGGTCAGCGGCAATGGCGTGCGGTGCGGGCTGACGCGCAGGTTGCCGTCGACGGGCAGCGGATCGACGATCATTCCGGGGTTCAGGCCGTTGTCGGGGTCCCATGCGGCCTTGAACTGCTCGAACAGCGCGATGACAGCGGGCTTGTACATCAGCGGCAGCAGCTCCGAGCGTGCCTGTCCGTCGCCGTGTTCTCCCGAGAGTGAGCCACCGTGAGCGGCGACGAGTTTCGCGGCGTCGGTGACGAAGGAGCGGAAGACGGCGGTGCCGTGCTCGGTGGCCAGGTCGAAGTTGATGCGTACATGCAGGCAGCCCTCGCCGAAGTGGCCGTAGACGGCTCCCTGCAGCCGGTGCTGCTGGAGGAGGTCGGTGAACTGACGCAGGTAGGAGCCCAGTTGTCCGGGCGGTACGGCGGCGTCCTCCCAGCCGGGCCAGGCTTCGGCTCCCCCGGGCAGCCGCGTGGCCAGGCCGGCGCCGTCCTCGCGGATCCGCCACAGTTGCCGGGCCCGCGCCGGGTCGGTGACGACTTCGCTGCTGGTGAAGCCGGCGGTGCGGCCCGCTGCCGAGGCGAGTTCCGCAGCGCGCGCGGGCAGTTCGTCCTCCGTGCCGCCGAGTTCGGCGAACAGCCAGGCCCGGGCGCGGGGCAGGGTGTCGATCGCCTGCCGGGTCTCGGGCCTGCTGACGATGTCGGTCAGGGCCTGGTCCAGCCCTTCCAGGGCCAGCAGCCGGTGCTGAAGGAGGCCGGGGACCGCGTCGGCTGCGGCACAGGCGTCCTGGTAGCCGAGCACGACCAGGGCCCGCGCCGGTGGGGGCGTCACGAGACGGACCGTGGCGGAGAGGATGAGCGCGAGGGTCCCTTCGCTGCCGACCAGCGCCCTGGCGAGGTTGAAGCGGCGCTCCGGCAGCAGCTGTTCCAGGGCGTAGCCGGACACCTGCCGGGGGAAGCGCCCGAGCTCCGTACGCAGCGTCGCCAGGTTGCTCTCGGCCAGCCGGTGCAGGGATGCGATGAGCTCTCCCCGTTCGCCGCCGGCGGCGACGGCCTCGTCGATCTCGGCCCGCGTCATCTCGCCCAGGCGCAGGACTGTGCCCCGGTAGGTGACCACCTCCAGCTCCACGACGTTCTCCGCGGTGCGTCCCCAGGCCACGGAGTGCGAGCCGCACGCGTTGTTGCCGATCATCCCGCCCAGCGTGCAGCGGCTGTGGGTCGACGGGTCGGCGCCGAACAGCAGCCCGTGCCGGGCAGCGGCCTGCTGGAGGTCGTCCAGGACGATGCCCGGCTGCACCGTGGCGGTGCGGTCGGCCGGGTCCAGTGCGAGCAGGCGGTTGAAGTAGCGGGAGAAATCGATGACCACGCCGGAGCCGACGGCCTGGCCCGAGGTGCTGGTGCCCGCGCCCCGGGAGGTGATGGGTACGCCCAGGCGGCGGCAGACGGCGAGGGTGTTGAGCACGTGCTGCCGCTCGCCGGGGAAGACCACGGCCAGCGGGATCTGCCGGTAGTTGGACGCGTCGGCCGAGTACGCGGCGCGGCTTCCCGCGTCGCCGTGCACTTCCCCGCAGCCGCCCCGGCCGAGCGCCTCGGTGACAGTTTCCGCGTCGGAAGGGTCCGGGAGTTGCGCTGTCGCGGGCACTGCGGTCACTGCGGTCGCTCCTTCTCGCTCCACGGTCGTGTTCGACCCGTCCACGCCACGATCTGCGTCCGCCGGCCGAGCCACAAGGCCCAGCAGCACGAAAGAATTGAGCGCCGAGACGAAGGAACGCTTACCCTGGCCCTGGCCCTGGCCCTGGCCCTGGCCTGACCCCGGCCCCGGCCACGTCGCCGTCCCATCCCCCGCTCCCACCCGTCGCCCCAGGAGGACCCGTTGCTCAAGCCCTCACATCTGCTCACCCTGCGGGCTGTCGTACGCAGCGGCTCGTTCGTCGTGGCCGCCCGCGAGCTGGGCTACACCGCCTCCGCGATCTCGCAGCAGATCTCGGCGCTGGAGAAGGAGACGGGCCTGACGTTGTTCGAGCGGGAGGCGCACGGGGTCCGGGCGACCTCGGCGGCTCATCGGCTGGTGGATCTCAGCGTCCCGGTGCTGGCCGCCCTGGACGACCTGGACCACCAGGTGCAGCAACTCGCCACCGGCGCCACCGGTCGGCTGAGGCTGGGCAGTTTCCCCACCGCCGGTGTCCGGCTGGTGCCCGCTGCGCTGTCCGAACTGGCCCGGACGCACCCGCGGGCGCAGATCGAGCTCGAGGAGGGAGAGCCGGACGAACTCGTGGCCGCACTCAGCGACGGTGAGCTGGATGTGGCCTTGGTGTACGAGTACGGCCTCGTCCCCCGGCAGTGGCCCGAGGGCCTGAGCTGCCACGCTCTGCTGCAGGAGGATCTCGTTCTTCTCCGGGCCCGGGACAGCGGCTTGAGCAGCCGCCTGGCCGGGCTGTCCCGGGCCCGGTGGATCACCAGCAGGGAAGGCACGGCCGGGGCGCTCACCGTCGTACGGCTGTGCGCGGCGGCCGGCTTCGAGGCGTCGGTCGCCTTCCGCAGCAACAACTACGACGTCGTACGGGAGTTGGTCTCCACCGGCCTCGGGGTGGCGGTCGTGCCCGCTCTCGGGCACGCCCCCGATACGGCGGTCGAGGCCACCCGGCTCACTGCTCGCGCGGCGTTCCGGCGGGTGCTGGCCCTGCACCGCAGCGAGAACAGCAATCCGCTGCTCGGCCGGATGCTGCGTTCCTTGCGGAGCGCGGTGCCTCAGGGGGAGCCGTTTGTGCACCCGGTGCGGGACGGCTCCGCCTAGGGTTTCGCCCGGCGGCCCTTGTGCTGGCGAGGGGGTGCCCCTGCCTGCCCGACGCAAGCTGCCGGTGCTCCCCCAAGCTCTTCGAGCAGGGAGGTACACCCATGGCTGGTCGCACAGTTCCCCGCGCCCCTTACGGGGCGCGCGTTATGGAGTCGGCGTGGGGGCCGGTTCAGGCTCCGCGGAGTCGGACATGTCGTCGAGGGCGTCCAGGTCGACCGAATCGCCGGGCATCACCTGGCGGGTGCGGCGGTAGCCGTACGCGGCGTAGATGACGAGACCGACCACGAGCCAGCCTCCCAGTCGCACCCAGGTGTCCCACTGCAGGAACGACATCAGCCAGACGGAGAAGAGGATGCCGAGGACGGGGACCACCGGCATTCCGGGGCAGCGGAACCCGCGCTTGAGGTGCGGTTTCCGGTAGCGCAGGATCAGCACGGCCGCGCACACCACCATGAAGGCCAGCAGTACGCCGATGTTGGTCAGTTCGGCCACGGCATGGATCGGCAGTACGCCGGCGAGCAGCGCGGAGACGGCTCCGATGATCCAGGTGGCACGGTGCGGAACCTTGCGCTTGGGGTGGATGGCGCCGAACCAGGCCGGCATCAGTCCGTCCCGGCTGAGGGCGTACCACAGGCGCGAGGCGCCCATCATGAAGGAGAACGTCACCGTGACGATGCCGACGACAGCGCCGACCGCGACGACGTTGGCCAGCCCGCTCATCCCCACGCTCGCCAGGGCGCTGGAGATGCCGCTCTTGGGGTTGAGCTCGCTGTAGTGCTGGAGTCCGGTGAGCACGATGCAGACGAGAACGTAGAGCGCCATGGAGATGCCCAGTGACAGCATCATGGCCTTCGGCAGTTTGCGGCGGGCCTCGACCGACTCCTCGGCGGCGGTGCTCAACGCGTCATAGCCGAAGACGGCGAAGAAGACGGTAGCCGCACCGGTGAAAGCGCCGCCGAGCCCGAACGGTGCGAAGGGGTGCAGATTACCGGTGTTGATCTTGGTGAAGCCGACCACGATCACCAGCAGCACGATGGCGATCTTGATGATGGTCAGCACCGTCTCCACGCGGGCCGAGGTGCGGGTCCCGCGGGTCAGCAGCCAGGCGACGGCCAGGCAGATCACGACCGCCAGCAGGTCGATCCGGTGGCCGTCCCCGGTGCCGGGGGCGCCCAGCGCCCAGGTCGGCAGATGGAGGCCGACGGCGTTCAGCAGGAAGTCGAGGTAGCCGGACATGCCGATCGCGACGACCGCGACGATCGCGGTGTACTCCAGCAGCAGGTCCCACCCCACGATCCAGCCCACGACCTCCCCGAGGACCGCGGCGCAGTAGGTGTAGGAGGAGCCGGCCTTGGGGACCATGCCGGCGAACTCGGCGTAGGCGAAGGCAGCGCACAGCGACGCGGCCCCGGCCACCAGGAACGAGATCAATACCGCGGGGCCCGCGGTGTCCCTGGCGACGGCCGCCGCCAGGCTGAAGATGCCGGCCCCGATGATGGCGCCGACGCCGATCATCGTCAGCTGGGTCAGCCCGAGGGTGCGCACCATGCGCTCGCCTGCGGGCTGCTCGGAGGGAAGGGTTCGTCTGAAGATTCCCCGGGGTCCCTTCCCCAGCAACAGGGGAAGGCCAGGCTTCGAGGGGTGCTTGGTGGACATCGCTCGCTCCATGGGAGGCAACGGCGACACGAAGGGCCGCCGCCGTGGCGTGGGTCACCACTGGCCGGAAACCCTCGCTCAGCGCCTGCCGCCCGGGAAGACGTAGCAGCGCGACAACTTCCGCCCCTCAGGGCAAGGAACGCTGAGCCTGCCCCTCTCCCCCTCGGGCTCCGACCGCTGCACGCAGCACCTCCACCAGAGCCGCCACCGTGGGGCGGTGCTGCGCGAAGGACCGGAAGACGACCACGATGTGGCGCTCCATGGTTTCGCGCAGCCCGATGACATCGATACGTGAGGCGCGCAGCCGCAGCATCAGGTCCGTCACCACGCTCACCCCCACGCCGGTCTCGACCAGGGCCAGGGTCGCGGCCGTGTCGGTCACCTCGTGCAGCACCGAGGGCTCGAAGCCGGCCCGGCGGCAGACGGTGAGCACGGCGCGGCCGTAGTAGCTGTCGGCCGACGGCAGGATCCACCCCAGCTCCCCCGCCTCCGTGAGGGAGACCGTCTTACGGCCGGCCATGGCGCCGGCCGGGACCGCGAGGGAGAACCGCTCCCGGGACAACGGCATCACACACAGGGACGGGTCGCGCGGAATGGGCACGTCCGGGTAGTCCAGCCCCAGGGCCAGATCCACCGCACCGCCGGCCACCGCGTCGTACACGTCGTCCACGTCCATGTCCCGGCTGCGCACGGTCAGGCCGGGGTGCATCTCCCGGGCACGCCGCAGCGCCGGCGGGAGGATCTCGGCGGCGGCCGTGGTGAAGAGCCCGACCCGCAGCGTCCCGGAGATCTCGGTGCGGGTGCGCTCCAGCGCCTCGACGGCCTCGGCCTCCGTGGCCAGGATGCGCTCGGCGTGCCGGGCGAGCGTCATGCCCGCGTCGGTCAGTTCGACGCGGCGCCCCACCCGACGCAGCAGCTCCATGCCCGTGGACTTCTCCAGCGCGGCAATTTGCTGCGACACCCCGCCGGGGGTGTACCCCAGGGCCTGCGCCACCGCGGTGACGGTTCCCCGGCGGGTCAGCTCGACCAGCGAACGGAGCTGGGCGCTCGTCCATTCCATATAGGCATCGTAAACAAAAGCGCGCAGAAACTGTTCATGGACGTCAACGGTTGGACTGCTGCACGATGTGGACAGACAGCTGATCAGCTCCGCCACGCACTGACAGCCACGCCGTGCCCGGGCCGGGCTCGCCTCTTCGCCCGCCCCGTCGCCGGCCGTTGGAAGGGATCGGCCTCATGCCCTCCTCCGCTTTCCGCACCGTTCCGCACTCCGCCGATGTCGTCATCGTCGGTGGCGGCGTGATGGGTGCCAGCACCGCCTTCCACCTCGCCGAGGCCGGAGTACGGAACATCGTCGTCCTGGAGCGCGGCGACCTGGGCTGCGGCAGCTCGGGCAAACCGATCGGCGGCGTACGCGCCCAGTTCTCGGACCCGCTCAACATCGAGCTGGGCCGCCGCAGCCTGCACGCCTACCAGGACTTCTCCGCCCGCCCGGGAGCCGACATCCGGCTCGACACCGTCGGCTACCTCTTCCTGCTCACCAGCGAGGACCAGGCGGCGGACTTCGCGACCAGCGTCAGTATCCAGAACGGTCTCGATGTGCCCAGCCGCATGATCGACCCGGTGGAGGCACAGCGGCTGTGCCCCTACATCAGCACCGACGGTCTCGTGGCCGCCGCGTACTCACCGGCCGACGGCCACGCCCGCCCGGGACTGGTCGTACAGGGATACGCGAGGGCCGCAGCCCAGGCAGGCGTCACCATTGCCGCGCACACCGAGGTCACCGGTATCGACACGGCCGGCTCTCGGGTGACCCGGGTGCACACCAGCCACGGGACCATCACCTGCGGCGCCGTCGTCTGTACGGCAGGCGCGTGGTCCCGGCAGATCGGCGAGATGGCCGGCGTCAGCCTTCCCGTGCGGCCGGTGCGCCGGCAACTGGCCTTCACCACGCCGCTCGTACCGCCCGCGCCCCGTATCCCCTTCACCATCGACTTCTCCTCGAGCGCCTATTTCCACAACAGCGACGACGGCTTGCTGTTCGGGCTGGCCGACCCCGCGCAGGAGGAGGGCTTCGACACCACCTGGACCCCGGAGTGGCTGGAGCTGTTCCGCGCCGCCGTCCGCCGACGCGCCCCCGCGCTGGCCGGTATGGAGACCGTCGCCGGATGGGCCGGGCTGTACGAGAACACGCCGGACCACAACGCGCTGATCGGCCGCTCCGGGGAGCTCGGCAACTTCCTGTACGCCACGGGGTTCTCCGGTCACGGCTTCCTCCAGGCACCCGCGGTGGGCGAAATCATGCGCGACCTCTATCTGGAACGCCGCCCGTTCGCGGACATCACCCCGCTCAGTGCCGACCGGTTCCGCACAGGTGCCGAGATCCGTCCCGAAGCCCACGTGGTGTGAAGCCGCGTGCACAGCAAAGCGAAAGCGCCATCCCGAAGGAAAGCGTGACCCCCGAAGCGAAAGGCCGAACCATGTCAACGCTCAGCCAGTGGCAGCTACGGGCCGCCTTCGCCGCGCGGCTGTCGGAGATGTACGGGCAGGAAGTGCCCGCCTACACCATGCTCGTGGACGTCTCCCGCGAGGTCAACGAGGACGTTCTGCGGGCCCGCGGCGCCGACGCCGAGCGTCTGGGATCCATCGGCAGGGTGACGGCCGAACGTCACGGCGCCATCCGCGTCGGCACACCGCAGGAACTGCGACAGGTCGCCCGGATCTTCGCTGCCCTCGGCATGCATCCGGTCGGCTTCTACGACCTGCGGGAGGCCGCCGCCAGTGCCGTCCCCGTCGTCTCCACCGCGTTCCGGCCGGTCGACGGCGAGGAGCTGGCACGCAACCCGTTCCGCGTCTTCACCTCCATGCTCACCCCGGCCGACCCCCGCTTCTTCGACCCGGACCTGCGCGCCCGGCTGGAGACCTTTCTCGCCGGCCGCGAACTCTTCCCGCCGGAGCTGCTCACGCTGGCCGACCGCGCCGCAGCGGAGCAGGAGCTGTCCCTGGAGGACGCCGAGCGCTTCCTGCAGCTCGCCGTCGGAGCCTTCGAGCTGTCCGGCGAGCCGGTCGACCGGGCGTGGTACGAGACGCTGGAGCGGATCTCCGCGGTCGCCGCGGACATCGGCGGAGTACGCAGCACGCACATCAACCACCTCACTCCGCGCGTACTGGACATCGACGAGCTGTACCGCCGGATGACCGAGCGCGGCATCGAGATGATCGACACGATCCAGGGCCCGCCGGCCTGGCGGGGGCCGGATGTCCTGCTTCGGCAGACCTCCTTCCGGGCCCTGGCCGAGCCCCGCGCGATGCGCACCCCGGACGGCAGTGTGGTCAGCGGCGCGCTACGCGTCCGGTTCGGCGAGGTCGAGGCACGCGGCATCGCCCTCACCCGCGAAGGCCGTGCCCGGTACGACACGTTGCTCGGCCTCGTCGACCAGCTGAGCGCGCAGGCGCCCGGAGAGAGTCGCGGCGCCGTCGCCCGCAGCGTGTGGGAGGAGCACCTGCCCGACACCGAAGAGGAGCTGGCCGCTCAGGGGCTGGCGTACTTCACCTACCAGGTGGCCGCCGACCGGCCCCGCGACGGCAACCGGCCGCCGGCCGATATCGGCGAACTGCTGCGGCGGGGGTGGGTGCGGGCCGAGCCCGTCGTCTACGAGGACTTCCTGCCCCGCTCGGCCGCCGGCATCTTCCAGTCCAACCTCAGCTCGGAGGGCACCCGCGACAACGCGCAGGAGGGTGCGGCCTACGACGCCGAGTGGCTCTCCGGCGCCATCGGACGCGAGGTGCTCGATCCCTTCGCACTCTACGAACAGCAGCAAAGCCGCTCCCTCACCCAGGTCGCGCGCGCACTGGAACTCGACGGCGCCCTCGCCTGATCCCGTCCCTCCCACTCCTAAGGATGACCATGACCAGCACCGCCCTGCCCACCACGGACGACCTGCGTACCCGCGCACTCACCAGCCTCGGCAACATCGGCGTCACCGTTCCGGAAGGCAGTGACCTCTCCGCGCGGACCCCCATCACCGGAGAGAACCTCTTCGGGCTGAAGGCCGCCGACGCGGCGGACGCCGAAGCCGCCGTCGGCGCAGCGCGCGAGGCGTTCCTCACCTGGCGCACCACGCCGGCGCCGCGTCGCGGAGAGCTCGTGCGCCGGCTGGGCGAGCTGCTGCGTGAGCACAAGAGCGACCTTGCCGATCTCGTCACCATCGAGGCGGGCAAGATCCGCTCCGAGGCCCTGGGTGAAATTCAGGAAATGATCGACATCTGCGACTTCGCCGTGGGGCTGTCCCGCCAGCTGTACGGCCGCACCATCGCCTCGGAACGCCCAGGTCACCGCCTTGCGGAGACGTGGCATCCGCTCGGTGTGGTGGGCGTCGTCTCCGCCTTCAACTTTCCCGCGGCCGTCTGGTCGTGGAACACCGCCGTCGCGCTTGCCTGCGGCGACACGGTCGTCTGGAAGCCCTCGGAGCTCACTCCGCTGATCTCGCTGGCCTGCGACCATCTGCTGGCCCGCGCCGCGGACGAGGTCGGGGCGCCCCGCGACGTCCACCGGCTGCTGCTCGGTGATCGTGTCGTGGGTGAGCAGTTGGTGGACGACCCCCGCGTCGCCCTGGTCAGCGCCACCGGCTCGACCCGGATGGGCCGGGAAGTCGGTCCCCGCGTCGCGGCCCGCTTCGGCCGCAGTCTGCTGGAACTCGGCGGCAACAACGCGGCGATCGTCGCCCCTTCGGCCGACCTCGACCTCGCGGTCCAGGGCATCGTCTTCGCCGCGGCGGGCACCGCGGGTCAGCGCTGCACGACGCTGCGCCGCCTGATCGTCCACCGTGACATCGCGGAGACGCTGGTCGAGCGGCTGACCAGCGCCTACCGCAAGCTGCCGGTCGGCGACCCGTTCGACGAGAACACCCTGGTCGGCCCGCTCGTCTCCACCACGGCCCTCGACGCGATGAACAGCGCGCTGGCCCGGGTCCAGGCGCAGGGCGGCAAGATCCTGGCGGGCGGCAACCGGCGGCTCTCCGAAGCCGCTCCCGAGGCCGCCTACACCGAGCCGGTCCTCGTCCGCGTCGACGAGCAGAACGATGTCGTACGGGAGGAGACCTTCGCCCCGATCCTCTACGTGCTCACCTACGACACCTTGGACGAGGCGATCGCGCTGCACAACGACGTCCCGCAGGGGCTGTCGTCCAGCATCTTCACCCGCGACCAGCAGGAAGCCGAGATCTTCCTCTCGGCCGCGGGCTCCGACTGCGGCATCGCCAACGTCAACATCGGCACCTCCGGTGCGGAGATCGGCGGCGCGTTCGGCGGGGAGAAGGAGACCGGCGGCGGACGCGAGTCCGGCTCCGACGCCTGGAAGTCCTACATGCGCTCGGCCACCAACACCATCAACTACTCCAGCGAACTCTCCCTCGCCCAGAACGTCAGCTTCCTCTGAACGGACCCCGGGCACACGGAAGAACGCACCGAAGAACGCCCGGGAGCCCGCGCCACCTTTCCGGTGGTTGCGGGCTCCCGGGCGTTCTCGGTGAGGAGGTGGACGCATGCCTAACAATCCACCGCCTTTACCAGTTCTCGGCGCGTAATGTCCGGATATAGACGACTTACCGCTCCCACGTGGCCACTTCATAGTCGCTGTGTCAAGAAACACATCCTCGCTTCGAGTCCGCGGGCAAGATCTTCTGTCGGGTCGTCAAGAGACTATCCTTGGCGAGCTTTTCGTAAAACCCGCCAGTTCGCTGCTTTACGCTCAGAAAATGATCCACAGCATAGCGTTGAATAATTCCGAGATCATTCTCCGCGGATACCCGGCATTCGAATCCGGCATCTTGCTCCCAACAATCCGGTGTGTTTCTGTGTCCTCGCTCCGGCCTCCGTAAACGGCCGGAGTTCCCACTGCCGGGGCGCCGAATCCTGCCGCCCGGTGAGGGAAATTCGCACCAGACCACGCCGGCAGGAGCGGGGGACCCAAGTAAGTGCCGTGCCGCATCCAGCGGCCCGGCTAGGGGTGAAGTCATGCCCGTTGCGCCTCGCGCACGGGTTATGGCCGGGCAACTCCAGCCCGAATCCGACAGCTCACCTCGCAGGCGCTAGGAGAGGACACCCCCATGTCACGTGGCCGTCATGCCCGTAAATCGCGCAATGCCCGCCGCTTTTCCCGGCTTTCGCTCGCCCTCGTCGCCGGCGGTGCAGGAATCGCCGCTCCCCTGCTGACCGCAGGCAGCGCGCACGCCGCCCCCGCGCCGGCCAAGGTGCAGGAGCAGAAGCAGGCCACTTCCACCCAGGCCGCCGCCCCGAAGGCGAAGGCCGAGAAGAAGGCCGACTCCCACACCGTCGTGGCCGGCGACACGCTGTACCGGATCGCCGTGGACCACGACATCAAGGGCGGCTGGTCCACCCTCTACAAGGCCAACAAGCAGACCGTCGGCAGCGACCCGGACCTGATCCGTCCCGGCCAGAAGCTGACCCTGGACGCCACCCCGGCGCCCGCCGAGCGGAGCACCACGCCCAAGCGGGCCGACCGCAGCACCGCCGAGCGGACCACCAGCGTGCACAAGACCCAGTCGACCAACCTGGACGGCTGGATCAACGAGGCGCTGGTCATCATGAAGCAGCACGGCATCCCTGGCACCTACCAGGGCATCCACCGCAACATCATCCGGGAGTCCGGTGGCAACCCCAACGCCATCAACAACTGGGACATCAACGCCCAGAACGGCACCCCGTCCATCGGTCTGCTCCAGGTGATCAAGCCGACCTTCGACTCCTTCCACGTCAAGGGCACCGTCTACGACCAGCGGGACCCGGTCGCCAACATCGTCGCGGCGTGCAACTACGCCGCCAACCGCTACGGTTCGATCGACAACGTCAACGGCCCGTACTGAGCCGACGACCCGCAACGCGGCGGCTGCCCCTCACCACGCCGGTGACGGGGCAGCCGCCGCGTTGTGCGCAGGCTTGTCCGGCGCCTCATGCGTACCCGGCATGAGGGCTGCGCTTGCCTCCCCCAAGCTTCGCAGGGGGCCGCGCCCCGCAAGGGGCGCGGGGAACTGCGCGACAAGCCACAACGCAGCGCATTTGACCCACCGGGCGAAAGCACGCAGTTGCGCAGGGCGAATTCCGGGTGGGACAGCGCGTGTGCCGGGCGAGTGGGGCGGTGATTGCGGGAGCCTCGCAACTCAGAGTCCGCAAGGACCTACTCTCCGTTCCGAGTCTGGCGAGCGGAGCGCCCGATTCACCCGAACGCGGCGCCCCCCTGGCAGGGGTACGTCCCGATGGGCACCGTCTGTCCATGGATGACTCGAACAATCTCGTAAGCGTCATAACTCCCGCCTACAATGCGCTCCCCTATCTCAAGCGCTGTATCGCCTCGGTCACGCACCAGTCTCTCGACCCCGGTCGCATAGAGATGATCGTCGTGAACGACGGTTCCACGGACGGCACCGCAGCCGAACTGGATCTCTTGGCCGAACGGCACCCGCGGCTGCTGCGGGTGCTCCATCAGGAGAATTCCGGCGGTCCCTCCGTCCCCCGCAATCGAGCCCTGGACCTGGCGAGCGGGCGGTACGTGTTCTTCCTCGACGCGGACGACTATCTGGCACCGGAGGCGCTGCAGCGGCTCACCACCACCGCCGAGGAGAACAGTGCCGATGTCGTACTCGGCAAGATGGCCTCGGTGGGACGCGGGGTGCCGCGCTCGATGTTCCGGGCCAACCAGCCCGACGCCGACCTGTTCACCTCACGGGTCTACTGGGCGCTCTCCGTTCAGAAGCTCTTCCGCAAAGAGCTGCTCGACCGGCTGCATCTTCGCTTCGACACCAGCCTGCGGATCGGCGAGGACCAGCCCTTCACGGCGCTCGCCTACTTGCGCGCACGCCGCATTTCCGTGGTCGCGGATTACGACTGCTACTACCTCGTACGCCGCCCCGACGGCCAGCATCTGACCCTCACCAACAAGACCGAGCCGGTCCTCGACTCGCTCCACCGGGTGTGTGAGCTGCTTCGGACCGAGCTGGAGCCGGGACCACGACGCGATGCCCTGCTGGAGCGGCACTTCCAGGTGGAGTTGAAGGGCGCCTTTCGATTCCTCGGCAATGAGACGGAATCCGCGGTCCAGCAGCGCGAGTTCAACCGCATGCAGAAACTCGTCACCGATCACGACTCCGACTCCTTCTGGCCCCGGCTCTCCCCGGTCCAGCGCCTGCGCTGTCATCTCACCCAGCACGGCAATCTGGAAGAGCTCCTGGACCACACTCACCGGGCCGACAGCCATATGCCGTTCCGCATTCATATCTCCCAGGGACGGGCGCTGGCCCACTATCCAGTGGAACGCGAAGCCTGTTCCACAAGCCCCGCCGCGTGCTTCGACGTGACGGAGCACCTCGCCGTCATCCACTACGTGTCCTCGATTTCCTTCACCGGCACCCGACTGCGGCTGCGCGGTCATGCGGGATTGAGCGAGGCCCAGCACATCGGCGGGAGGACCGTCGAGATTTTCCTGGAGCACCGCGGAAAGGACAGCAGGACCCACCACGCCGATATCCGCGTCGAAGGGGATTCCTTCGAAGCCGACTTCGACCTCCTCAGCGGCGACGGGACCGACGAACCGCTGGCCGACGGTTTCTGGGATCTGTATCTGCGCTACACCGTGAACGGGCTCGCCAAAACCGTACGGCTGGGCAATCAGCGCGACCCGGACGCCGGTGAGTGCCCTGTCAGCTGCCTGTCCGACGACGGCGCGGGCGGCATACGGACGGCCAGGCTCTACTCCACCGCCTTCGGCAATCTCACCGTGCGCCTCCAGCATGTCTCAGCGGCCCAACTCGGCGAGGAACTCCGCCTTGAGCCCGAAGCGGCTGCTTGGCGCGGCCCGGCCCTGCACATACGCGGGACGACGAACCTCATCGCTCCGCCGCCGGGAACCGCCGTCGTACGTCTGGAAACCGCCGATGCCACATCCGACTTTCCCGTGGTCCTCCAGGACGGCGGGTTCTTGGCAGAACTGCCCCTCGACTCCCTGCCCCGGGGCCGGTGGACAGCAACTTTCCTGATAGCCGCCGCCAATTGGCGCTGCGCCCTTCCCCTGGAGCAGCCGGTCGTGCCGCCCGGTGGGGCACGCTGGCGCCGCGGCCTGGTGCAGATGTACGCCAAGCCCGAGTCCGGCACCCCGCTCACCCTCCACGTGGACCGGGTGCGCCTCACCCGCGGCCTGCGCCGCAGACTCTCCCGGCGGAAAGCCTGATGTCTCACACCTGACGCCCCCGGGGGATGACGGGCCGGCGAGCCGAGTGCGCCGCCGGCCCGTGAGTTGTGCCCACTTCCGGGTGCCGAGCACCAGAACCGGTCCACCGGGGGCAGGGGGACAGACAGGGGGCAGGGGGGACAGGGGGCCAATGCGGTCGCCGCACAGCGGATGCCGCGGGCTCAGTGCTGATCCGAACTGATCCGAGCTGATCCGGGCTGATCCGGGCTGATCCGCCGAGCTGATCCGCGCTGTTCCGAAGCGAAGTGCGGTGACCCACAACGTCGTTCGTCCCTCTTGGCAGGTGCGCCGACTCACGGCAGCGTGAGCCGAGCAACTCACCCCCCACCGTGGAGTGCGCACATGAGAGAGGCGAACACCGTGCATGACGCCCCTGCAGGCCGGCCCCGTCGGGTCGGAGGATGGGGCAGGAAGGCCCCGGCCGTCGTGGTCGGGGCCTTTGCTCTGGTCGTCGCGCTGCCGGGTACGGCGCTGGCCGATCCGCCGCAGGCGCTGCCCGCGAACGCGACAGAGATGGAGCGGAAGTTCCAGCCCGCCTACGACTACGACACGGACGGCTGCTACGCGACGCCTGCCATCGGCCCGGACGGCACCATCGCCCCGGGCCTGGAGATCGGCGGTGACGTCAACGGCAACTGCCACGACGCGTCCGACCTGGAGAACACCAACGGATACGCCCGCACCAAGTGCAACAACGACTGGTGCGCCGTCGCCTACGCCTCCTACTTCGAGAAGGACCAGGCAGCACTGGGCGGCGGCAGCGCCGGGCACCGGCACGACTGGGAGCACGTCGTGGTCTGGGTCCACAACGACCAGGCCGAGTACGTCTCGACCTCCAACCATGGCGGATTCACCGTGCACAGCAAGGAAGCGCTGCCCTTCGAGGGCACCCATCCCAAGGTCGTCTACCACAAGGACGGGGTGAGTACGCACTGCTTCCGGGCGGCCAAGAACGACGGCGGGGACGAGCCGCCCGAGAACCACCGGGGCGCTTGGCAGTTCCCCACCCTGGTCGGCTGGGACGGCTACCCCGAGGGCCTGCGCGACACGCTGGCCGGAGCCGACTTCGGCAGCGCCACGCTCGGCATCAAGGACGGCACCTTCAACAGCCATCTGTCCGAGGCGAAACCGGACGGCATACCCTTCGACCCCAACGGCTGAGGGAGCGCCCGGACAGGGTCCGGAATCCGCGTCGGGGCCCGTTGCCGCCTGTGAAAGGTGTCGGTGGGCCACTGCCGACTCCGGCCCCGACTCCGCGACCGGCCCGCACCACGCGCACGCCCCGCTCGGTGAACTTCTCCACGTCCGCAGGGTCGGCAGCGCCATGAGTGACGAGGGTCCAGCCGGACGGCAGGACCGGTCCCGCACCCGCACTGTCCGCAATCCTCACCTGGACCCTGCCGCTGGTGTGGACCTGCTTCTTCCTATGGGTCCAGTCCCCCGTCCTGATGGTGCAGATCGGGGGCATCGGCGGCGGCGTCTTCCTGCTCGCCGTCGTCGTCGCGGTCTGGAGACTGCGCTGCATAGGCGTACCGAAGCGCTTCCGCACCAACCCCTGGCTGACCGCGGCGCTGGTCCTCAGCAGCATCGCCATCCTCGGCGTCGGCGTCTACGGAATCCTGTAGACGCTGGGTGTGGTGACGGAGTAACCCCCACGGGCGGCACCGACTCTGCCGTACGCGCCGCGCGCCTGCGCCGCGGCGCGTACGGCTGCCTGTGCCGGTTCACCCGCGAGTAGCCTCACACCTCCAGGCTCGCCTCGATCTTGCGCAACTGGTGCCGTGCCATGGCGAGGTTCGCCTTGGCGGAGTCCAACGCGATGTAGAGGAACAGGCCGTTGCCGCTCTTGGCCCGCAGCAGGCGGATCAAGTGGTACTGCCTGCCAAGTGTGATCAGGATGTCCTCGATCTCGTCCTTGAGGCCGAGGAGCTCCATCGTGCGCAGCTTGGCGCGTACGACATCGGTGTTCCCGGCCGCGGCGACCTCCAGATCGAAGTCCTTGCCGCCGCCGAGCGTTCCCAGCGCCATACCGCTGGTGTAGTCGACCAGGGCGACCCCGATCGTGCCGTCGATGCTGCTCATCGCTTCCTTGAGGGAGGCGTCGGTGTTCGACATGGTGGCGTGCTGTCCTTTCGTCGATGTGTTGTCCGGCCTGGTGCAGTCGTTCGGTGGCCGTGCTCCGGGGCGGAGGGCTCACTCCGGCGCTGGAGAGCCGCGGCGGCGCCGTTCGAGCGGCAGCCGGCGGCGGTCCAGCGGGGGCCTGCCGTCGGGCGGCGAGGCGTTGGCGGTGGGGTGCGGAGGTGCGGAGAGCTGGGCCTCGGCCAGGAGTTCGCCGATGCGGCCCGCCGTACGACGTCCCTCCAGGTGCAGTCGCCCCACATTGATGCGGTCGTCCGCGAGCAGCGTGAGCACGGCGGCCGGTCCGGCGGCGTAGGTGGCGACGTAGCCGAGCTCCCCGTGGATCAGCAGTTCGCGGAAAGCGCCGCGTCCCGTCGCCTCGTTCATCCGGAACGCGAGGCCGAGCGCGGCGGCGGTGAGCGCTGCCAGCGGCTCCGCTTCCGGCCGCTGCTGCCCGGTCTGCGCCGGCGGGATGTCCTCGGCCAGGACCAGTCCGTCGACGGTCGCCGCCAACGCCCCGCCCACCTGCGGAACCCTGGCTCGTAACCCCCGAAGTTCCCCGACCACGGCCGCCTCCGCCGCCATCAGCACTCTCCTCTCGGCACGCTGACGGAATCCTCTGATCACAGTGCCTCCAGCGCGTCCCTGAGCCTGCGCAGCAGGGCGACGTCCGGATCCGCGAACCCGTGCACCGGCGATGCGGCGACGGGCGTTCCGCCCTCGGCAGGGGCGGCGGGGGCGGCGCCCTCGGCAGCATCGCCCTCCGGGCGGGCGGACTGTGCCGGGACGACCAGCCCGCCGGCCGCCAGTCGGCGCAGTTCCACGAGAGTGTGGAAGGCGGGCCGGCCCAACACCCGCGCGATCTCGGTGGCCGTACGGGTCCCGTCAGCCAGTTCCAGGGTCCGCAGTTGCCGGTCCGGCACCATGCGCAGCCGACCACCCACGGCCGTCGGCGCAGGGGGCAGCACATCTGTGCGGGCGTCCGGCCAGATACGGTCCAGAAGCGCCAGGCGACGAACGGTCTCCCCCTGCACGGCCGCCGGCGTGACACCGCCGCCGGCACCCAGTGGGTCCCGCACCTTGCGCCGAAAACGTCCCGGTCCCCCACTCGGCGCCAGGACGAAGAACGCCGCGTCGTACAGGGCCGTGCGCCGGCACAGTTCCAGCACTCCGAGGGGCACTTGGCCCGACGCCACGAGGTGCTGCGCCACACACCCTTCACGCGCAGCCTGTGTCAGCGCCGCCTCCCAGCGCTCCTGCGACAGCGCGCAGCCACGGGTCAGCAACACGTCCAGCCCCGTCGCGGCCGGGCTCTCCGCGTGCACGACCTGGCCGTCGCGGAGGAAGAGGGTGCCGCCTGCCCGGGTGAAGGCGCCGGTGGCGCGCTCCGCAGCCAGCCGGTGCAGTAGCGGACGGTCCGGCGCGGAGTGCTCCGAGTCGGCCCTACGCGTTACAGGCGGGGCCGATAACGGACGCTCCGCGTCCCAGGGGACGGGGACGGTGTCTCGCATCAGAGCACCATCCGCCCCGCCATCTCCGCCAGCCGGATCCGCGCCAGTGCGAGATTGCCCTCGTCCCGGCCGAGCCACAGGTGGAGAAAGAGGGTGCCGTCGAGCGCGCCGGTCACGAACCGCAGCAGGTGGTAGCTGTCGCTGTTCGTCGTGATGATGTCTTCGACGGCCGGTGCCGTCCCGGCATGCCGCGCGGTCGGGCCGGGAGCCGCCGGTGTGGTTCCGGTCGGGGGGCCGGCCACGGAGAGCGGGCCGAATGAACGGTACTCGGCGACCATCCTGGCCAGCTCGGCGGTCTCACAGGCCGTCGCCTCGTAGTCGCCGCCGGGCGGGTCCCCGGCGACACCCAGCGCCAGCCCGCTGACCCAGTCGACGACGGCGGCACTGCGTGCGCCGGGTAATCGCATCGCCTCCAGGAGGCATTCGTCGATTCCGGGCACGCTGCACTCCCCTCCCCTGCGCGGTACACGGCATCGCCACCGGCACCGCCCGGCCACGGACAGTGAGGCTCAGACTACGCATCTGCCCGGCAGTCCGTGCCCGTTCCGGCATTTTCCTGAGGAACATGCCAAGACCACAGGGAGATTGATCAGAGCCCCTAGCGAATTGACTGCTTGATTGCGGAGCTGACAGAAAATGGAACCTACTGCGTCAGTTGAGACCGCACCACCACGCCGACCGCTTCCAGACAGGGGCTGTGAGACGGACAGTGGACCGGGACCGGTCACAACGGCGGGACTGTCATAACGGAGGGGGACGGAGGAAGATCGTGGAGAAGGTCTTCGACAGCAAGCACTTCCCGAAGGCAGACGCTCTCTCCGCATGGGAGGAGATCATCCGGGACGCGGTCATGCCGACCGACTTCCGACTCGTCGGCATCAAGACCTTCCGCGGCTCGTTCGCGACGGCGTCACTGGGACCCGTGCAGATATCCCGCATGGCCTACTCCTCGTTCTGCTCGATCCGCACACAGAGACTGATCCGCGTCTCGGACCCGGAGTGCCTCCAGTTCGCCCTCGCCCGTTCCGGTCCCCACGTCATCGAACAGAACCGGAGCAACGCTTCTGCTCGGCCAGGCGAGTTGTTGCTGTTCGACAGCTCGCGTCCCTTCGACTCGTACGCCGACGGCGAGGCGCTCCTCCTCCAGATCCCCCGCCGGGTGCTTCCTTTGCGCGCCCACCGACTCGATCGGGTCATCGCCCGCCCGCTCCCGGGCACTCAGGGGACCGGCCGGCTGTTGGCGGAGTTCCTGACCCGTATGGCACGGGACGGCTACAGCCGCACCACGCAGGACGCCGCCCGGCTCGGCACCGTCGCCCTCGATCTGGCCGCCGCTGTGCTCGCGGACCATCTGGACCGCGCGGCGGAGATCCCGGCCGACTCCCGGCAGCGCGCCTTGTATCTGTGCGTCACCGCGTTCGTGCAGCGCCGGCTGGGCGACCCCACTCTCACCCCCGGCGAGGTCGCGGCAGCGCACCACATCTCGCTGCGCTCCCTGCACCGGCTGTTCCAGCAGCACGGCACGAGCATCGGCTCCTGGATCCGGAACCGGCGGCTGGAACACTGCCGCCAGGACCTCGCCGACCCCCGGGAACGCCGGACACCCATCCATGCCATCGCGGCCCGCTGGGGTTTCCCCCGCCCCGGGGACTTCACCCGCGCCTTCCGCGCTGCGTACGGCACCACCCCGAGCGACTATCGGCATCGAGCACACCAGGCCGACGGCTAGACCACCCCGCCTGCCAAGGTCGGGGCTGCACCTGCGAGTTGGCACCGGCAATGGCAGACTTCGCCCAAAGTTTCGAACTTGGGATCTCGGGGTCTGAGGTATGACGCAGAGGCGGCGCGCATGGTGGTGGGCCGGTGGGATTTGGCTGGTCCTCGTCGTCGCAGGCGGGACCGCCACTGTTGTACTCGAACCCGACAGCCCGGAGCGGGACGGCGACTCGCACGGCGGACAGTCGTCGCCGCCGGGGGTTCAGGACGTGGACGTACCGGAAGGCTGCGAAGACGAAGCAGCGGAAGCCCGGCGGAAGGCCCTGAGTCGTGGAGACACGAGTTACGGCTACATCTGCATCACGTCCTCCCAGGAACGGGATCCGGATCCGGAACGCGATCCCGATCCCGATCCGGAGCCGGAGCCGGAGCCGAGCAGCCCTTTCCGACCCTGAGCCGCTCGCTCCGGGGCTGCGGTGATAGGACGGCAAGCGACAACTGTCCGAAGCAGCTATCCACGAGGAAGGGCCGCCCATGCATTTCCGGACCGTCGACATTCCCACCCCGGACGGCACGGCCGACGCCTACGCCGCCTGTCCGAGGGAGGACGGCCGCTACCCCGGCGTGCTCCTCTACATGGACATCATCGGGCTGCGGCCGGTGATCAAGGCGATGGTCACCGAGCTGGCCTCGCACGGCTATTACGTACTGGCCCCCAACGTCTTCTACCGGCACGGCCGCGCCCCCGTGGTCGAGGTGCCCGATCTGAGCAGGACTGAGGAGCGGGAGGCGTTCCTGGGCCAGGTCTTTCCCATGATGGAGTCCCATACGGCCGAGAAAGCCGTCCGGGACGCCGGCGCCTACCTCGACTTTCTCGCGCGGCAGCCGCAGGTGCGGGACGGGAAGGCGGGGGTGACCGGCTACTGCCTGGGCGGCATGCTGGCCCTGCGTACGGCCGCCGCGCATCCGGAGCGGGTGGGCGCCGTGGGCAGCTTCCACGCGGGCCATCTCGTCACCGACGCGCCGGACAGCCCGCACCGTGTCGTCGGGCAGATCACAGCACGGCTGCATCTCGGGCATGCCGAGAACGATGCCTCCATGACGCCCGACGAAGTAGCCACGCTGAACAAGGCGCTGAACGAGGCCGGTGTCGACTACACGTCCGAGATCTACCCGGGCACGGCCCACGGCTTCACGATGGCCGACACCGCCGCCTTCAACCCGGCGGCGCTGGAACGGCACTGGGACCGGCTGCTGTCGCTCCTCTCCGGAACGCTGTCGGCCCGCTGACGACGCTGCCAACCGGCTGAAGCGACGGATCAGGCGCGGGTCGGGCGGGAATCAGGCACGGCAGCCGGCTGCCGGGGCGTGAACGAGGTGGCGTACACGAGCGTGACCAGCACCAGCGCCATCGGGACCAGCATGGCGGCGCGGTAGTTCCACGCGTCACCCAGCGCCCCCACCAGCGGTGATCCGACGAGGAAACCGACGTAGTTGAAGATGTTGAGCCGCGCGACGGCCGCGTCCGAGGCACCCGGGAAGAGCCGGCCCGCCGCCGCGAAGGTCTGCGGTACCAGGACGCAGAGGCCCAGTCCGAGCAGGGTGAAGCCGAGCATGCCGGTCCACGCCCCCGGGGCCACCGCAACCGTGGCGAACCCCAGCGCTGCCAGCAGCGTGCCCGCCCGAACGACGGCCGCGGCGCCGAACCGTCGTACCCCCAGGTCCCCCAGCGAGCGGCCGATCAGCGTGGTCGCCATGTAGACGTTGTACGGAACGGTGGCCAGCTGCTCCGAACTGCCCAGCACGTCCTGGAGATACTTCGCGCTCCAGTTCGAGACGGTGGAGTCCCCGATGTACGCGAAGGTCATCACCAGACACAGCGGCAGCAGCAACCGGAACGACACCGCCGCCTCCCCCGCCTTCGCGGGCCGCTCTCCCCCGGCCCTCGGATCCGGCACGGCCGCGTCCACGTACCATCTGCTGCCCACCAGCGCAGCGGGCAGCAGAACGGCGGCCACCGGCAGATACGACGCCAGGAGCGGCAGATCCCCGTGTGCCCCCAGCCAGGCCACCGTCGCCCCGAAGATCCCGCCCAGGCTGTACGCGGCGTGGAAGCCCAGCATGATGCTGCGCCCGTACGTGTGCTGGAGGCTGACCCCGAGCATGTTCATCGACGCGTCCAGCGCCCCGACGGCGAGCCCGAACACGCCGAGCGCGACCGCGAGTTGGACCACCCCGTCGCCCGCACCGACCCCCAGCAGCGACAGCAGCACCACGGGCTGCGACCAGCGGAGGACCCGGCTCGGCCGTACGCGCTTCACCAGTTGCTCCGCGCCCACACTCCCGGCACCTGCGAGCACCGGCACCGCAGCGAGGAAAACGGGCAGCAGGGCGTCCGATATCCGGTACCGGTCCTGTACGGCGGGGATGCGGGTCACCAGCAGCGCGAAAGCGACGCCCTGCGCGAAGAAGCTGAAGGCGAGCGCGGCCCTGCCGTGGCGCATCCGTGCGTCCGTCATGGCCGGACAGCGTATGGCCCTCCGCTACCCACCGGTAGACAGATCACCGCGCCAATTCGGCCGACAGGCCGAACACGGCCCCGGCCGCGCCGGCGGGGCACCGCGTGGTGCAGGGGCGCGTGGTGCGGGACCGGATCGCGGTCAGGCCGGGGCGGGTGGTGGAGCGAGTTCGGTCAGGGTGGCGACGCCTGCGGCCAGTTCCCGGGCCCATACGCGGTATCCGGCCGGCGAAGGGTGGAAGCGGTCCGCCGCGAACCAGTCACCCGGAAAGGGAGGGGGGCCGTCGGTGGGCAGGTGGAAGACCTGCGGGTGTCGGGAGGGCAGGCTCCTGAGTTGGCGCTCCAGCAGCCGGACGTAGACGTTCGCGGGAATCTTCACGCGCCGCGGCAGCGCCTCGACGCGGTCCAGGCTGGGCAGGCCGGCGAATGCGAGAGGGATGTCGCCGCCCAGCCGCAGCCGGATGTCGCGGACCAGGCGGTCGGCGTCCCGCCGGAAGACGCGGGGCCGGCGCATGCGCAGCGCGTCGTTCGATCCCGCTGCCACCAGGACGATGTCGGGGCGCCAGCGGCAGGCCGGATCGGTGAGTCCCGCCAGCAGGCTGCGGCGTACCGAGGTGAGGGTCGCTCCGGGTTTGGCGGTGACCCGCCAGGAGACGGGGCGCCCCGTCATCCCGGCGAGGGCTTGGGCGAGTTGGCCCGAGAGCGCTTCGCGGTGGCTGTCCGTACCGACGCCGGCGGCGAGGGAGTCGCCGATGACGGCCAGCCGCAGCGGCGGGCCGTCCTGCGTGGGGGCCGGCGCTGTTCCGTGGGTGTCACCGGCGGCGGCCGGCAGGCGGAGGGTGCGGTGGCCGCTCGGGTGCGCCGGCCGCTTCTTCCGGCCGGACCGGCGCTCCGGTTCGGGTGTTGCGGCGGAGTTGAGGTTTTCTGCTGACTGCGCGCTCACGACTGGCCTCCCTGGGACGACGCACCGCACCGCCATAACAGCGTTATGAACAGCACCAGGGAACGATAACAGCGTTATGCTGAGCCCGTGTCAAGCGGAAAGCCTGTGGCGACAGGAAAACGGGAGAAGCCTGAGAAGAAGGAGCCAACTGCTCTGCGGCGGCTCCTTCTCGACGAAGCAGCGCGAGTCCTGGCCGAACAGGGCCCGGCCGCACTCAGCGCCCGGCGCCTGGTCAAGGCGGTGGGCGCCTCCACGATGGCCGTCTACACCCACTTCGGTTCGATGCCCGGTCTCGTACGAGAGGTGATCCGCGAGGGGTTCCAACGGTTCTACGCGCATGCCGAGGCCGTCGAACCGGGGCCCGACCCGGTCGGCCGGCTCGCCGGTCTGTGTCGCAGCTACCAGGAGTTCGCACGCGCCGAACCCGACGTGTACGCCGTCATGTTCGGCGCCTCGACACTGGCGCGCTTCGAACTCGACGAGGAGGACCGGCGGATGGGGTCCTACCTGCTGCAGCTGCCGCGCGACGCGATCCGGCGCTGCGCCGAGGAGCACCGCTTCCGCCCGGATGTGGACCCGGACCTGCTGGCACGGCAGCTGTTCAGCCAGATGCACGGCCTGGCCCAGCTCACCCGCGCCGGGTACATCATCGGCGAGCACTCCCCCGGCGAGGTCCTCTTCGGCATGCTGCGGGACTTCGCCGTGGCAGCGGGCGACGCGGCCGACAGCGCCGCGCGATCGGTCACCGCGGGGCTCGCCCTCCCGGACCCCTCTCCCGAGCGCCCCTCGGACACCCGCAGGTGACCCTCACTCCTGTGTGCCGGGGCTCCAGATGCCGTAGGCCAGGTCGTCGAAGTGCCCCGCCCAGATCCGTTCCGGGTCCGCGAACGGCAACGGATCGTACGTGCGAAGGTCGAGTACGAGGTCATCGGCGACCCAGTACGCCGCGTCCCGATGCGCATCCTTCGCCCCCACGCGCCAGCGCCGCAGGCCGCGGTGGAGCGCGTACAGCAGATACGTGTAGGACTCCAGATCGCGGTGCGCGGGCAGCACCCGCTCGAGCCCCTCGTCGACCTCGTGCACAATGCCCGTACGGCCGTCGAGAAGCAGATCGCCGTACGCCACGAAGTCCAGATGGAAGAGGGCTTCGAGGGGGCCCGGCAGGCCCTCCGCCGCGCGCAGTTGCTCGGACACCTCCTGCCAGGCCGGTTCCTCGCTGATCGGGATGTGGCAGCGCAGCGGTGTGTCCGCCCAGAAGTGCGGGTCGATGCCGCCGACCGGAATCCCGACCTCGGTCAGGAAGCGCCGGGTCGGCTCGTGGGTCATCCCGGGGTGGAGCAGAGAGGGAGGAAGTCTCAGCAGTCCCTCCTCGCCGAAGACCTCTTCCAGCAGCGCACGCGTCACCCGCACCGGTGGACGGCAGGGCGCGCGGGGCGGTATGCCGCAGGGGTCGGTCAGCCCGGCGAGCCGCGCATGGGTGGGCAGATGATCCGTGACGTAGTCGGCGGGTCCGAGCCGTTCGGACACGGGCCAGCCCGCCATGACGGCGACGGCGTCGCGATGGTGCGCCGCGGTACCGCCCGGGAGCGGCGGCAGGCAGCGGGCCGCCGCCTGCGCGAGGCAGGCGGGGCGCAGCGCGTACACCGGGATGCCGGGCTCCACGGTAGGCAGTGCCGCGGCAACCGCGTCCACCGCCGCGGACGCCGCCTCGGGGTCGTCCGGATGCCGAGCGCAGTGCAACAGCCGCCACACCGAGCCGGTCATCGGCCCCTGGGCGAGGGAGAGCGTCGCCGCCGCGTCACGGGCCGGTGCGCCGAGACCGTCGAGCCATGCCGCGCACACCTGCTCGGCCACGGCAGCGCTCGGTGCACCGACGGCGGAGCCCCGCGCCCGGGCGGCGACGGCGGCAAGCCCCACGTTCGGGTACGTCTCGGCGGGCGCGAAAGGCGAAGTGCCGGGCAACGTGGCCGCCTCCGCCTCGTACCACGCCGCAAAGGACGCGGGGTCGGTGAGCCGCGGATCGTCCAGGTCGAGCACCACATGCCGGATCCGCGCCAGAACCTCGGGATCACGGGCCTCCACCAGCACCCGCACGTCCGGCACTTGCGCGAGAGGTTGGATCAACTGCTCGACGAGCCGGGCGGATTCGGCGCAGGCGTCGAGGTCGGCGACCGTGACCATCAGAGGTTCGCCACGCCCGGCCACCGTGGCGAGCAGCGCCCGGCAGTCGGGGTCCTCGGGAACGGATCTGTCGCCGGTGAACTGGGCGTGCAGGACACGGGCGCACTCCGCCGCGTCGCGGCCGGCGACGGAGACGGCAGCCGCACGGGCCGGGCCCCCGACAGCGCAGGGGCTCGACCAGTCCTTGAACGTGGACTCCGTGAACCACGACAGCAGATGTGTCTTCCCCGCTCCCGCGGCGCCCGTCAGCACACATACGGAAGGGCCGCACAGGTCCCCGCTCCAGCGCAGCAGAGCCTCCGCCGCGGGCCCGCGTCCTGCGGTGAGGGTGTGTGAACCGTCGTACGCACCCACTGCCGCGTGGCCGGGGAGCCAGGGGCAGGCATCCACGTCCGCGTAGTCGGGCGCCAAGGGCACCGCACCTGTGCTCTCCAGCAGTTCCACGGCCAGCGGCACGTGCTCCGTACGCACCCGAGCAGCGTGCCCGACCGTGGCGGCAGCGTGCTCGCGCCAGCGTTCGCGCACCTCCGCCACACAGGGGGCGTCGCGGTGGCGGGCGATGCCGAACGGCCCGCCGTGTGCCTCGGTCAGCTCCTCCAGGTCCTCGTGGAAGGCGTTCTCCGTCTCCGACATGACCCGGACGAAGGTCTCCAGTACGCGGGCCTGGGCGGCAAGCTGACGCACCGCCGTTCCGCCCGCCGTTCCGCCCGTCGTCCCGTCTGCTGTACGGGAACCGGCCTCTCGCGCGGTGCGAGCAAGCGCCGCGTACCGCTCCAGCGGCAGGTCGGGCCACTCCAGGCCGACGGCGTGGAAGGCGGAGTACAGCCGACCGGGCAACCTCTGCCGCGCCATGAAGGGGATCATGGCGCCGCACTCTAAGGGCCGTCCTCGGCAGCTCCGCAGGCGGCCCGGCTCATGGGTGCGGTGTCAGCGGTTCGGCTGGGCGGAGCTCACGTCGGCGAGCGCGGAGTCGGGGTCGCGTTCGAGAGCGATATCACCGATGGTGACCGTGCCCACGAGTTCGTCGCCGTCCACGATGGGCAGGCGGCGGACCGCGTGCTCGCGCATCAACCGCACGGCTTCGTCGATCCCCGCGTCCGGCGCACAGGTGACGACGTCGCTGCTGCACACATCCTGGGCCCTGGTGGAGTGCAGGTCACGGTCGTCGGCCATCGCACGGATCACGAGGTCCCGGTCGGTGACGACGCCGCGGAGGTGGTCCTGCTCGCTGACCAGAACCTCGCCGAAGTCCTCGTCCCGCATCAGGCGGGCTATCTCGCCGATATCGGTCTGCGGCGTGACGGTGATCGGATCGGCCGTCATGATTTCGCTGATCTGCTGGGCCATGATCTTCTCCTGACTGCTTGCGCTACGGTGCGCGGCGGCGTGCTGCCGCCACGGGGCCGTCTTCGCCCCCCGTGCGTTGCCAGCGGGGCGGGGTCCTACACCTGATGGCGCTTCCCGAATGCGTCCCGCACGCGTCCCGGATGCCTCCGGAGTGCGGAGCTGGTGAACAGCCCCCAGCCTGGGAGGGAGAAGCCTGGCGATGAGGTGCACGGGGCGCACAGGCGCACGGCAGAGGACGGACCGAAGCGATGGCACGGCTGCTGATCAACGGGGACGACCTGGTCGTCCGACCGTCCTGGTGGGAGAAGATCGCCACAGGGCACCGCCAGATCCGGGTGCCGCTGTCCGCGGTGGCGCGGGTCGAGGAGGCGTCCGCCTGGTGGCGGCCGTTGCGGGGCGAGCCGAAGCGGACCAGTTACGTTCCCGGCATGGCGCACCTCGGCGTGTGGCGGCACGAGGACGGGCAGGACTTCGTCGCGGTCCATCCCTGGAAGCCGGTCGTCGTCGTCGAGACGTACGGGAAGGCCCCGTTCGCCCGCATCGCGGTATCGGTACGGGACGCGCAGGCAGCGAAAAACCTTGTGCCGGATCACGGCCGCTGAGAGGACAGGCGGTACCCATGACCGACGAGACGGCAGATGCCGACGAGGCGGCAGACGGTGACAGGCGGTCCCGGCAACGGGAGGAGCGCGGTCATCGCGCGGTGTCGCACACGGCTGACGTACGTATCGAGGCATGGGGCGCCGACCGGGAGCAGTGCCTGGCGGAAGCGGTGCTCGGCATGGTCGACTGCTTCGCCGACCGCTCCGGGGCCGAGGCGCACTCCGTACGGCGCGTACGCGTGGCGGGAAACAGTGACGCGGACCTGCTGGCCACGCTGCTGGACGAGATCGTCTTCCGGCTGGAGGTGCACGGCGAAGTACCGGTGGCCGTCGAGACGGAAACCGGCGGCACCGGCGGCACCGATTCCGGCCCGGAGACCGAGTCCGGCCGGGAAGTGGCGGCGGACGTACGGCTGTCGGTGACGGACCTGGGATCGGTGCCGGTCATCGGTGCACCGCCGAAAGGCGTCTCGTGGAACGAACTGCGGCTGGCGCAGGACCCGTCCGGGTGGTCGTGCGCGGTCACGGTCGACGTCTGACGGAGGCTGCTGCCGGTCCCCCGGCGGGCTCACCCCTTGACCACGCCGAGCGGGACCAGACGGGCCACCTTGCGGCACAGCCCCGCACCTTCGCTCGCCTCCACCACCGCGGCGACGTCCTTGTACGCCTCCGGTGTCTCCTCGGCCAGACTGCGGGGGGACAGCGGACGGACCGCGATGCCGTCCGCCTCCAGTCGTGCCCGCAGTTGCTTGCCGCCGATGGTCCGTGCGGCCTGGTGCCGGCTGAGGGAACGGCCCGCGCCGTGGCAGGTGGAGTGGAAGGCGTCGCCCTCGGTGACGCCGGTGAGGACGTAGGAGGCGGTGCCCATCGTGCCGGGGATGAGCACCGGCTGGCCGACGCCGCGCAGGTCCTCGGGCAGTTCCGGGTGACCGGGCGGAAAGGCCCGGGTGGCGCCCTTACGGTGCACACACAACTGCCGTTCCTCGCCGTCCACGGCATGCTTCTCGATCTTGGCGAGGTTGTGCGACACGTCGTAGACGAGGCTGAGCCCGGCGCCCGCCGTGCGGCGGAACACCCGGCGCGCGGCCTGGGCCAGCAACTGCCGGTTGGCGCGGCCGTAGTTCGCCGCGGCGGCCATCGCCCCCAAGTAGGCGCGGCCCTCGGGTGAGTCGACCGGAACACAGGCCAGCTGCCGGTCCGGCACCTGGATGCCGTACCGGGCCATGACGTTGTCCATCGCCCGCACGTGGTCGGTGCAGATCTGGTGACCGAGCCCGCGCGAACCACAGTGGATCATCACGCACACCTGGTCCCGGGCCAGTCCGAACGCGGCGGCGACCGGCTCGTCGTAGACCTCGGCGACCTGCTGGACCTCCAGGAAGTGATTGCCCGAACCGAGGCTGCCGACCTGCACCAGTCCGCGCTCGCGGGCCCGCTCGCTCACCTGGCCGACGTCCGCGTCGGCCACGGCCCCGCCGTCCTCGCAGCGCCGCAGATCCCGCTCGTCGCCGTGGCCCTGCTCCACGGCGTACCGGGAGCCGCCCTCCAGCACGGATTCCAGCTCCCGTCGGCCATCGGGCTCCCAGACCCCGCCCGGCCCCGCACCCCTGGGGATCGCGTGGCCCAGCCCGTCCATCACCGCTTGCAGCGTCGGTTCGAGGGCCTGCCGGTCGCAGTCGGCGGCCAGCAGCCGCACCCCGCAGGAGATGTCGAAGCCCACGCCGCCGGGTGAGATCACCCCGCTGTCGGCAACGTCGGTGGCGGCCACTCCGCCGATAGGGAAGCCGTAGCCCCAGTGAATGTCCGGCATGGCGTAGGAGGCGCCGACGATGCCCGGCAGTGTCGCCACGTTGGCGACCTGCTCCAGCGATTTCTCGGCGTCCCGCACCAGCTCCTGCGAGGCGAACACCACTCCAGGAGCCCGCATCCCGTCCCGTGGTTCCAGCCGGAAGCGGTAGGGGCGTTCCTGCACATACTCCATCGTGGCCTCCTGACCGGCCTGCCGATCCCCTCCGGTCCCCCGCCCGCGTGCCCGCGCCCGCGGTGGGCGCCGGGTCCGTGTCGGCACAGCCTCGACAGCCCCACGGAGTAACCACCCCGCGCGGGAACATGCCCCGGCGGTACGCGGCGCCCACCCCGTACGCACCCGGTTTCACGCCGCGCGCCCCCGGCTACCCGAAGGTGAGATATCGATGCTGTCCCAACGGCTCGCGGCCGGGGCAGTGGATTCCCGGGCCGGGCCGTTCACGTTACGTATCCGCACAGTGATTGGCTGCGAGACCGCCATGACCGCCCCGTACGAAGATCTCCCGCCGACCGGTCGAGAACCCGAGCCCCCCACTCCGGGACCGGGCCCGGGATCGCCCGGGCCGGGGCCCGGGCCCGCGCCGGGGCCGGCGCCCCCGTCAGGGCCCGACCCGGTGCCGCCCGAACCGCCGCGCCCTGAGCCCGACCCCATACCGCCGAATCCGCAGCCCCCCACCCCGGGCCCCGAACCCGGACCGGCTCCGGACCCGATTCCTCCCCCGGCGCCGACCCGCGGAAAGAGGATCTGCGACGCGGTCGCGAGGCGCTGGCGAGACGGCTTGTGAGGCGGCTTGTGAGGCGGCTTGTGAGGCGCGAGAAGCGGTAACCCTGCGCAAGGAGTTGCTACCGGTACGCATCCGGCAAGCAGGGTGCGGAGGCGCTGGATGTGAGGGCGCCCATAGGACCCAGATCACTTACGAAGCAGCTTCGTATGTCTGCGTCGCTCTGACCTGGGGCAGGCGGGGAGCGGTCGACCCTCTGTCCGGATTGTTCCGATTCTGGATCGTACGTCACATATTTGCCGGGCGGGGGAGCCGGTTCCCAGGGTGGGTGCCAGGCCGCGACAAGACCGGGACAACGCACCACCCCCGGGACGCGCGGCCGGAACGTCCCCCCACGAAAGGCTCCCCGCTCGCATGCGTAACGCCCTGCGTACCCTCAAGCCCGCCCGTATCGCCACCACCGGCCTGACCGCGCTGGGCGCGGCCGGTATCGCCGCCACCGCGCTGGCCGGCACCGCCCACGCCACCCAGGCCCCCGCCAAGCCCGCCGCCAAGCCCGCAGCGATCGAAAGCGCCGCCTCGACCGCGCAGCACGTGAGCATGCAGGCCGCACACGCAAAGAAGGCGCAGAAGGCGGACGACCAGCAGGCCGACGGCAAGTACGCGGACAACCTGGACGGCTGGATCCGCGAGGCACGCGCCATCATGGCCAAGCACGACATCCCCGGCTCCTACGACGGCATCAAGCGCAACATCATCCGCGAGTCGGCCGGCGACCCCAACGCGATCAACGACTGGGACATCAACGCCAAGAAGGGCACCCCCTCCAAGGGCCTGCTCCAGGTGATCCAGCCCACCTTCGACCGCTACCACGTCGAAGGCACCCCTAATAAGCTCACCGACCCCGTAGCCAACATCGTCGCCGCCTGCAACTACGCCGCCGACCGCTACGGCACCATGGACAACGTCGACTCCGCCTACTGAGCCACGACATAAACACACGCCCCCGCGCATGCGAACAGGAGCGGGTGGGAGGAACACCTCCCACCCGCTCCTTCGCATTCACTTGTCCAGTCCGACGGTGAAGAAGGCGCGGAAGTAGTCCGGTGGATGGTCCTCGCCGACCGGGGCGCCCTCGGCCTCCACCCAGGCGTGCGCGGCGAACGGCGGCAGCCGTCGCGCTCCTACGTGCCATACCGGCCAGCGGCCGTCCACGCGGCACAGCAGTGCGGTGGCCAGCGAGCGGGGCAGACAGCCTTCCGGGCCGGCGCAGGCGGGACTCACGGCGTTGACCGCTTCCCGCGCAGCGAAGGTCTCGGCATACCGGGCGGGCCGGGCGCCGCGCCGCACGAGGGTGAGGACGGCGCGGATACGGCGCGGGGGCATGCGGGCCAGCAACAGAGCGCAGCGGACCGCGAGCCGGGCGAGAGCGCGGCGCCGCCAGGGCAGGGGAAGCGGGTCGGCCCGTGTGGTGGGTGCCGGTCGCGGTGTCACCGCTCGACCAGTCCGGTGGAGGCAAGGGCCTCGACCAGCGCTTGCACGTCCTGATGGGCGCTGTCGTCGTCCACCTCGTACGTCTCGCTCAGCCGCTGTGCTGCGAGCTGTGGGCTGCCGCCGTCCAGCAGGGTGCGCAGGACGAGCGCTGCGGTGAGGTTGAGGTTCCAGTACTGCCCGCTGTCCTCGTCGAGGAGGGCGATACCGTCGTCGGTGTCGGCGCAGGACACGCCGGATCGCAGCTTGAGCATCAGGGCCTCGCTTCCGTGTCGGTGACGGGTGTTCCCCCAAGCTCTTCGAGCAGGGGGTGCCCCCATGGCTGGTCGGAGGCCGGGGGCCCCTCCAGGGAGCGCAGCCAAAGCTCGCAGGCCAGCGTCTGGTAGAGCCCGCCATGCAGATCGTGAGCATGGTGGTGGAGCGGGCCGGCGCACATCTCCCGCAATGCTGCCGTGTCGATCAGTCCGCTGCGGGCCAGCCGGGAGTCCTCCCACAGGGTGGCCAGTTGGTCGCGATGTGCTCGGAGGGCCCCGTCCGGATTGCTGTTGGTGACCGATTTGGTCCGCCCGGTGAGGCTCTCGTCGGGGACGGCGCCGCGTACGGCTTCCACCAGGAGCGGCTTGTAGCTCCCGGGAGTGCGTCTGTGTTCGGGTCGTACCGCCAGTACGGCGTTAAGCACTGCGTCGTCGCAGTAGGGGGCGGCCAGTGCCGTCCCGTCCCGCAGCGCGAGTTGGCCGATCTGGCGGAGCGGTCGTGCCGCGTAGCGCAGGCCGGTCACATCGTCGTGGACTCCGGGATGGGCCGAGACCGGCTCCGCGTGGGGTGCCGCCTCAAGGATCAGCTCGCGTACCGCGTCGGCGGCGTCCGCGGTGGCCCAGGGCACCAAGCGTGGTGGCTCGCCCCAGCTCAGCCCCGGACGTTCCAGGGGAGGCGGCGGATCGGTGAGCGAACCGGTCACCGACTCCAGCCAACTCCGGTAGGAGTCCTGGGTACGCAGCTGCCGCAGTACGTGTCCGCGGCACCATCGGTTGGCGTCCGCGTAGGCGCGCAGCATGCGCGTTGCTGTCCACGGGCTGCGGCGCAGGAGTGTGCGCAGATGAGCCGCGCTGGCGATGAGCAGTTCGTCCCCTCCGAAACCGGCCAGGTGCAGCGCCGAACCCGCCGCTGCCGCCCGGCGGGTGAGCGAGAGCCAGCGCGCGTGATCCGCGATGACGGCACACGGCTCGTCGAACGGCTCCCGCATACCCGGCAGTGCTTCGTAGATCGTCGGCATGTCCTGGTGCGGTACAAGGTGGTGCTCGACGCCGGGTACGGCAGCAGCCGTACGGAACGCCCACGTCACATCGTCGTCGAGGGGGTCAGGGGACGCCGCGGTGAAGGCCACCACGCGTGTTTCTTCTTGCCGGGCGGCCAGACAGCACAGCGATGTCGAGTCGAGGCCGCTGAGGTCCGAACTGACCACAGGCCGCCCCGTGGTCCGGGCCGCGACGGCGGCGTGCAGTGCCGCGCGCAGTGCGGGGGCGCCCGCGGAGAGCGGGAGGCGGGCGTCGGGCGGCGACCAGTGGCGCACTTGCCGGGCGCGGCCCTGTTGGTCGCACAGCAGGAAGTGATCGGGCGGGACGTACTGCAACCCTCGCCACACCGGGCGTTCGGTCAAGGGAGGCAGCAACGCCGGGGTGAGGAGGTGGAGGGCGAGGCGTCGGTCGTCGAGACCCGCGCCGGTGAGGTACGCCAGGACGTCGGCCCGGTCCGCGGCAACCGTGACACCCGCCACCTCGGCCGCGTACACCCGGCGCAGCCCGCTCAGCGTGCCCTGTACCCGCACCCGCCCGGCTACGGAGGCCACCAGGTGGAAGCTCCCGGAGACGCCGGAAGCGTACGCCGCGGCTTCCTCGGTGGTACGGATACGGGCCGCGGCTTCGTCCAGGGCAGCCGCGCCGGCGCCTTGTTGACCGACCAGCGCGAGCACCGTATCGCCGCCCCGTGCCGCGCAAACCGTCTCGGCGCCGGGTTCGTGTGCCCCTGGCCGGCGTCCCAGCAGAAAGGGGCGGCCCGAGGGGTGGGGCAGACAGCAGTCGGCGAACCGACGCAACCGTGCGGCAGCCGGCGCGGCGGACGCGCAGTCGGGGAACACCGCGAACCACAGTGGGGCTGCGGCGAATCCAGCCGGCTCCCGAGCCATGTGCGCCCCCTCCTTCCGGCTCCGTCTACGTGGCCTGACGGCCCTGCTCCGCCTGATGACCGGAAGGCGGCGGGCTTCTGACGGTGGCGGGCGGTTCTCGCCGCCCACCACCACTTGCTTCGAGTTCCTCCGGGCCGACCGTTCGGCCCGGCTGCGCCGGTCTTCGGTCAGCGCAGGAGGCTGTGCTGCCCGAGGAAGTCGGGCGATGCCGTGGTCTTGGCGCCGGTGACCCGACGGAAGGAACCGACAAGCATCAGGGTTGGGCGCTCGTATGCGCGGCGCATCTCGCTCACCTCCTTTCCCTTTCCGTTGTCGACGGATTGCGGCAGTGCCGCCTCGGAGGAACTGCCCCGGCGCGCCGGTGACGAGACAGCGCGGCACGGGCGTGCGAGGTGGACTGGAGTCGAAGTACGACCGTCACAAGAGCGCCGTGTGCATCGACGCATCACTTCCGTATGACCATGACGAGTGTGTTTGCGCGGCTGCCGGGATGCCTCCGGCCGCGAAGGGAAGTTCTCGCGTCATCCGCACGCAAGAAGAGGATGGTGGGAGCCGGTGGGCGACAGCACGTACGCCGTTCAGGCACGCGGGCTGGGCAAGACGTACGCGGGAAGGGGCAGCGGCGGCGTACCGGTCGAGGCGGTGCGTGGGGTGGATCTGGAAGTGGCCCCCGGCGAGACCTTCGGGTTCCTGGGACCCAACGGTGCGGGAAAGACCACCACCATCGCCATGCTGTGCGCACTGGCCGCCCCCACCGCGGGCCGCGCGTGGGTGCACGGTGCCGAAGTGGCGGCCGAGGCCCGGCTCGTACGGCAGCGTGTGGGGTACCTCTTCCAGACCAGCTCGCTGGACGACGGCATGACGGCGCAGCAGAACCTCTACGTGCACGCGCGCCTGTACGGGCTCTCCCGGCGGTACGCACGCCGACGCGTGGCCGGCCTGCTGGAGCTCGCCGGAGTGGCGGAGCGGGCCCGCCAGCCGGTACGCACCTACTCCGGGGGCATGCGGCGCCGGCTGGAGATCGCGCGTGGGCTGCTGCACCAGCCCCGCGTGCTGTTCCTGGACGAGCCCACCGTAGGACTGGATCCGCACGCCCGGGTCCAGATCTGGGAACACCTCAACTCGCTCCGCGCGGGCCGGCGCACCACGCTGTTCGTCACCACGCACTACCTGGAAGAGGCCGAGCACTGCGACCGCATCGCCATCATCGACGACGGCCGCATCGTGGTCTCCGGAACCCCGGACCGGCTGAAGGCGGCCATCGGGCGGGACCAACTGCACCTGCGGACAAGCGACAACGCCGCGGTGTGGGAGGTGGCGCGGGACACACCGGAGCTGCGCGACGCGCTCACCGTCCGCGGCATCCCGGACGGCCGGGACGCCCCTGGGTTCCCTCGCCCGTCAGAGGCCCCGCACCCGACCGACGGCGAGGGCGTCACCCTGCGCGTCCGTGAAGCGAGTGCCTGGCTCCCGCGGCTTTGCGGAGCCCTCGCCCGGCGGGGCGTCACCGTGTACGCGGCCACGGCGACACCGCCGACGCTGGACGATGTGTTCTTCCACCACACGGGCCGCAGCATCGGCGTGAGCGCCGCCGAAGCTCCGGCCGCGTGCGGAAGTGAGGAGCGCCCATGAGCACCGAGCCCGCCTCACGTACTCCCACCACCCATACAACCGTCACCACCTGGACCGGTGACGGTTTTGAACCCGCCGGGTCTGTTGCCGCCCCGGATCCCGTGCCCGGTTCAGCGCTGCGCCGTGAACTGCGGGCTGCGCACGCCCTGGTGTACCGGGAGTGTCTGCGGCTGCTGTCCCTGCGCGTCCATACGGTGCTCATCGTGCTGGAACCCGCGCTGTACCTGGTGGCGCTCGGGAGCGGGCTCTCCGCTCTGATTCCGTCCCACACCGTGGGCGGCGACTACAAGACGTTCCTCTTCCCGGGCATGCTCGCACTCACCGTGCAGGCTCCCGCCATGTCCGTGGGTATCCGCCTCATCATGGACCGGGAGAGCGGCTATCTGCGCGAGACGCTCATGGCCCCGGTGCGCCGCTCGACGCTGCTGTGCGGACACTGCCTGGGCGGCACGCTGATGGCCACGGCCCAGGGATGCATGCTGCTGTCGGTCTCCGGCGCGGTCGGCGTGCCCTACCGGCCGCTGTTGTTCTTCCTGCTGACCGTGGGCATGGTGCTGACCGCCTTCGCCTACACCACACTCACCCTGGCACTGGCGGTGCACATCCGCAGCGTCGAGACCTTCAACACGCTGCTCGGCGCGGTAGGGATGCCGTTGCTCTTCCTCTCCGGTGTCTTCTTCCCCCTCACCGCACTTCCGCAGTGGATGACCGTGCCCGCCGCGCTGAATCCGCTGTCCTACGCCGTCGACGCGATGCGCCGCTGCATCGCCGGCCAGGTGCCCGGACTGGCCGCGCCCGAGGGCCTGGAGTGGGCGGGCCGGCGGCCCCCCGTCCTCCTGGAATGGGGCCTCCTGGCGGCGGTGGGGGCCGGCGCACTCGGCTGGGCGGCGTACCGGTTCGGCCGCCGTGAATAGCGGGAGGACTGTCAGGCTCCGATGCCCGCCGCTCGCAGTCGGGCCCGGACCGCCTCCCAGGCCGGGTCTGCGGGTGGTGGGGTGTCCGTGCCGGTTCCGGCGTCCTTGAAGCCGCTGGATGTGGAGATGCACACCACTGGCCCGTCGAAGCGCGCGCCGTCCTCGTCGTCTCCGGTGTCCGGCAGGGTACGCAGTCCCGCCAGGCCCGCCGCCGCGGAAAGCTCCACCCACATCCCCTGCTTGGCGAGTTCGGCCTGCGCACGGCGCATCGCCGGGTCGTCGACGAGCAGGGCACGGCCGTTGCTGTTCCTGACGGCGAGGACGCCTCGGTAGCTGTTCACCCGGCAGTCGATGCCGTACGCGTCCGTGTCGCCCACCTCGACCCCGGTGGCGGGCACATCCGCGTGCAGTGCCGCCGCCAGCGGCCCGCCTGCTGCGGGCTCGCACGCGAACAGGCGCGGAGTACGGTCGGTCAGGCCCAGCCGGTGCAGCTCGTCGAAGCCCTTCCATACGCCGAACAGCAGCTCGCCGTAACCGGTCGGCACGAACACGGCTTTCGGCACGCCGAGTTCGGCCGCGATCTCGTACGCGACCGTCTTGTAGCCCTCGGGGCCGAAGGCATGGCCCGTATGGAACCTGGTCAGATTGCTGACCGGATGAAAGCCGAACTCCTCGGCGATCCGCTCGGTCAGCGGCCACCGGTCCTCGACGGGCACGGGCAGCACCACGGCCCCGTACGCGGCGAGGAACGAGCCGACGGCAGGCGGCAGTCCGGTCGAGGTGAGCACCACGCAGCGCAGTCCGGCCCGTGCCGCGTACGCCGCGGCGGAGGCTCCGTGGTTGCCGGACGACGCCACCACGACGCCGGGTGCCCCGAGCGCCGAGGCGGCGCTGACGGCACAGCGGTTGAGCCGGTCCTTGTGGCTCCATGTGGGGTTGCGCGACTCGTCCTTGATGTACACCCCGTCGCCGATCTCCACCAGCGGAGTGCCGCCTTCGCCCAGGCCCGGCGCGGCGAGCGGCGGCAGCAACGGCGCCCAGCGGTCCAGGCCGGAGCCGCGCGGTGCCGGTGCGGTCAAGAAGCCGTCGGGCACGCGCGCGTAGTCGTAGTCCACCTCCACCGGGTACGTCATACCGTCCGAACCCGAGCGCGGACAGCCGCGCCTCAGCGGCGGCCACAGCGGAAAGCGGATCTCCGGATCACCCAGGGAGCGTTGGCCGACGGCCAGCGAGGCGGTGGTGGTGACAGTCATGATCCGGAGCCTAACGCTGCGCCCGAGGGGCGCGGGGAACTGCGCGCTCAGCCTGGGGGTACCTCCCTGCTCGAAGAGCTTGGGGGAGAGCCCGCAGGCTGCGGGTGCCGGACAGGGGCATCCCCTGGCCGGCACACGGAAAGGGCTGGCCAAGATCGGCCGGACAGCTCGGCGGTGACTGCGGCGGCGGAGCCGGGGCGCAAGAGCCGCCGGACACGGCCTAATAGTCGCGGATGGTGAAGTCGTCCACGACGGCGTAATAGGCGTCGTCCACAGCGGCCGGGAGGGATTCCTCGCCCCCCTCTTCCCGTTCGGCCTCCGCGGACTGGCGCTCCGCGTCGTCGATCATCCGGTCGGCCAGAGCCTGGTTGGCGGTGACCCAGGGACGCAGTTCACGCTCGTACGCTGCGAAGGCCGCGCGGTGGTCGCCGTCGGCGGCCTTCAGCTCCCCGGCCAGGACGTACGCGCCGACCAGCGCCATGCTGGAACCCTGGCCGGAGGCGGGCGAACCGCAGTACCCGGCGTCGCCCAACAGCACGACCCGGCCCCTCGCCCACGAATCCATATGGATCTGCGCCCCGGCGTCGAAGTGGAAGTCGGGTGCATCCCACATGGAGGAAAGGAGGCGCGGCATCTCCCAGCGCGCGTGCGCGAACCGCTCGGCGATCAGCCGCTTCTGCGCCTCCGGGTCACGCAGCGCCGGGTCGCTGTGGTCCAGCCCGTTCAGGCCGACGTAGACGCGCAGTTCGGTGTTCTTGCGTACGCTCATCACCAGGCCGCCCCACGCCTGCTCGTCGCGGGTGCGGTAGACGATCTGCCAGCGGTCCAGGTCGAGGATGTTCGGGGCCGTCCACACCCCGAGGTGTCCGACCAGGGGCCAGAAGTAGTTCTCCTCCGGGCCGAAGGCCAGGGCGCGGGTGTTCGAGTGGACACCGTCGGCCCCGACGAGGAAGTCGAACGCGCGCTCGCTCCCGCCGGCGAAGCGCACCCGGATCTCGTCCGGGCCGTCGTCGAGCCGGGCTATCGAGTCGCCGAAGAGATACTCGATGCCGGGGCCGCCGGCGCGTGCCAGGATCCGGACCAGATCGTCGCGGAGGATCTCGACGTCGTCGCGGTCCAGGCGCCCGCCGCTCGCGGTCATCTCGGTGCTGCGATGCGTCTCGTTGCCGTCCTCGTCCAGTACGGACATGCCGCGCAGGTCGGTCGCGTGGGCCCGCAGCTCGTCCAGCACACCCATCCGCCGGGCGACCTCGACCGCCGGGCCGCGCACGTCGATCGCCTGGCCGCCGGGCCGTAGGTCCGGAGCCCGTTCGACGACGGTGACCCGGAAGCCGTAGCGGTGCAGCCAGTACGCGAGGGCGGGTCCTGCCACGCTCGCGCCGGAGATCAGGACGCGGCCCTTGCCGGACGTCCCGGGCGCTGATGCGGTATCGGGCGCTGATGCGGTCCCGGGCGTGGTGCGGGTGGGCTGAGTGTCGGGTGCCATGGTGTTCTCCTTCCGTGCCCGGCCCGGGACGTCTCCTCCCGGTGCCGGCGGCGCCCACGAGCCTCCGGCCCGCTGTCGACAGACCGCCGACACCTCGCCGACGGCCCCTACAGCCCGCCCACACATCGCCTACAGACACCGCAGCAGGTGCCGTTCTGTCACTCCGGCGCGTACGGCTCCCAGCCGGCGAGGACGTCCTCCCACTCACCGCACTCCTGCGGGGCACCGCGCCATACGCCGAGCCGCCGGTACTCCGTGGCGACGTCCCGCAGCCAGACCGTGGCGCCGGGCACCCATCCGGCGAGCATGGTGCAGCCGTCGTGGACGGGCTGGGCCAGGCCGCAGGACGACAGATAGCCGCCGATGGTGACATGCACCCCGTCGTAGTGCTCGGCCACGGCCTCCCAGTCGGGCAGGTACCAGGGGCCGTCCACGTCGCCCCAGTCGCGCCACTCCCCGTCGTGGGTCCCCGACACGTCACGGGGGAAGCGGGACACGAGGTCCAGCCAGTCGTGGGGGCGCCGGATCTCCGCAACCCGGGCCCGTTCGCCGACGGTGAGGCTGCCGACGGTCGCCGTGGACTCCTCGAAGGGCGCGAACGTGTCGATGAAGTGGCCCAGTTCGAGCGCGGGCAGTCCGCCCCGCGGGCCGGTGGTCCAGGTGCCCGTTGCGAAGTCCGGGGCCGACCACCAGGTCGCGCCGAGGTTCCGTTCGCCGGGACGCGGGCGCCGGCGCCGCCCCTTCTCGTTGGCGGAGCGCTCGCGTGCCATATCGCGCCGCATGGCCTCCTCGACGCCGGCCAGCCCTCCCCCGCCGCCGTTGTCGTCCGTGTCCGCCCATATCAACTGCCGCTGGTCCGAGCGGTCGACCGGGTCCCACCACCAGGAGGCCGCCGGTGACGCGACGAGCGCCGCGGCGACCGGCCGCAGTTCCTCGGCCGCGAGCGCGGTGAGGCCCCACAGCGCCGTGTCGCCGCCGCCGAAACCGAACCCCTCCGTGACCCCGGACAGTTGGTCCATCAGCTCGGATTCGGACAGCTCCCCCAGGCCGCGCCACTCTCCCCGGCCGACGGCGTCCCGCAGTACGGCCCGCACCTCTCCGGCGGGGACGTCGCGCCAGTCCCTGCGCTTGCGCCGGCGGACGGTACGGCTACGGGGCTCGGACCCCGGCCCGTCGTCCTCGACGACGAACATCACCGTCCCCGGTACGTCCCCCAGACCGAGCTCGGCGAACAGGGTGTGGTCCAGGGCGAAATCGACGAACGTGCCCAGGAAGTCCCGTCCCAGCGGCGCACCCAGCAGCAGGTCCGCGCGCTCGGCAAGGGTCGGTTCGGCGGTTCTACGGTCCACGTCGTCCACGTCGTCCACGGCACCACCTTAGGGACGTCCTGAAGCGCACCGCGAACGGAATTCCGCACCTGTCCACGCCGTCACCCGGCGAGTCCACGCTCCGCGTAGTAGTGGGTGAGCACTGCCTCGGCGCCGGAGCCCTGGGCCGTGACGATGCGCTGGTGGCGGGCCGAGCGGAGGTCTCCCGCGACGAGGATCCGCGGATGCTGGGCCGCAGGCGCACAGTAGCCGTCCGGACCGGACACGAGATCGCCGTCGAGCAGCGCCGGACGGGAACCGATGTTGCCGAACAGCGCGTGCGTCATGACCTCGCGGACCCCGCCGTCGCTACGTCGCGCGGCCACTCGGAAACCGGCTCCCTCCGGGGCAACGGTGACGTGTTCGACCTCTGACAGCCGCACCCTGCTGTCGTCCGCCACCTCCGCCGTCTTGTAGGCATCGCCCGGTGGATGCAGTACGTCGAGGCGTACGGCGGCGTCCGGATGGGCACGCAGCCAGGTGCCGAGCGGACGGTCCGCGCCGAGCACCACCGCCGGACCCCCACGTCCGACACCCGCGGCCTCGGCGTTCCCGCGTTCGTCGGCCTCCGGCCCGGCGCCGCCGAGCCGGACGCCCGCATCCCCGGCGCTCCCGGGCCTGGCCGCCTCGACCGTCCCGGACCCGATGTCCTCGGGCCTCGCGCGCCACAGCGGCGGCGGGCACAGCTCCTCCGGCGCGTCGATCCACGTCACGTGCCCAGGCGTCAGCGGTGTGACGCCGGTGGCCACCACCACGGCGCCCGCGGCGAGGGTACGGCCGTCGGCCAGGACCGTGTCGGCCCGGTCCTCGTACGCGCGCACCCGGACGGCGCGCGCGCCCACGAACGCGCACCGGCCGGCGTCCCGCAGCCGCGCGACGTCCGCGGCCAGCGCATCCGCGAGGGCGGCACCGTCGGACCAGCCTCCCGGAACGTTCTCCAGCGCGCCGATCTCCCATGGCTTCCCGCCGACCCGGCCGGCCTCGACCAGAACCGTGCGCAGGCCGAGGCTTGCCGCCATCAGCACCGCCGCCACGCCCGCCGGTCCTCCGCCGACGACGACCAGCTCCGCCTCCACGTGCGACTCCCCTGACATCCGACCACTGACCTCCGAATACCCATGGCGCCTTCCCGGGCGGGTCGGGCTCCACGATCGCACCGATGACGCCGCCGGCCCGCCGACGGCGTCCGACGGTCCCTGGCCGCACGGGTGAACAGCCGCGGGAGGGAGGGAGAGACAATGAGGTGTGATCGAGAACGACCCGTACCTGTGGCTGGAAGAGATCGAGGGCGACGCCGCGCTCGCCTGGGTGGCTGAGCGGAACGCGGAGACCGAGGCGGAGCTGACCGCCGATCCCGGGTTCGAGGAGCTGCGGAAGGAGGCGCGGGAAGTACTGAGCGACCCCGCACGCATCCCGTACGTCGTACGACGCGGCCCGCACCTGTACAACTTCTGGCGCGACGCCGCCCACCTCAGAGGGGTGTGGCGGCGCACCACCCTCGACGAGTACCGCCGCCCCGGCCCGCGCTGGGAGACGGTGCTCGACGTGGACGCGCTGGCCGCCGCGGAGGACGTGCCCTGGGTGTGGTCGGGCGCCTCGGTGCTGCGGCCCGGCCACAAGCGGGCGCTGGTGAAGCTGTCCCGGGACGGGGCCGATGCCGTGGTCGTGCGGGAGTACGACATGGAAGGGCGCTCGTTCGTGGCGGACGGCGCGGACGGCTTCCAGCTGCCCGAGGCCAAGAGCTCCGTCAGCTGGATCGACGAGGACCATCTCTTCGTGGGTACCGACACCGGTCCCGGTTCGCTCACCACCTCCGGCTATCCCCGCACGGTGCGGCGCTGGCGCCGCGGTACGCCGCTCGGCGAGGCGCCGGTCGTCTTCGAAGGACGGGAAGAGGACGTGTCCGTCGCCGCCTGGCACGATCCGGCTCCCGGGTTCGAGCGGGATCTGGCCGTCCGGCACCGTGACTTCTGGCACAGCGAGTACTTCCTGCTCAGGTCCGAAGCACCGGCGGTACGGATCGAGGTGCCCGACGACGCGGAGGCCACCGTGCACCGGGAGTGGCTCCTGGTCCAGTTGCGCTCCCCCTGGCTGGACCGGCCCGCCGGAGCGCTGCTGGCCTTCGCCTTCGAGGACTACCTCCGCGGCGAGCGGGAGCACCAGGTGCTGTTCATGCCCGATGAGCACACCGTTCTCGAAAGCTATGCCACCACCCGCCGCCGCGTGGTCGTGGAGACCCTCACCGATGTCTCCTCGCGGCTGCACCTGCTCACTCCGAACACCGGCGGCGGCTGGTCGCGCAGCCCTCTCGGCGAGGTGCCGCCGCTGTCCACGGCCACGGTGACCGCGACAGCCCCCGACGAGGAGGACGAGAACGCGGAGGAGGTCCTCTTCGACGTCAGCGGATTCCTCCAGCCCGCCACCTTGCGCCGCGCCGTGGCCGACGTACCGGGCGACCCGGAGACGCTGAAGCAGGCGCCGGACCGCTTCGCCGCCGAGGGACTGGCCGTGCAGCAGCACTTCGCCCTCTCGGCGGACGGGACCCGGGTCCCGTACTTCGTCGTCGGGCCGGAGCGGCAGGAGGGGCCGGCTCCCACGCTGCTGTACGCCTACGGCGGGTTCGAGGTGTCCCTCACCCCGTCCTACTCCGCCGTGACCGGCAGGGCGTGGCTCCAGCGCGGTGGCAGCTATGTGGTGGCGAACATCCGCGGCGGCGGCGAGTACGGTCCCGCTTGGCACCGCGCGGCGCTCGGCTCCGGCCGGGACCGGGCCTTCGACGACTTCGCGGCCGTCGCCCGGGATCTGACCGCGCGGGGCATCACCGCACCGGGCCGGCTCGGTATCGCCGGCGGCAGCAACGGCGGTCTGCTGATGGGTGTCATGCTCACCCGCTGCCCCGAACTCTTCGGCGCTGTCGTGGCCGAGGTGCCGCTGCTGGACATGCTCCGCTTCCACCGGCTGCTCGCGGGTTCGTCCTGGATCGCCGAGTACGGCGATCCCGAGGACCCCGACGAGCGTGCCCAGCTGCTCCGCTGGTCGCCGTACCACAACGTGCACGCCGGACTCGCCTGCCCGCCGCTGCTGCTGACGACCTCGACCCGCGACGACCGTGTCCATCCGGGCCATGCCCGGAAGATGGCCGCACGCATGCGCGAACTGGCGCTGCCCGTCCGGTACTTCGAGAACACCGGCGGCGGGCACGCCGGTGCCGCCGATCACGAGCAGGCCGCGTTCGTCGAAGCACTGATCCACACCTTCCTCTGGCGGACCCTGAGCGACGAGGGCCGGGTGCCGCGCTGAGGGGCCCTGCGTTGTTCCGGTGAGGGGGTGTCCCTGGCCCGCGCCCCCTCGGGGCGCGCCCACCTGCGGCCGTACGGACGGGAGTTGACATTCCCTTTGGTCTAGTCCAACTATGGTGGGGCGCAAGTCAATGGAGGGGCAGGGGTGGCGCGCGTTCCGTTTCCGGGCGGGCGCGGGTTCATTTCACCGCGCCTCCGAAGGCCCCCGGCCCGGGGCGACAGTGAGCATCTGGAGCACCACATGGCGACGCCTGACCGCTATCTCCATCGAGCCGCAACGAACATCCCCTACTTCAGCGCGGACGGCGACACGTATCTGGCCCGGACGCCACTACGTGACCTCCGCAAGACCCGCCCGCTGCGAGTGCTGTCCGAGGAGCAGTTCTCCTTCTGGCAGAGCTACGGGTACGTCGTCGTCAAGGAGGCGATTCCGGCCTCCGCCGCCCGGCGTCTGCTGGACTTCGCCTGGGAGTTCCAAGGGCTTGCGCCCGACCGCCCCGAGACCTGGTACGAGGAGCGTGAGTTCCGCTCCGACCTCGAACGGGAGCTCCACATCTACGGCTTCGTCGAGGCGTACCACCACCAGCTCATCTGGGACAGCCGCCAGACACCGCGGGTCTACGACGCCTTCGTCGACGTGTGGGACTGCGAAGAGCTGTGGGTCACCCTGGACCGGCTCAACCTCAACCCGCCCAACATCCGCAACCGGGACCGGGCCCTGATCGAGCACCGGGAGCGCGGCTTCGACATCGAACTGCACTGGGACATCGACACCTCGCTCGGCGTACCGCCCCAGCGGGTCCAAGGCGTCATCGCCCTCAACGACAGCGAACCGGAACGGGGAGGCTTCCAGTGCTGCCCCGAGCTGTTCCGGCAGTTCGACCGGTGGAAAGCGCTCCAGCCGGACGGCCGCGACCCGATCCGGCCCGCGATCGACCGGGACGAGCTGCCCGTCGTACGGCCCGAACTGGAAGCCGGCGATCTGCTCATCTGGAACGGTCTGCTGGCGCACGGGGTGGCGCCCAACACCTCGAAGAACGGGGTGCGTTCGGTCCAGTACGTGTCCATGATGCCCGCACTGGAGACGCACCGGGCGCTGCGGCAGTCGCGGATCGGCTCCTGGCGCCACCTCAGCACTCCGGAGTGGAACGCGACGCTGATCGGTGACAGCAGAATGCACGAGTCCCTGCGGTACGGGCCCGCCGAACTCACCGGACTCGGCGCCAGGCTGCTGGGCCTGGAGTCGTGGCACACGGAGTCCTGGCACGGGGAGGGCGCCGAGACCGGCGCCGGAGCGGACGCGGTCGAGGTCACCAGGGAAGAGACATGCGCAGTATCTGCCTGACCCTCCCCACCAACAGGCCCTGTGCGGCGACGATAGCCGCCGTCGGCGAGGAAGCGGCCTACGCCGGCACGCACTTTGACAACGATGTCCACCTGCTGATCCTCGACTCCTGCGCGCCACCTGTGTACGCCGAGCACGCCGAGGCCGTCCGACTGCTGCCCGCCTCGCCTCGCCTCACGGTGCACCACCTCGACGAGGCGCAGCAGCGGGACTTCCTGCGGCGGGTGACCGACCGCACCGGAAGCGCCAAGCCGGAACTGCTGCGCGACCTGCTGCTTCCGGACGGCCTCTCCTACGGGGCCTGCACCGACCGTGCTTTCCTGATCGCGGCCGCACTCGATTGCGAGTCCGTGCACCGCAGGGACTCCGACAGCCGGTACCAGATGGTGGACGGCCGCCCGGTCTTCCCCGTCCACCACGAGCTGCTGTCGCTCGGCAAGCGTGCCGCCGAGGCCGCGCCCGGCGTCGGTGGGACGGCGCTGGCGGCGGAGCTCATGGACCGCCGGGTCGCGATGGTGGGCAGCTCGTTCATCGGCGAACTGTCCGTGGACATCGGCGAGATCCTGGCCACCGACCCGGAGGTCTACCACGACGTCGTCAGCCTCTGGGCACCCGCGGGCTGGTCCGCCGAACAGAAACGGGAGCTGGTGGACGAGTCGTTCCGCGGCGCGGGCACGCAGCCGTTCGAGCGGGACCACTCGGTGCTGACGGTGGTCGACCCGATGCGGGTGGACATGTGCAACATCAGTTTCCACGGCGTGCACGAACGGGTGCCGCTGCCGCCCGCGCGGGACACCATCGGCAGCGACTACTTCCTGTTCCACCTGCTCCACGCCGCCAAGCTGCCCGGTGTGCTGCACAACCGGAACATCGTCAACTACTACACGGCCGAGCGCAGAACCGGCCCGGGCTTCATGGCCTACCAGAGGCGCTTCACCAAGTTCCTGCTGTCGATGCGCTACTTCCACTTCGTCTACGACAGGATGGCCGGGGCCGGCGACTCGCTGCTGGACGACCAGGGACAGCCACGCGCATCCGCCGTCGCCGCGTACGCCAGGGACGCCACCGGGCTCGACCGGCAGGAGAACGTCCAGCGGCTCGACGCCCTGGACACCGCCTACCGGCGGCTGGGCGGCCGGTACACCGCCTTCGCCGACCAGCTGGCCGCTCACCGGGAGCGCCTGCTGGACGAGGCCCGCAGCGACATCGAGGACTTCGCGCTGCTGACCGAGGCATGGGACGAGCTGATGACCGCGGCCCGGAACACGCCCCTGAGCCCGCAGTCCGGCCGGGTGAGCGGGCGATGAGCACGGGCACAGGGACGGCGCCGCGGCCGGGCATCGAGGCCGCGGCGGGCACCGCAGGCGTCACGGGCGCCAAGGGCGGCCCTGGGCTCAGCGCGCCCCTCGCCGAGGCGCTCGCCGGTGCGGCCGGGGACCGGCTCGTTCTCGACCTGGCGGGCATCGAGCAGCGCTACGAGACGCTGTGCCGGGAACTGCCCGGAGTCCGGGTCCGGTTCGCGATGAAGGCGTGCCCGGTGGACGAGGTGCTCGCTGCCCTGGCGCGCAAGGGTGCCGGTATCGACGCGGCGAGCCCGGGCGAGGCGGAGCAGGCGCTGCGGGCCGGGGTTCCGGCTCGCCGGATGCACTACGGCAACACCGTCAAGTCCGACCGGGACATCGCCGCCGCCCACCGGCTCGGCATCCGGGACTTCGCGACCGACAGCCTGGAGGACGTGGCGGCCATCGCCGCCCATGCCCCCGGGTCCCGGGTCTTCTGCCGGGTGACGACCGGCGGGGACGGTGCCGTATGGGGCCTCCGCGACAAGTTCGGCTGCCCGCCTGCCGAGGCCGCAAAGGTGCTGGAGCGGGCCCGGGAAGCGGGGCTGGTGCCCTCGGGCCTGTCCGTGCACGTCGGCTCCCAGCAGATGGCGCCCGAGGCGTGGCACGGCGCGCTGGAGAGCCTGGGCGATGTCCTGCACGCCCTGGCCCGCCGCGGAATACGGCCGGACCACGTCAACCTGGGCGGCGGCCTGCCCGCGCTCGGGTACCTCGACCGGCGCGGACAGCCCCTCGATCCGCCCCTGGACAAGATCTTCGCGGTGATCCGGGAGGGCATGGCCGGCCTGCGCCGGATTGTGGGCGGTCGCCTGGCGTTCGTCGTCGAGCCGGGGCGGCATCTCGTCGCCGACCACGGGGCGATCCGGGCGCACGTCGCCCGTCTCGCGGAGCGCCCGAAGCCGAACGGCGAGCGGCAGCACTGGCTGTATCTGAGCTGCGGCAAGTTCAACGGCCTGTACGAGATGGACGCGTTGCAGTACCGGCTGGTGTTTCCGGGGCACGCCGGGGGCGCGTACGTCCCGGCCGTGCTCGCGGGCCCCACGTGCGACAGCGACGACGCCTACTCCCCCGGCCACGCCCTGGTCCCGGTGCCCAGGGCGCTGGCGTCGGGCGACCCCGTCTGGGTGCTGTCCTGCGGCGCGTACGCGCTCAGCTATACGACCCGCGGCTTCAACGGCATCGCGCCACTTCCGTACCTCACGGCGGGATCGCGCGGCGGCCGGGCCATGGGCGGGGAGGGCCGCGATGGGTGAAGCCATCCGGACAGAGGAAGCCGTTCGCACGAAAGCCGTTCGTACATGGCCGTATGAAACTGTTCGCATCCGCGGCATCGTCGAGGGCGACTGGGACGCCATCGAGGAGCTGGAGCGGGACGCCTACGCCGGACTGGGTCTGTCGGAGGAGCGGGCCGCCCTGCAGTCCCGGGCGTCCGCGTCACCGGGCACATGCTTCACGCTGGACGTCGGCTCCCGGACGGCTGGCTACGTGCTGGCGCTGCCCCATCCGGCGTTCAACTACCCGGACCTGGGCCGGACGGAGCACACCTCCGCCGCCTTTGCGGCGGGCAATCTGCATCTGCACGACATCGTGGTCGCCCGGCCCCTGCGTCGCCGGGGACTGGCGCGGCTCCTCCTGCACCACCTCACCCGTACCGCACGGGCGCGCGGGGACGAGCGGATCTCCCTGGTCGCCGTCGGCGGCAGCGACCGGTTCTGGTCGGCACGCGGATTCGTCGCGCACCCGAAAGTCCTTCCCCCGGGCAGCGGTTACGGCACAGACGCGGTGTACATGTCCAAGCCGGTGCTCTCCGGCCCGGGCGGACGGCCCGGTCCGGGAAGCGCGACACGGCGCGGCCCGTCCTTGCAGCACGAAGTGAGCTGATCCAGTGTTCCCTGTCCGCGATATCCGCGATCTCTCCACCCGCAGAGCCTTTTTCCGCAGCCAGTCGGCCATCGCCGCGCTGTTCTGCTCCCTCGGGTTCCAGTACGCCACCTGGGCCGCACGGATACCGGCGATCAAGGAAGACCTCGGCCTGACCGCCGCGGAGGTGGGAGTTCTGCTGATGGCGGCGGGGGTCGGCGCCGCGGCGTCGTTCCCCTTGGTGGCGATGCTGATGAGGCGCCTGGGCTCCCGGCGACTCGCCGTGCTGTCCCAGCTGTGCCTGACGCTGCTGCTCCTCGCGCTGGCCGCGGCCCCCAACTACCCCGTAGCGCTGCTGGTGATGTGCGTCGACGGGGTGTTCGTCGGGTGCCTGAACGTCGCGATGAACGCGCAAGGGGCGGCGCTGGAGGCCGGCTACGGGCGGAACGCCATGGCGAGACTGCACGCGACCTTCAGCGGCGGTTCGCTGCTCGCGGCGCTGCTCGCCTCCGGTGTGAACGCGCTGACCCCTTCGGTCGGGGTGCACTTCGGGGTGGCGGTCGCCGTCCTCGTGCTGCTGGGCGCTTACGCACGGACCGGACTGCTCGCGGACGGCGGGCCCGCCGAGGGCGCGGAGAAGCAGGCCCGCGCCCGGTGGGCCGTGCCGTCCCGGGTGACGCTGTGGATGTGCTGCGCCATGGTGTTCGGCACCATCGCCGAGGGCGCCATGAACGACTGGTCCACTCTCTATATGAGGGACATCGCGAAGGCGTCGGCCCAGATCGCGCCGCTGGGGATCGCCGTCGTCTCCGGAATGATGGTCCTCGCCCGCCTCTTCGCCGACGGCTGGCGCTACCGCTGGGGCGACGGCCGGGTGGTCCTGCTGGGAAGCGTGCTCGCCGCCGCCGGGCTCGCCTGCGCCGTGGTGGGCGGCGGTGTGGTGACGGCCCTTCTCGGCTTCGCCTGCGTGGGACTGGGAATTGCCGCCGTCACCCCGTGCGTCTACGCGGCCGCGGCCCGAGAGGGCTCGGACGCGCTGACGCTGGTCGCCGCCATGGGAACGACCGGGCTGCTGGCCGGGCCGCCGCTCATCGGCTTCGTCGCGAGCGCGAGCAACCTGGCCTGGGGGATGGCGGCCGTCGCCGCTTCGGCAGCCGTGGTGTCCCTGTGCAGCACCCGGATCCGGTGGACCCCGGTGGCCACCGCACCGCGCTGAGACCGGTCAGGCAGATCGCCGCCGACACCGGCGCCGGTAGTAGGAGACGGTGACTGCGGCGAGCAGCGGACCCCAGAGGATCAGCGGCTGGTAGAGGATGCCGACGACAACGTTCCCGGTGTCGGTCATGTCGTCGTGCGGATACGTCCACCACCAGGGCACGCCGGCCCACAGCGCGGTCAGCGCGACCGCGCCGAGTGCGGCCGGGACGACGGCGGCCATGGGGCGGACGGCGCGCCCGCCGATCAGCGGTATCCAGCGCGGTACGACCTCGCCCCACGGCCGTACCAGGCCGACCGTCAGGACCGCCAGCAACTCGCAGACGACGCTCAGCGTCAGCATCCAGACCTTCGCGCCGAACGACTGGAAGCCTGTGAAGCCCTCGTCAGTGTAGCCGGCCGGATATCCGAGTACCAAAGCGATGCGCCACAGCCCGCTCGGCAGCACGACCAGCGTGGTCGCATGTGCTGCCCAGACCGCCCAACGCGGCGCATCGGCGGCCGTACTCGAAGCTGCGGTGGTCATCTGAGTGCTCATGCGCCTCATCCTGCTGGGATGTTCCTCGCATCCCGTCAGCCTGGGAGCCTGATCCACTCGTCCGGGAGGATGACCGCAGGACCGGTCCGCTCAGCCGTGGGGCGTAACGCTCACGGAACGGGCAGCTCCGAGGTCTGCACTCCGGCGGTGTCGCCGACGACCGTGGCCGCCGGCTCGACCTTCATGAGCCGTCCACCGTCCGGCGGCTCCTGGACACGCTCATGCGGGACCGGCCCCCTGCTCCCGGTCGAGCCGACCGCCGGTGGGGCGCAGCAGGAGCAGGGCGATGTCGTCGCTGGGCGGGGTGTGCTGGGCGGTGGGTGCGGTGAGGGAGTCGGCGAGGTCTTCGAGGCTGCGATCGGTGGCGTCCGAGAGTTCTCGGGCCAGCGCGGCGGTGGACACGCCGATGTCGACTCCGGGGGCCTCGACGAGTCCGTCGGTGTAGAGGGCCAGGACGGAGCCGGGTTCCAGGGGGATGTCGGTCGTGGTGTAGTCGGTGTCGGCCTCGATGCCGAGCAGCAGACCGGGCGGCAGGCCGAGGATCTCGGTGCGGCCGTCGGGATGGCGCAGCAGCGGTGGAGGGTGTCCCGCGGAGGCGAGCCTGACCTCCTGCCGTGCCAGGTCGAGGTGCGCGTACACACAGCTGGTGAACAGGCCGGTGTCCAGGTCGATGAGGAGCCGGTTGGTGCGGGCGAGGATCTCGCCGGGCGACGCGCCTGCGGTGGCGTGGGTGTGTACGGCGGTCCGCACCTGCCCCATGAGCGCTGCGGCAGTGGTGCTGTGCCCCTGGACGTCGCCGATGGCCGCGGCAGCGCCGGTGCGGTCGCAGCGGATGAGGTCGTAGAAGTCGCCGCCGATGTCCAGCCCCCGTGCCGCGGGCTGGTAGCGGGCGGCCACTTCCAGGCCCGGGACGGTGGCCAGGCTGTGCGGCAGCAGACCGGTCTGCAGACTGTGGGCCAGCTGCCGCTGGGTGTCGTAGAGGCGGGCCCGGTCCAGCGCCTGTGCGATCAGCCCGGCCAAGGAGGTGAGCAGGGCTCTTTCGGGAGGCATGAAGGCGTGGGGCTGCTCGTAGGCGAGCACGAGAGTGCCGATGGCCTTACCGGAGGCGGTCAGCGGCAGGAACGCCCAGGCGGCCATCCCGTCGTGGCGGACGGCGGGCGGATAGGCCCGTTCGAGGTCGACGGGGTTCGCGAAGAAGGCCGGGACGCCGCTGGCCAGCACCCGCGCCGCGGGCATACCGGAGGAGAGGGGGACCGCGTTGAAGCGGTCGAGCTGCTCGGTCGCGTAGCCGCGGTGGCCTGCGACGCGGAGACGGCCCTCTTCCACCGTCAGCAGGGCCAGTGCTGCGGGGCCGAACGCGGGCACAAGCTGGTCGGCCACGAGTTCGACCACGTCGTTGACTCCCACCGCCTCGCTGAGGACGGCCGCCAAGTGCGTCAGGTGGTAGAGGGCCAGCGCACCGGCCGGCCGCTCAGCCCTGTCCGGGCGCCGGTCCGGGGACGTGGGGATGTCCTCGGTGTCGGCGCGGGTGATGTGGACGCTCACGCCGCCCGCACCGGGGAACAGCCGGAACGACAGCCAGGTGTCGGGCGGTCGCCGAGCGGTAAAGGTGGACGGCTGCCGGGCGACCATGGCTGCCCGGTACCGGTCCTCGAACACCGGGTCGTGCAGCCAGGGCAGCGACTCCCAGGGCCGGGTGCCCAGCAGCGTCGCCGCGTCGGCTCCCACCAGTTGGGCGGTCGCGGAGTTGAGGAAGACGATCCGGCCCTCGATGTTCAGCGAGCAGCAACCCTCCGGGAAGCGTTCGGCGAACTCGAATGCCGCCCTCGCCTGAGCTGGATCGGGCTCACCGGACCTCTGCGGGCGCAGGAGCCGCGGCTCGTCCTGCGGCAGCAGCGGACGACCGTTGTCGGCGGCCTGCTTGAGAACGCGGGCGGTGCTGCGGCAACTCGCTCCCAGGACGTGGCGTTCACGGTGACTCAGCCGCGGCGGGTGCTCGGTCGGCCACAGAAGTACGATGCCGCCCCGCGCCGCGGCGCCGATGACGACGGGCGCCGCGGCCAGCCGGAAGTCGTACGGCAGTACAAGGCCGAGCCTGGGGAACTGACGGGCCACCTCCTCCTGGCTGGCCAGCCATACGATCCGCCGCCGCCGCATCGCGACCGCCACCGGGATGGGGGCGTCCAGCGGGATCCGGGCCCATGGCGCGGCGATGCTGCGGGAGACGCCGGACACCACCGCGAGGCGGAGCACCCGTTCGCCGGGCGGCAGCAGATACACCAGGCCCACCGAGGCTTCGGTCGCACCCATGACATCGGTCAGGACAGCATCCAGCTGCTCCCAGCCGGGGTCGTCCGAGCCGGCAGCCCGCGCCGTACCGCTCTCACCGTTCACGCCGCTCCCGAAGCTGGACCAAGGTGGGCCGCCGGCTGTCGGCAGCCCGACAGCCGGCGGCCGGCGGCCGTGCGCGGTGTGCCGCCCGCACCCGGCCGCCGTTGGCCATGTTCCGGTACGAACCCGCCGACGCGGTGGCGGCACACCGACGGGCGGGCCGGGTGACGGCCGGCCGAGCCGGGAACGCGGTCCGAGCCGTGTCCGGGGGATCAGCCGAACGGGGGCGTCACGGAGATCGCGCCGGCCCGCTTTTGCCCGGCGTAGGCCCGGACCGATTTCCACGGCGTAGGCGGCGACGGGGCCGGGTGCGGGCGCGCTCCCATGCCGCGCCGGGGCTCCCACATTTCCGGGCACGGCCGCCACGTCACAGCTGTTACGCCCGGTAACTTCCGGGCAATAACGGGCTTGTTGTTTCAGCCTGGGCCGAGCGAGCACGCGTACTGCTGTTCCACGTCCAACTAGGCGTGCCCCACGAACACTTGGAGGCTCCACATGATCTCCCGGCCCAGACACCGCATCAGGCGTTCGGTCACCCTGACCGCCTCCGTCCTGCTGGCCGGCGCGGTCACCGCGCCCGCGGCACAGGCCGCCCCGACGGGTCCGGCCGCGCCGGGCGAGGGCGGGCAGCCGCGGCACTGCACCCTCGACCTGAGCACCGGCGCCGAACGCTGCTACGCCAGCTTCACCGAGGCCGTCGACCACGCCAGCGGCGGGCGCATCGACGACGCACCGGCCTCCGCCCGCACGGCGGTGCACGACAGCCGGTTCCGCGCGGAGGCCAGGTCGCCGGCGGCGGACGGCGACCGGCAGGCCGACAGTGTCATCCAGGGCACCTTCTTCGACGATCCCGGCTTCGGCGGCGACTCGCTGACCATCAGCGGCGAGGGGCTGTGCGAGAAGGACGGCTGGGTCGACTACCAGCACGACCTGGAAGACGCCTGGAAGAACCGGATCTCCTCGGTTCAGCCGTGGGGGAACTGCTGGGTCTGGCTCTACCCGGAGCCCAACCTCGGCGGGGACCGGGACGGCCCGTTCAAGGAGAACACCTCCGACATCGGTGCCTTGATGAACGACCGCACCCAGTCCATCGGCTTCAGCTGACGCCGCACACCGGCGCCACTTCACCAACCCCCCACCTCCTGTGAGGAGAACCCCCCATGAACCAACGCGTCAGGTGGTCCGTCCTGCTGGCCGCCCTCGTGACAGCGAGCAGTGCCGCGCTCGCCCCCGGCGTGGCGCAGGCCGACGACGACCCGCCCACCACGCGGGAGCTGCTCGACAAGTGCGACAACGGCACCGACGTCTGCGTCTTCCACCCCGACGGACCGCCCCGTGACTCCATGGGCGAGGCCCACCAGGTGGGCGACAGCGCTGACAACTGCACGCAGGACCCCCAGCGCTCCACCGTCGGCTGGTCCGACACCACCGGCGAGTCCAACAGCGTCGGGGTCTCACTGAGCGCCGAGTACGGCTTCGCCGAAGCGTTCAAGGTCAGCATCGAGACCAACTACCAGCACACTTGGGAGAGTTCCCACACCGAGACGGACCAGACGAACATCGACGTCCGGCCGGGTGAGGTCGGCTGGGTGACACGCGAGGCGCAGATGCAGACCGTCAGCGGGAAGTACGAGCTGCACTTCCCGGACCGGTTCCACGGCCACTACATCTGGTACGTGCCGTTCGAGGCCACCGGCCCCAAGCCGGACGCGCCGAGCACCAAGACCCAGCACACACGTGCGATGACCGAGGACGAGAAGGCCCAGCACTGCGGCTGACACCACGGCCGAGGAGCCACCGCGCTCCGCCCCTGCCGGACTCGGCCGCCCGGGGCACCTCCCGGAAGAAGTCGGAGGGTGAGCCCGGCAGGGGCGCTGCGAGGGGCTGCGGGTGGGTGACGTACCGCAGCACGGGTGGTCTTCCGGGGGTGGCTGCCTGGTCGCCGGCCGGCGGAGGTAACCGTCGGTCATGACCGATCCCGAGCACTATGCGCTGGCCATGAGGGGCGAACCGGCAGCCGGGCACTCCGTACCCCCGGCGGAGCTCCGGTTGGGGGTGGCTCGTGCTGCCGCCGCGCCGGACGACGAGGACGACCTTGCGCCGCCCCGCCCCTCGACCCCTTTCACACCCGGCTCCGGCACGCCCGGCGCACCGTAGGAGCCGGGGCGAACGCGAGCACCACGTTGTGCCCTCCGAAGCCGCAGGAGTTGCTGACCGCCAGCCCGACAGGCTGCGGCCGTGCGGCCCCGTGCACGACGTCGATGTCCGACGTGCCCTCGTCAGCGCTGCGGAAGTTGGCGGTCGGCGGCACCGTCTGGCGCTGCACGGTCAGGACGGTGAGTGCGGCCTCCACGGCGCCCGCCGCGCCCATCGTATGGCCGGTGACGCCCTTGGCGGAGGTGACGGCGGGACCGTCGGGGCCGAAGAGCTCGCGCAGTACGGCTGCCTCGGTGCTGTCGTTGAGCGGGGTGCTGGTGCCGTGGGCGTTGACGTGGTCCACGTCGGCACGGTCGGCGCCGGCCCGCGCGAGGGCCTGCTCCGTCGCGTCCCGCAGACAGCGGCCGTCCGGCCGCGGGGCAACGGCATGGTGGGCGTCGGTCGTCGAACCGTGCCCGGTGAGCAGGGCCCGGACGGGGGCGTGCCGCACGGTCGCGTCCGCCGCCCGCTCCAGTACCAGCACCCCGGCGCCTTCGGCCAGTACGAATCCGTCCCGCGCGGCGTCGAAGGGGCGGGAGGCGCCCGCCGGATCGCCGCCTCGCCGGGACAGGGCGCCGGCGCGTGCGAACGCCGTCGCACACAAGGGCGTCACCATCGCGTCGCTGCCGCCGGCCACCGCAATGTCGCAGGCTTCGCTGTCCAGCAGCATGGCGGCGGTCACCAGTGCGGTCGCCCCGGAGGCGCAGGCGGTCGCGGTGTGCAGCACCGGTCCGTGAATGCCCAGGTCGATGGCGAGCTGGCCTGCGGCCATGTTCGGCAGGAAGCCGGGCAGGGTGAGCGGTGAGACCGCGCGGTGCCCGGTGGTGAGCAGCCGGTGGTGCTGCTGCTCGTAGCTGCCGATCCCTCCCGCGGCGGAGCCCAGCACCACCGCGATGCGCGCGCCGTCCCAGCTGCGCGGGTCCAGCGCGGCGTCCCGCACCGCTTCGCGGGCCGCCACCAGGGCGAACTGGGTGAACCTGTCGTACCGCCAGGGCTGCGCGCCGCCCACGTGCCGGCGTGGATCGAACCCGCGCACCCGGCAGGACATGCTGACCGGCGCCCCGGCCAGCTCGGGGTCGTCGGCTGCGGTCGGCCGGCCGGAGCACACCCGCTGCCAGGTCTCCTCGGTGCCCACACCCGCCGGTGTCACCAGTCCGACGCCGGTGACCGCCGCAGCTGAGCCGGTGCGGGCGCCGGTCACTCCTCCCCCAGCTGCCCGGCAGGCTGCTGCGTGTCGCCCAGCAGCTCATGCACCAGCGCGACGACATCCTCCGGCGTGGCCTCGCCGGAGACCGCATCGTCGGGCGCGGCGGTGCCGTAGTGCTCCTGGAGGGTGACGAGGAGTTCGGTGACGGCCAGGGAGTCCAGGCCCAGTTCGGTGAGGGTCACCCCGGGCCGGACACCGTCGGAGGGCACTTCGAACTTGTCGGTGAGCACGGTGGTCACGTAGTCGTGGACAGGGTCCATGGGTCTTCCTTTCGTTGTTGCCGGTCTTGGCGTGGGGAGTTGGCGCGGGGCCGGGCGGCGGGCCAGGTGAGGGCGATCGACCCCCAGGTGAGTCCGCCTCCGAAGGCGGTCAGCAAGGTGGGGGTGCCCGGCCGTACCAGGTCGCGCGCTGCCGTGTCGGCCAGGGCCAGGGGCACGGAGGCCGCCGCGGTGTTGCCGACGTCGCGGATGTTGCCGTACCGGTGCCGGGGCGCGACTCCGAGCCGGTCGCCGACCGTGTCGAGGATGCGCTGGTTGGCCTGGTGGCCGATGAACGCGCCGAGCACCGACGGCTCCCAGTCGGCCCGGCGCAGCGCGGTGCGTGACGACTCCGTCATCCGGCGCACCGCGTGTGCGTAGACCTCGCGCCCGCGCATCCGCAGGTACCGGTGGTCGCGCGGGGGCGTGGTCTCCGTAGCGGGTGTGCTCGAACCACCTGCGGTGATGGAGATCAGGTCGCTTCCGGACCCGTCCGCACCGAGATCCCAGGCGATCACCTCGCCGGGCTCTCCGCGGTCCCCGGCCCGCAACAACACGGCTCCCGCGCCGTCTCCGAAGACGACGGCGGTGTCCCGGTCCTGCGGGTCGACGATGGTCGAGTACGTCTCGGCGCCGATGACCAGCGGACGGTCGCACAGCCCGGAGCGGACCAGTCCGGTGGCGACGGTCATGGCGTAGACGAAGCCCGAGCAGACGGCGGCCAGGTCGAAGGCGGCGATGGTGCCCAGGCCCAGGCGTCGGGCCACCTCGGGCGCGGTGGCAGGGCAGCGCCGGTCCGGTGTCGTGGTGGCCAGGAGCAGCATGTCGGCGCGTGCTCCGGCGGCGGACTCCAGCGCGGCCCGGCCGGCGGCCGTGGCCAGGTCGCCGGTGGCGGTGCCGGCCGCGGCCCAGCGGCGGTGGGCGATGCCCGTGCGCGAGCGGATCCACGCGTCGCTGGTGGCGAGCGCGCCGTCGTGCGCCACGTCCGCGTTGCTCCGCACCTGCGGCGGCAGACAGGCGCCGATGCCGCACACGACGGTGGCGCGCCCGTCGGCCGGGGCGGTCTGGACGGTCCGGGGCGTCACCGGATCACACCTCGGCGAACGGGGAGGCCGGCTTGGGGATACCGGCGAGTCCGCCGTCGGGCACCGACAGTCCTCCGTCCAGCAGCAGGGCCTGACCGGTCAGGAAGGCCGCCGCGGGCGAGGCCAGATACAGCGCAGCGCAGGCGGCTTCCTCCGGTTCGGCCCACCGGCCCAGCGGGACGTGTGCCATCAGCCAGTCGGACAGCGCAGCGGTGCCGGAGGCGAACGTGGTCATGTCGGTGCGGGTCCAGCCCGGGCACAGCGCGTTGACGCGGATGCCCTCCCGCGCCCAGCCGACGGCCAGGCTCCGGGCGAGGGAGATCTGCGCCGCCTTGGTCGCCGCGTACGCCTCCATCATGGGGATGCCCACCGCACCGGCGACCGAGGACATCAGCACCACGCTCGCCCGTGCGGAGGCGGCCAGGTGCGGGTGAGCGTGCCGGCACAGCGCGGCGGAGGCGTTCAGATTGACGGTCACCACGGCGTCCCAGTCCTCCTGCCGGGCGTGCTGGAGCGGTGTGAGCTGCGGTGCGCCGTCGGGTCCTCCGGGCAGGATGCCGGCGTTGTGGACGACGATGTCGAGTCCGCCGAGCGCCTCGGCCGCCTCGTCGACCACCGCGCCCGCGGCAGTGGCCCGAGAGAAGTCGCCGGGTGCCAGGATCGCGGTCCGGCCCCGGCGGGCGACCTCGGCGGCGGTGTCCTTCAGCGCCTCCTCGCTGCGCGCCGACAGCGCCAAGTCGGCCCCGGCGTCGGCGAAAGCGAGGGCGACGGCGCGTCCGATGCCACGCGACGCGCCGGTCACCAGGGCGCGGGCGCCGTCGATCCGGAACGCTTCGGCTGTGGTTCCGGGTGCGGGTGCGGGTGTCCGGGTGGGTGCGGGTGTCCGGGTGGGTGCGGGTGTGCTGTTCAACGCGCGCTCCTTTCCAAGGGTTCGGCGGTGGGGGCGGTGCGGATGGCGGGAGCGCCGCTCCAGCTGAGCAGGGCAGTGCCCCACGTCATGCCGGCTCCGATGGTCGCGAGGAGGATGCGGTCCCCGCGCCGCAGCGGGCCGTCCACGGCTGCCGACGCCAGGGCGTACGGCGCCGAGGCGGCGCCGATGTTGCCCACCTCGTCCGCGATGATCGGCAGCCGGCCGGGCGGGACGCCCAGCGCCGTGCCGACCGAACGCAGCAGCCTGGGGTTGGGCTGATGGGCGACGAAGGCGTCGATGTCGTCCATCCGCAGCCGGTTGCGGGTCAGGCTGTCGGAGACGACGAGGGGGAACATCTCGACGATGAAGTCCCGCACGGCTCGGCCGTCCATACGGATGGTGTGCCGGCCGTCGGCAACCGTGCCGACGCCGGCCGGCGCCCGGCTTCCACCGGCGGGGATCAGTACGTTGTCGGCGAGGGTCCCGTCGGAGCCGAGATGGAAGTCGCAGAACCCCTCCCCGGCGGGGACCGGGCCCAGCACGGAGGCGGCGGCGCCGTCGGCGAACAGCACGGCGGTGCCACGGTCGGCGGGGTCGAGGAACTTCGAGTACGCCTCGACGCCGACCACTGCCGCATAACGCGTACCGGCGTCGCCACGCAGGTAGTCGTGCGCCACACGGGCCGCGAACAGCCAGCCCGAGCAGGCCGCGCTGACGTCGAGGGCGACGGCGTTGCGTGCCTTGGTGAGGGCCTGTACGCGGCAGGCCGTCGCCGGGCCCAGTTCGTCGGGGGTCGAGGTGGCCAGCACCAGCAGGTCCAGCTGTTCCATGTCGAGCCCGGCCGCCGCCACGGCGGAGCGTACGGCAGCCGCTGCCATGTCGGAGGCGGCCTCGTCCGGAGCCGCGGTATGGCGGTTGCGCACCCCGGTACGTTCGGCGATCCAGCCGGCGCTGACTCCGGCCTCGCGGGCCACTTCCTCGTTGGAGCGCTGCCGGGTGGGCAGATAGGTGCCCATACCGAGTACGCCGATGCGTGACGTCGCGTCAGAGGGGAGAAATGTACCGGTCACGAGCGTCCTCCGGCGGGCCAGGTGCGGGTGGAGTGGAGCGCCGCCGCGTAGTCGGGAGCGGCCAGCGGGGTGAGCGACAGTGGCTCGGGCGGAGCGAGGCCGACGGCCAGCTCGTCCAGGTACGGGGCAAGGCGGGCGCACTGCCGGTCCGCCGCTGCCTCCAGCGAGGCAGCGGTCTCGGCGGAGAGCACTCCGGTCCATTGCAGGGGCCCGGCCAGCCGCAGTGCCTGTGTCGTTCCGTGGAGGGCGGCCAGGGCGACGTGGGCAGGATCCGGATTCCGCGCCGCGCTCACCGCGTCGGCGACGGACTGTGCGGCGAGCCGCAGAGTGTGGACCTCGCCCAGTTGCCGCGCCCGCTCCAGCAGCGGGTTCCACAGGTCCATACCGTCCAGCCCTTGCTGACGGCGTTCGTCGATCGCCGCGCGGAGACGTGCCGTCAGCCGCCGTTCCAGAGTGCTGACGGCCCAAAGCCACCAGGAGGGATCGTCGGTGTCGGCAGGCGTGGACGTGCCGTCGGCTCCTGCGGGCGCATCGCCCTCGTCCGCCAGGGCACGGCCGGCATCCAGCAGGATGAGCCGGTTGTCGCCGCCGGCCGCGCCGAAGGCATCCGTGAAACCGGCATATCCGCTGAGCCGGTTGACGGTGAGATAACCGGCGAGGCCGCAGCGGCGCCGGCATTCGGCCGTGACCCGGGCCGCACCGTCCACCGCCACTGCCTTGAAAGCGGACAACCGGCGGTCGACCCCGGCCCACGGCGAGAACGCCGTCTCCGTCGTCGGGGGGTCTTCGGCGGCGGGGCCACTGCGGGCGGCCTCCGACCGCTGCCAGATGTCCAGCGCGGTGGTCGCCGCGCAGCTGAGGGCGTACGCCTCCGCCAACGCGCCGAGCACCGCGCGCTGTTGGGTGCTGTAGGCCAGCACCGGGGCTTGCGGGGCGAGTCGGCCGTGCGAGCGCCGGTACTGGGAATGGCGGAGCGCCGCCACGGCGGAGGCGCGGGCCGTTGCTGCTGCGGCTGAGGGCACTGTGGCCCAGAGCAGCCGGCCGACGTCCAGCGTGCGCTTGAGGGCCCGGGCCGGGTCGCCGACGGGGTCGTGGTAGACGCCGTCGGGGTCGATCCCGGCCGCGCCGCGCAGCCAGCGGTCGTAGGGCAGCCGCGCTCCGTCGAACCGCACCAGCGCGTACTCCAGCGGGAGGGCTTCGACCCCGAGAGGGCTGGAGATGGCGACCCCGGGGGCGGTGCGCCGCTCGTCGCACAGGTCGACCAGGAAGGGATGGACTCCGCAGCAGGCGCCGCCCACCATCAGGCGGGCGCACACCACAGCCGACTGCGGCCTGCCCGGCGTGCCGACGCTGGAGAACTTGGCGGCGCCGGGATCGGGCGTGCGCAGTACGAACTCACGGCGTTGCGGGTCGAATTCGGCGGTGGTACGGAGCGCCAGGTGGCTGTTGGCGTCGCCGATCTCGGTGACGAGGAAGACCCCTTTCCGGTGGCCGCTCTCCAGGTCGTCCACGACCCGTGCGAGATCCGCGGTGCAAAGCTGCTGCTCGTCCGCCGAGGCGACGACGGAACCGAGGCACAGGACGTAGTGGTTGACGACCGTCATGTACAGCGCGGGATCGGCGAGGGCTGTGCAGGCGCTCAGTGCGGCTGCCCAGTCCCGGTCGCCGAGCAGTTCGCGGGCGGGCGGCAGCACCCTGGCCAGCCGCGCCAGCTCGTGGTGGGTCTGATGGTTCCGGCTTGTCCCCTCCCCCGGTCCGGGCGGCCGGACGGGGCCGAGCGCTTCGGCGATGCGCTGCCCCTGGGGCGTGCGTAAAGGATCGGTGCCGGGCCGGTGCGCGGGCGGCAAAGTGGTCGGCGGGTCGGTGGCTGTCGGCGTCATGCGTTCTCTCCCTGGGGCTGTCGGCGAGCTGTGCGGTGCCTGTCCTCCGTCGCGCCGGTCCGGTGCAGGCGGTCCGGGCGCTCCCAGGGAAAGTCCGGGTCGTGGAGCGGGCTGCGCGCCACGACGGCGCTCTCCTGCTGGGCGAGAACCCGCTGGGCGTTGCGGGTGAGGGCCTGTCCCGTACCGGATTCCAGGAGCAGGGTGGGTCCGGGGGCCGCGGCGCGGGCGAGGAGTTCGGGGAGCCGGGCCGGGCGGGTCAGGCAGGCGGCCAGTCCCGCGTACACGTCGTCGCCCCTGCCATACGGCCCGCCGCGCACGGCCGAGTGGACCGGGGTGTGGGCCGGTTGTGCGGGCACGGTGCGGATCGCCGCTGCGAATCCCTCGGCCTGGGTGGTGAGTGACGGGTGGTGGGAGGAGAAGGGCAGCCGGAGCCGAACGGCGTCCACCCCCTGGTCCGCCGCCCGCTCCTCCACCCGGCCGAGCTCCTGGACCGGGCCGCTGAGGACGGTTTCGTACGGGTCGTTGACGCAGGCCACGGCCACCCGTCGGGTTGCGGCGGCAGCGATCAGCCGCTCCGCCTCGCCGTTTCCGGCCGCGAGCATCGTCATGCCGCCACGGCAACGGCTCAGGAAGCGGGCGAGCCTGCAGGCGATGTGCGTACCGTCAGGCACACCGAACACACCCGCCGCGGTGAGTGCGGCGATCTCTCCGAAGCTGACGGCAACCATCCGATGGGGCGCCGCGCCGACCGCGCACAGCGCACGGTGGATCGCCATGGAAGCGCCGAACAGCGCCACCTGCGAAGTACCCAGCGGCCCGGCGGCCAGCTCCCGACCGCTCGGCGGTGCGTCCCCCAGCAGCGCAGGCCCGAGAGCCGGCACCCCGTACGCGTCGCTCACCGCGTCGACCTGCGCGAACACTTCCGCGACGGCTGCGCGTACCACGGAGTGGTCACGGGCGGCCCGTACCAACGGGGAGACGGCGAAATCTCCTTGCCCGGGGAACAGATGGACGACGATCTCGCGGGACGGCACCCATGGCACCGGCGGCTCCGGCCGGTCGTGTGCTGGGGGCATATTCCTTTCTCCTTCTCACGTGGGGAGCGGGTGTTCTGCTGACGGGGAAGGGCGCCCTCCGTGGCGCGGGGAAGGAGTCTTCTCACGCGGGAGGGGCACACCGCTGGAGTCCAAGCGGCCGGTGACCGCCGTGGAGCTGCGCCATGTTTTGGACTTTTTCGAAACGGACCCCGCAGCCGGCCTCTCCTCGGGCAGCCGGTTCTGGCGGGCCCCTGTGACGTGCGGCGCAGCGGTGCACCTCGCCGGCCTGTGCACTGGCGTTGTCGACGGAACGGCATCACCGGACGCACGGGCAACGCCGGGCCATGGCACCCCGTGCGTACAGTCCGGAAATGCCCCCGGTCCATGCGGAAAGGGCTCCGACCGGGTATGCCTCCACCGAAACACAAGCAAGGGCGCGGTGCTGACCGGTTCCGGTCACCAAGGCGTGAACGCGTTGAAAGCCCCGGACCTGCGTGACCGGGCGGAGTGAGCCAGGAGACTCCCATGGGCCCTCGCAGGCCGAACCGGCAACTTGCCGCGCTGCTCGCGGAGTCCGGGTGGAGCGCCGGTGAACTGGCCCGCGCGGTCAACGCCCTGGGGACCAAGTACGGCCTGCGGCTGCGCTACGACCGTACGGCTGTCGCCCACTGGCTGGAGGGGTCCCGGCCACGCCCGCCGGTTCCCGGCCTGGTGGCCCAGGTGTTCGGACGGCGCCTCGGCCGCGCCGTACACATCGGCGAGACGGGGCTGGAAAGCGCCACCGCTGCCGGGACCTCGACCGCCGCGGTGCTGCGCACCGGCGACCTGGTGGAACGGCTGTCCGCGCTGTGCGACGCCGATGCGGACCCCGCCCGGCGGCTGGCTCTCAACCGGGAGATGTTCACCGCCGTCGACAGTCGGCTGCCCGCCTGGCCGCCTGCGACCGGGCCGCAGACCGACCGGCCGGTCGGAACCAGGCCGCGCACCGACCGGCCGCGGACCGACCGGCCGGTCGGCACGGCGCAGGGCGGGACTCCGTACGCCGACGCACGGCTGGCGGACATGGTCACCGTCTTCGCCGACCTGGCCGAGAAGTACGGGGGCGCGCATGCGCGTTCGGCGCTGGGCGCCTATATAGCCGACGACGTCACCCCGCGTCTGGTGCCGTCCCCGGACGGCGAGGCGGCCGATCCCACGGTGCTGACCGGCAGCGCCTGCCTGATGCACCTGCTGGGCATGATGGCTGCCGACGCGGGGCTGCCGAACCTCGGCTACCACTGCTACCGGTCAGCGCTCGACCTGGCGCACCGGGCGGACGAACGGAACATCTACGCGATCACCCTGCGCACCATGGCAGTGCTCGCCCTGCGCCTGGACGACATGGCACGCGCCCGGCAGTGGTCACAGACCGCTCTGGAGGTGGCGGCTGACACCGCGACCTCCCACGTGCGGTGCTATCTCCATGCGGGGCGCGCGGTGGTGCGGGCCGCCGACGGGGAGCGCCGGGCGGCGCTCGCGGACCTGCTGGCCGCCGAGCGCTCCCACGAAGCGGAAGCCGACGCCGGCGCCGGACCTCTCGGCCTCTTCACGCGGTATCCGCCCGCCGGGTTCCGCTATCAGCGCGGGGAAGTCCTGCTGTCACTGGGCGACCGGGCCGAAGCCGTCGCCGCTTTCCGGGAATCACTGGCTGTACGCCCGCCTGCCCACCACATCGCACTCGTCCTCACCCACGCGCAGCTGGCCGAGACCTTGCTCGCCCTCGGCGAGCTGGAGGCCGCGCTGGACCAGTGCCGGCAGCTGTTCGTGCACTACCCGCACACCGCCTCCCGCCGTACCACCGCGGCTCTGACCACCGTCCGCCGCTCCCTCGCGCCCTACCGCCGGCACCCAGAGGCCCGCGAGGTCCATGGCCACATCGTCCGTCTGACGCGGCGCACCTCCTCGGCCCCGCTCTGAGGACCCTCCGGCGCGGAGGGTGGCATGCGGCTCAGCGTGCGCCCGAGGCCCCGGGGCGGGCGACGCACAGCGCCCAGATGATGAACCCGTACATGGCGATCAGGACGACGGACCAGACCGGGTAGTAGGGCAGTGACAGAAAGCTCGTCACCAGGAGCAGGCCGGCGATGGCGACTCCCGCTATGCGAGCCCAGAGCCTGGCCTTGAAGAGGCTCAGGCCGACCGCGAAAGCGATGAAGCCCAGGATCAGATGAATCCAGCCCCAGCCTGACACGTCGAATCGAAATACATAGTCCGGTGTACTCACGAAGACGTTGTCTTTGGCGACGGCCATGATGCCGCGGAAGATTCCGAGCACGCCCCCGATGACGAGCATGACCGCACCGAATGTCACTACTCCGGTGGCCAGCGGCTCATAGTTGTGGGCCGGGTGCTTCACTGCTTGCGTCATCATGACTCCTAGGTTCTTCGGGTTCTCCGAACGGTGAACGGAACGGGTTTCATGCCAGGATCAGTACGACGAAGATCAGGCACACAATGATGTTGACCAGCCAACTGTTGTTGTTCATCCAGTCCCGGAGGCTCGGCATCGCCGACGCGGCACGGCGCCCCAGGAGCACACGCAGGAGCAGCGGTACCGCGCCGACCGCAACGGTCAGGGCGATGAACGGAAGTGCGTCGACGTAGGAATCCTTCGCCTGTTCCAGATGAATGCCGACGGTAAGCATCACCATAAGGTCCGACGGCATCACCAGAATCACCAGCAAGCCCGTCCGAAACGCCTTCCGGGCGTCGGCCGACATCAGCGCATGCAGCCACTTCGGCGGTTCGACGGTCTCCCGCTTCCGCCAGTTCCGCAAGGCGGCCAGAATCAGCAGGGCCACCAACACATACTGAATTACGTGCCCGGCAGAGCTCTTGTTGTCGGAGCTTCCGAAGTCGACGGCCCCGCCCAGGCCGGTGGCAACGCCCAGCATGACAGCCACACCCAACGAGGTGGCCATCAGCACTCCGACCAGAAATGCCAAGGATATCCGAACGGCTTTCTGCGCCGTGGCGAAAATGACGGCCGACATGATCTGGGGCCCCGCCATCATGGTGATTGCGAGAGGCAGGATCTTCAGATTGTCCATAGGAAGGCCATCTGTGTGGAGCTTGTCACGGCGTGGGCCCGCACAGCAGACCGTGCCCTGACCCTCTTTTCTTTGCTCACTTCCTGGTTTTCCTGCTCACTTCCCAGTGCACCAGCGCCTGTCACCACCGCACACCTGCGTAGCCCAAACGGGTGACGACGCAGGGGTGGCTAGGACGGGACCCACAAGGCGCATGTCGCCGCCCGCACGGACCCGGTCGGCGACCGGAGCGTCCGGGCGGGCGTCTCCCGCCTGTTCCATCGCGGCGGCCAGGTCACCGAAGAAGTCCGCCGCAGTCCCGGTGGACGGACCAAGTACCTAGGGCGAAGGTGCGGCGGAAGGCGGGACCTTGTTCCGATGCCTGCGCGCGGCCCGGTGCCCAGGATGGCTGTCATGTCATCCAGAACGTCACCGTCATCGAGCACCGCTCCGAAGGAGGGCCCGGCGTCCGGGCGCGCCGCCGGGGCGTGGGCTGTCGTGCTCGCCTCCAGCATCGGCCAGTTCCTCGTCGTCCTCGACGTGTCCGTCGTCAACGTCGCACTGCCCAGCATCCGGGACGGACTGTCGCTGAGCAGCACGACGCTGCAATGGGTCGTGAACGCCTATGCGCTGACCTTCGCAGGGTTCCTGCTGCTGGGCGGGCGCGCCGCTGACCTCTTCGGCCGCAAGCCCGTCTACCTCGTGGGCCTGGGCCTGTTCACCGTTGCGAGCCTCGCGGGTGGACTCGCGCAGGACGCGGAGATGCTGATCGCCGCGCGCGCGGTGCAGGGGATCGGCGCCGCCGTCCTGGCACCCGTCACGCTCTCGCTGCTGACCTCCACCTTCCCGGAGGGGCCCGCGCGGACCCGGGCGATCGCGACCTGGGCCGCTGTCGGTACGGCGGGCGGCGCGGCGGGCGGGTTGGTCGGCGGGCTGCTGACGGATCTGCTGTCGTGGCGGTGGGTGCTGCTCATCAACGTCCCCGTAGGGGTACTCGTCGTGGCCGTGGTCCTGCTCGGGCTGCGGGAACGGCACGAGAAGTCCGCCCGCCGGGGCCTGGATCTGCCCGGTGCGGCGCTGGTGACCGTCGGCGTCGCGGCGCTCGCGTACGGCATCGGCCGCACCGAGTCACACTCCTGGGGCACCGCCGGAGTGCTGGTGCCGCTGGTCGGTGGGCTGCTGGCGCTGGGCGCCTTCGTCGCGGTCGAGGCGCGCACCGCCGAACCGCTCGTGCCGCTCCGGCTGTTCAGGCTGCGCGCCGTCGCCGCGGGGAACGTGGTGACTTTCGTCGCGATGACCGGCGCCTTCGCGATGTGGTACTTCCTGTCCCTCTACATGCAGAACGTGCTGGGCTACTCCGCCGTCCGCGCGGGGGTCTCCTTCCTGCCGCACACCGTGGGGGTCATCGTCGGCTCCAAGGTGGCGCCCTGGCTGATGACCCGGTTCGGTACCCGCACGATGGTGGCCGTGGGCGGCGTGGTGACGACGGCCGGCTTCGGCTGGCAGGGGCTCGTACTGACCGCGGACGGCACCTTCCTCGGCACGATCCTGGGTCCGGGCCTCCTGATGGCCACCGGAACCGGCCTGCTGATGACCCCGCTGACCGACGCCGCGACCACCGGTGCCACCGCACGGGAAGCCGGGGTGGTGGCCGGGCTGGTCAACACCTCACGGCAGATCGGGGGCGCGCTGGGCCTCGCCGTACTCGGCGCCGTCGCCGCCGGCGCGACCACCGCGCACAATGCCCGGCCCACCCCGGGGCAGCTCGCCGACGGCTACGCCGCCGCCTATCTGGCCGCAGCCGCGCTCACCGCCGCCTCGGTGCTGCTCGTCGGCCTGCTGCCACGTGCCGAGCAGCCGCCGCCGGAGCGGCGGGCCGAAGCGCCTGCGGAGACGGCCGAGGCCCTGGTCTGAGCCCCTCTTTCCGGGTCCGTCGGTAGAGGAAGCACTGGGCCGCTAGAGCTTGCCCCCAGGGAGACGCGCCCCGTCAGGGGCGCGGGGCTGTGTTGATGTGCGGCTCCGCCGCGATGGGGGTCCCCCTGTTCTGGGGGCACCTCCCGGCCGAAGGCTGGGGGAGAAGCCGAGAACTTGGGGGAGCGACCGGCCACAACGAGCCCGCAGCCCGCAAGCGTCGGGCAGGGGCAGACGCCGCCCGCGCCGGCTCATCCCCTCGCACGGCGGTGCAGAGCCATCGTGTTGGCGGTCAGGGACGCAGCGACGGCCAGCCCCATGCCGAGCACAGCGCCGCCCAGGCCCAGCGCGGGCGAGCTGAAGCCGAGGGCCAGCACCACGAGCGCACCGGCCACCACCAGCAGGCCGTGCCCCACGGCGCCGGTGCCGGTCATCGGGTGCAGTACGCCCAGCATGAGCAGCACGGTCACCACGGGTACGGCCACGGCCAGGCCGGCGGCCCGCTCGGAGAGATGCGCGTGGTGCTCGGTCGCGTCGAGGGCCGCCTCCAGCCCGGAGCCGAGCGCGGCGAGCGCGGCGAAGGCGATGTAGTGCCCGTAGCCCCACACCAGGGCGGTACGCAAGTTGGCCAGTACGGCGTCGCTGCCGGTGAAGTAGATCCACCACAGCGCGAAGACGAGCAGCAGTCCGCCGAGGGCGATCAGGAGCACTTGGGCGGACAGGCCGTGTTCGGTCCTGGCCGACTGGACGGCGTTGAGGCTGGCGAGGATCACCTCGCCGAGCACGATGATGGTGAACAACCCGTACCGTTCGGCGATATGGCCGGGGTGCCAATTGGTGGCCCGGCCCCGGGACTCCGCCCATGCCGGTACCGCCAGCTCCGCCACCACCAGCAGCACGAAGGGGACCGGCGCCCACACGCCGCCCGCCCACAGCCGGGCGATCCAGCCGCACTGCACCACCGCGATCCCCGCGGCGTAGCGCAGCGCGGCACCACGGCCCGCGGAGTGCTCGGCCGCGGCCCGGAGCCACTGGGCGATCATCGCGAGGCGCATGATGACGTAACCGACCACGACCACCGAGAAGTCGCCGTCCTGGAATGCCTCGGGCACCCCCGCGGCCAGCACCAGCACGCCCGCCATCTGAAGCAGGGTCAGCAATCGGTAGAGCACGTCATCGGTGTCGTAGGCGGAGGCGAACCAGCTGAAGTTCATCCACGCCCACCAGATCGCGAAGAACACCGCGGCATAGCCGGTGAGCCCGGACCCGACGTGCCCCTCGGCCAGCGCGTGGTGGAGCTGGGCGGCGGCCTGCGCCACCGCGACCACGAACGTCAGATCGAACAGCAGCTCCAGCGGGGTGGCGGCCCGGTGCTCCTCGCCCGGGTCCCGGCCCCGCATCGCCCGCCGCAGCACCCCGGTCCGCTCCGCGAGGCTGTCGCCTCCGCTCATCTGCCTCTCCCGCCAAAAAGTCCTGCGTACTGTGCTGTCACCGCCGCGGGCCGCCCGGATGACACCGCCACGGCTGCCGGGGGTGGCCGTCTCCCGGCGGGCCTCGCGGGGCGCGGCTGCCCGGCGCGGGCCTTCGGGAAAGGCACCCGGCCCCGGCCCTGCCCCCGACCCGGCTCGCGCCCGAGTCAGCGGGTGGTGTCCTGCCGTTGGGGTACAGCGTCTGACCGGTGAACCACCAGCCTTCGGTGGCCAGGAACTCGATCAGCGGAGCGATGTCCTCGATCCGGGTGAGTTGGTTTCCCATCGCCTGCGACTTGTGGAACTCCACCCGCTCCGGGGTCTCCTGCGGGTAGAAGAACGGCGTGTCCATCGGCCCCGGTGCCACGACGCCGCGGTGTGGTGGTGCACCACGACGTTCGCTCCGGACTCGGTGAACGTCCGGCTGAGCAGCCCGCCCAGGTTCTTCTCTCCCCCGCCGATGAGCGCGACCTTGTTCTGCAGCGTGTTCTCGGCCATGCCCGGCACTCCTTCGCGTCATCGCTGGTGACCGGCCTGATCACAGCTACCGACGAGGCTAAGCGGACATTCCGGGCACGGGTCCTAGGCAGGCCGGAGGGAGCTCCTACCCGGTCGTCGGCCATTCCCCGGTGCGGGCGAAGCGCTCCAGGTCGGCCTCGAAAGGTGCCGGGTCGAGGTCCCGCGCGCGCAGCCACTCGGGGCTTAGGTGCGTGTTCCGGTAGGGCTCGGCGCTGTCCCCGATGAGGGCTACGACGCTGCCGCTGCTCCCGGCCGTGCGCATCCGCGCCGCCAGATGGCACACGCCCCACAGATTGGTGCCGGTCGCGGGACCGGCCGCGATGCCGGGCACGGTGTGCAGCCAGCGCATCGCCGCTACGGATGCGGCATCCGGCACCGGGATCACCAGGTCGATCACCCCCGGTACGAAGCCGGGCTCGACGCGGGGACGGCCGATGCCGGGTATGCGCGACGGCATCCCCGTGGCGTAGTCGGCGCAACCGCTCGCCCATGCGGGGAAATAGGCGGAGTGCTCCGGGTCCACCACGGCCAGCCGGGTGGGACGGCCGTGGCGGCGCAGATGCCGTCCGATCGTCGCCGACGTGGCTCCGGTCCCGACGCCGGTCACGATCCACTCGGGGACCGGCTGCGGCTCGGGCCGCAGCTGAGCGAAGATCTCGTCGGCGATCGTCGGCCCGTCCCAGCCGGCCACCGCCCGTTCCGCGTCGGTGAAGTGGTCCAGGAAGTAGCCGCCGCTGCGGGCGGCCACAGCACGGGCCTCTTCCTGCACCGCGGCCGGCGGCTGCTGAGCCACCTGCCACTGCCCGCCCTCGTGGGCGATGCGGTCCAGCACGTCCGCAGGGGTCTTCGCCGGTACGACCGCGGTGAACGGCAGGCTCAGCAGCTTCGCGAAGCGCGCCCCGGCGACTGCGACCGCCCCGCCCGTCGCCGCGAACACCGGCGTGTCCGGCGTGATCTCCCCTCCGGCGATCGCATGACAGAACATGGCCCGCACCAGGCGGTACTTCATGCTGCCGGAGGGGAGGGCCGGCTCGTCCTTGAGGTAGATGTCGATGCCCTCCAGCGCGGGCATCGGGAGTGGTCGAAGCGGCGTTGGCGCAAGGCCCGGACCGTCCGCCCGGATCCGCCGGATCGCCTCCGCCGCCCAGACATGTGGATGCACCGCGCTCATGAACGCCGACACTATCGAGAGCGGGGAACTGCTCCCCTGGGGCCACCTCCCGGCCGGAGGCTGGGCGACTCCGGCCGGGTGGTGCCCCCACCAGCCACGAGGAACCCGCAGCCCGCAACCTACGAGCAGGGGCACCCCCTCACCGGTGCAACCGAGGGCGCAGAGGCCGCATCCCGCGCGCGGCAAGATCCGTCACGCGCCGGTCGTCACACCCGCGTTGGTCAGAATCTCGCGCGCCGGCAGGGCGGTGCTCCGCGCCGCGGTCAGGCCGGAGGCCGCCAAGTGGGCGTCGACGATCCGTAGCCCCGCCGCGTACCCGGCGAAGTCCGGGAGTCCCACGGGCTGGTGTCCCATGTACTGGGCGGTGGCGTCACCGAGGACGTACGCCGTCAGTTTTTCCATCTCGGCGACATCGATGTCTGCGGTGATCTTCTCGTAGGCGCGGTCCAGTTCGGGACCGGTCAGCGTCTGCGACCAGTGGCCCATGGCCTGCTCGCCCACCAGTTCCCGTACGAACGCCTCGGCCAGGCCCTCGGAGACCACCCACTCGCCGACCGTGACGGCCATCGGGTCCCAGTGCACGTTGGCATAGCGCACGTTGTGGTGGAGTTCGTGCGCGGCGACGTGCCCGATCTTCTCCAGGCTTGTGTCGGTGGGCCACATCACCAGATGGATCAGTCCGGGGAAGCCGCCCATGCCGAAGTAGCCGCGGCTGCGGACCGTCAGGTGCTCGTCGTCGGGGTTGCCGAGCACCAGGACGACGTCCACCGTGTCCGCGTGCTCGATGCCGGGCACCGCGCCGCTCAGGTGCTCCCACGCCGTGCCGAGCGACTCCTCGATCCGGCTCCACACCCCCGCGTCCTGCATCTGTGCCAGGGCCGGCAGGTAGCGCGGGTCCTCTCTGTCGACCCGGAAGCCGCTCATGTGGTGCATCTGGATCAGGTCCGCCCCGGCCGGCAGCGCTCTGTTGACGGGGCTCAGCATCTCTCGCAGGGCATCGGGCCGCTCCGCCAGCGGGCGCTGCAGGAGGTCGGTCATGGCGGACGCGGTGTCGTGAACAACGATCTTCATGGCTGGGACCGTAGAGCCTCACGTTACGTGAGGGTCAAGCCGTCTTCTTGCCGCTCAGTCGGCGCCCCCGTATCGCGGAAAGCGGCGGAAGTGCGCGACGGCCAGTTCCGAGAAGCGCTGGGCGGCGGCCGACAGATAGGCGTCCTGGCGCCATACCAGCGACAGCGACCGGTAGCAGCCGGGGGTGTCGATACGAAGGAAGACCACCGGTCTCCGGGGGGAGACGCCGCGCGACATGGCCGGCACCAGCCCGACGCCCAGACCGGCGCCGATCAGGTCGGCGGTCGCCCCTGGCTCGTCGCCCTCGCACACGACCGTCAGCCGGAGTCCGGCCTCGGTGAACAGCCGGTCGGCCAGGGTTCGTTGCCAGTGCCCGGCGCGGGTTGTGACGAACGGTTCACCGGCAAGCTCCGTGAGGGCGACCGCCTCCCGGTCCGCCAGGCGGTGGGTGGGCGGGACGGCGAGGAGGACTTCCTCCCGCAGGAGTTCGACCTCGCGCAGCGAGGGCCCGGTCAGGGGCTGGGAGGCGATGCACAGGTCGACCTCGCCTCGTTGCAACTGGACCTGCATGTCGGCCGCTGTCGACTGGAAGAGCCGCACGTCCACCCGGGGGCGCCGAGCGCGGAAGTCGGGCAGCAGCTCGGTGAGGGTCAGCATGGTCTCGACGGCGATCGCGACGCTGCCGTACTCCAGCCCTGCCGCGTCCGCGAGTTCCCGGCGCCCGTCGTCGAGCTCCGCGAGAGCGCGGTCCACCCTGCGGAGATAGGCGGCGCCGAAGCGGTTGAGGCGCACCCGTTTCCCCTGCCGGTCGAACAGCGGTACCCCGAGCTCGTTCTCCAGGCGTGCGATGGTGCGGCTCACCGACGGCTGCGCCACCTGGAGCTCCGCCGCCGCCTTGCCGACGTGCTCGTACCTGGCGACCAGCTGGAAGTAACGCAACGGCAGCAGATCCACAGCGACTCCTTCATGCCACTCATGCCATCGAGGGCATGAATATATATCCGAGCTTGTCTTGGACGGCATGAGTGGTGCGCGCCTAGCTTTTGCGCCGGAAGCAAGTCGTCGGCAGTGACCGGCGAAAGTGGGAGGGAAGACGCGTGGATCCGTCACTAGTGGCGCGGGTGCAGTTCGCCGGGACGACCGGGATTCACTGGCTGTTCGTCATCTTGACGCTGGGCCTGGTTCCGCTGGTGGCGGTCATGCACACGCGCGCGGCGCTGGCCCGTGAGCCGGAAGGTCGGCTCCGCTGGGAGCGGATGACCAAGTTCTGGGGCCAGTTGTACGTCATCAACTATGCGCTCGGGATTGTGACCGGGCTGGTCATGGAGTTCCAGTTCGGACTGTCCTGGAGCGGGCTGAGCAAGTTCGCGGGCAATGTCTTCGGGGCCCCGCTGGCGCTGGAAACGCTGATCGCGTTCTTCGCCGAGTCGACGTTCCTGGGTATGTGGATCTTCGGGTGGGGACGGCTGCGCCCGGGTGTCCAGGCTGTGCTGATCTGGCTGGTCACACTGACCGCCTACGCCTCGGCCTACTGGATCCTGGTGGCCAACGGCTTTATGCAGCACCCGGTCGGTTACGAAGTGCGGGGCGAGCGGGCCTACCTCACGGACTTCGCCGCGATGCTGGCCAACCCGAACGCCCTGCTCGCGCTCGGCCACATCACGACGGCTGCCCTGCTGACCGGTGGCATCTTCGTGGCCGGTATCAGCGCCTACCATCTGGCCCGCCGTCGGCCTTCGGCCAGGGGGACAGAGGGGCCCGGCAAGGCGGAGGATCGCGGCTTCTTCCGCCGGGGGCTGCGGATGGGTGTGCTGGTGGCGGCGCTCGCCAGTGCCCCGGTGTATGTCGTCGGGGCGCTCCAATATCCGCTGCTGGGCAAGACGCAGCCGATGAAGCTGGCCGCGACGACCGGAGACGGCGTGGCGGAGCTGGCCGCCGCCATGGCGAAGGAGCACGGGCCTGGCGACTACGTACCGCCGAGCTGGATCGGTACGGCCCAGCTTGTCATGCTGTACCTGGGGTACTTCCTGTGCACCGTCGTCATCGTCGCGGCGATCGCGCTGTACCGGGAACGGCTGGTCCGCAGGGTTCCCGTGGCCGTACTCGTCGTGGCGGTGGCCGCGTTCCCCGTCTCGGACTTCGTCGGGGCGGCCGTTTTCGGCGAGGCCGGCCCCTACCGGTGGTTGATCTTCGCTGCCTGCGCGGCGGTACTGGCGGCGGTGCTGGTCTTCGGTGACCGGCTGACGCGCAGTCGGTTCGCGCACTGCGTACTGGTCGCGTTGATTCCGCTGCCGTTCGTGGCCTCACTCGGCGGCTGGCTGTTCCGGGAGGGCGGACGGCAGCCGTGGCTGGTGTACGGCGAGCTCACCGTGGAGGAAGCCGTCTCCCCCGTCAGCACGGTCACGCTGCTCACCTCCTGCGTGGTGTTCTTCGCCGTGTTCCTCGCGCTGGCAATTGCCAACTGGACGCTGATCGCCCGCTTCGCCCGGCGCGGTCCCGAGGGCGCCCAGTTGGGCAACCGGGCTCCGCTGGACCCGCTGACGACCTCGCAGTCCGCTCCCACTTTGTGAGTTGCGCCTCCTACCGCTCGGACGGGAAAGGAAACATCAAATGCAGACTGCCTGGCTCATCCTGCTGGGAGCCCTGCTGAGCGGCTATTTCGTGCTCGGCGGTTACGACTACGGAGTGCAGATGGCACGCAGCCTGCTGTGCTCGGACGAGAGCGAACGAAGAGTGTCGCTGAACGCACTGGGCCCGTTGTTCTTCGGCAACGAGGTCTGGCTGGTGGCCTTCGCGGGGGTGCTGTTCGGCGCGTTCCCCATTCTGGAAGGCACGCTGCTGTCGGGCCTCTATCCGCTCGTCCTCGTGCTGTTGACCGGCCTCGTGCTCGGCAAGGCTGCTGTACAGCTGCGCGGTCGGGCGTCGGGGGCGTTCGGCCGCCGCTGCTGGGACCTGCTGATCGCCGTCGGCGGCCTGCTGCCCGCCGCGGCCTGGGGACTGGTGGTCGGCGTTCTGCTCATCGGCGTACCGCGAGGTGCGGACGGCACCTTCACAGTGAGCGCGGAGCTGCTGCTCCACCCGCTCGTACCGGCCTGTGCGCTGACCAGTATCGCGCTGTTCACCGCGCACGGCTCGGTGTTCCTCACGATGCGGACCACGGGGGCGCTCGCCGACCGCGCGGCGCGGGCGGCCCGACTCTCCCTGGCGGCAACCGCCGGGTGCGCCCTGGTCGTCGCCCTGTCGGCCGTGCTCGGCGAGGTCCCAGCGCTCCGGAACGGCACGGCCGGCGTCCTCGTCGGCGTGGTGTTCTTCCTGGCCCTTGGCGGCGGGTGGCCGGCCCTCGCGCGGCGGAGGAACGGATGGGCGTTCGCGGCCACCGGCCTCGCCGCCGCCGCACCGGTGGCGTTGGTGGGAGCGGGCTCCTATCCCTACGTCCTGGTCTCGTCGGTCGACGAGCGGTTCGGGATGACCGTCCAGGACGCGGCAGCCGACGGTGCCACGCTGACGGTGCTGTCCTCCTTCGGCGTCGTCCTTGTCCCGGTCATGCTCGCCTACCAGGCGTGGAGTTGGTGGCTGTTCAGCGGCCGGGTACGGGCCGAGTCGCCCGGCTACCTGTGACGCGGCAAGGGCGCGGAGAGACGATGAACGCCACTCGACGGCGTCTCCACGCGGAGATACCGGCACTGCGCCGGCATCTGGTCCTGACGACGGTGCTGGCCGCGGCCACCGCGGGCTGCGTCATCGCGCAGGCCGGTCTGCTGGCCGAGGTCCTCGCCGGCGGATTCACCAGCGCCTCCCGGCCGGCGCAGTTGGCCGGACCACTGCTGGCGCTGGCTGCGACGATGGCAGTGCGCGCGGCCCTGACGTGGGGACAGTCGGTGCTCGGGGCGCGGGCGGCGGCGAGGCTGAAGGCGGCGCTGCGCGACCGGTTGGCGGCCCATGCCCACGCCTGGGGACCGGTGGCCCCGGACCGGTGGCGCCGGGGCGAGTTGGCGACGCTCCTCGCCCGCGGCCTGGACAGCATGGACGCCTACGTCGTCGGCTATCTCCCCAAGACGACCGGCGCCGTGGTGATCCCGCTCGCCGTGCTGACCGCGCTGGCCGTAGTCGACCCGGTCTCCGCGCTGATCGTCGTACTCACCCTGCCGCTGATCCCGCTGTTCGGCGCGCTGGTCGGAACGCATACCCGCGAACGCACCGCCGCCTCGTGGGCCTCGCTGGCCCGGCTGGGCGGGCACTTCCTCGACGTGCTGTCCGGGCTGCCGACCCTGCGCGCCTTCGGCCGCGCCGAGCGCCAGGTCGGCGTGGTGCGCCGGATGGCCGAGGCACACCACCGGGCCACGCTGCGCACCCTGCGAGTGGCGTTCCTGTCCGCTCTGGTCCTGGAACTCGTCGCCACCTGCTCGGTCGCGCTGGTCGCCGTCCCCATGGGGCTGCGGCTGCTGGCCGGGCACGCCGAGCTCGGCACCGCCTTGACGGTCCTCTTCCTCGCCCCGGAGGCGTACTCGCCGCTACGGGCCGCGGGTGGCGCCTTTCACGACAGCGCGGAGGGTGTGGCAGTGGCCGAACGCTGTTTCGCAGTGCTCGACACGCCGGGGACGGTCACTTCCGGCAACCGTACGCGGGTCGCCGCCGGTGCTCGTGCAGCGGTGCGCGCGGGCGCGCGGGCCGAATTCCCTGCCCCGGAGCGGAAGTTCGGCCCCCTGGAGCGCGATTTCCCGTCGTTGGAGCGTGCGGGCCTGTCATTGGAGCGGGTGTCGGTCCGCTACCCGGGGCAGGACGTGCCCGCGCTGAGCGAGGTGTCGCTGCGGGTGGAGCCGGGCGAGACGCTGGGCCTGGTGGGGCCGAGTGGAGCGGGGAAGTCGACCCTGCTCACACTGCTTCTCGGTTTCCTCGCCCCGGCCTCGGGCCGTGTCGCTGCCGGCAACACCGACCTGGCCGACATCGATCCGGCGTACTGGCGGCAGCAGGTGGCGTGGGTGCCGCAGCACCCGCACCTGTTCGCGGCCTCTGTCGCGGACAACATCCGGCTGGGGGCGCCCGACGCCTCCGACCAGGAGGTCCGCGAGGCGGCGCGGGCGGCGAACGCGGAGGAGTTCATCGCCGGCCTCCCCCTGGGATACGCCACCCGGCTCGGCGAGCACGGCGCCGGCCTGTCCTCGGGGCAGCGGCAACGGCTCGCCCTGGCCCGCGCGTTCCTGCGGGACACGCCGCTCCTGCTGCTGGACGAGCCCACCGCACACCTCGACCCGCACAGCGAGACCGCCGTGGTGGACGCCTGTGCCCGGCTGGCCGCGGGGCGCACGGCGCTCGTCGTCGCCCACCGGCCCGCGATCCTCCGGTACGCCGACCGGCTGGTGTCCCTCGATGACGGCCGGCTGACCACTCCCGACCAGCCGATACGTCCCGGAACAGCTGTTCCCGGCATCCGGTACTGAGGACTTCCCATGCTTCCTGGCTCTCCCCACCGGCACCTGTGGCAGCTGCTGCGGCTGCTCCTCCCCCATCGGCGCCGTCTGCTGCTGGCTGTGACGGCCGCGGTCGCCACGGAACTCTCCGCCCTCGCGCTGCTGACGACCGCCGCCTGGCTGATCTCCCGCGCCGCGCAGCAGCCGCCGCTGGAAGCCGTGGCGCTCGCCATCGTCATGGTCCGGGCGCTGGCCTTGGGCCGGGGAGTGCTGCGCTACGTCGAGCGCCTCGTCGGCCACGACGCGGTTCTCTCGGCGATGGCGTCCTTCAGGGCCCGGCTGTACGAGCGGATGATCCCGCTCGCTCCCTCGGCGCTGCCGGCCTTCCGCCGTGCCGACCTGCTCACCCGGCTGGTCTCCGACATCGACGCGGTCCAGGACCTCCTGCTGCGCTGTCTGATGCCCGCCGTGGTGGCGCTCACGGTCAGCGGCACGGTGTGCGGAGTCGCTTTCGCCCTCCTCCCGGTGGCCGGGGCCGTGCTCGCCGCGGGACTGGTGCTCACGGCTGTCGGCATCCCGCTGCTGGTCCGTACGGCGGTACGGCGGGCCGGGGAGCAGGCCGGAGCGGCGCGCGAGGACCTCGCGGCCTCGGCGCTCGACCTCACGGAGGGGGCGGCCGACCTGGCGGCGGCCGACGCGGGCGGCAGTGCTCTTCGGCGCACCTCCCTGCTCGGCCGGCGGCTGGGCAGGGCGCAGGTCCGGCCGGCGACGACCGCCGCGGTCGGCACCGCTGCCGGGGTCGTGGTGCAGGGCCTCACAACCTTGGCGGTCACCGTCCTCGTGCTGCAGGCCCACGCGGAGGGGCGGCTGCCGGGGGTGCTGCTGCCTGTCCTTGCCGTACTGGCACTGGCCTCCTTCGAGGTCACGGCGCCACTTGTCGCCACGGCACGCCTGTCGGTCGACGTCACCGAGTCCGCCGTACGGCTGGGGCAGTTGTGGGAGGCCGTCCCACCGGTCGCGGAGCCCGCCCGTCCCCTCCCGACGCCCCGCTCTCCCGTCCGGGTGGAGCTGGCCGGCCTCGGCGTGCGGCACCAGCCGGATCGGCCGCCCGCGCTCGACGGCGTGGACCTCGTGCTGGCTCCGGGGGAGTGTGTCGCTCTCGTCGGCCCGAGCGGCGCGGGCAAGTCCACGCTGCTGGCCACCCTGATGCGGTTCGCCGAGTACCAGCACGGCAGCGTACGGCTCAACGGCCGCGAGCTGCGCGACCTGTCAGGGCACGACGTACGCCGCCTGGTGACGGGAGTGACCCAGGACTCGTACGTCTTCCGCGCCTCCGTGCGGGAGAACATCGCCCTGGGCCGGCCGGAGGCGAGCGACGAACAGCTCCGGGCCGCGGCGGCGCAGGCACGGCTTCTGACGTGGGTCGAATCGCTGCCCCAGGGCTGGGAGACCACCGTGACCGAAGGCGGCAGCAGCATGTCGGGAGGGCAGCGGCAACGGCTGCTGCTCGCCCGGGCGCTGCTGGCCGACCCCGCCGTGCTGCTCCTCGACGAGCCGACGGAAGGGCTCGATCCCCGGACGGCCGACGACGTGCTCGCCGACCTCCTGGCAGCCGGCCACGGCCGCACCACGCTCCTGGTGACGCACCAGCAAGCCGGGCTACGGCTGGCGGACAGGATCGTCCGGCTCGACCAGGGCCGGATCGTCGAAGTCGCTGCTCGGCAGGGAGCCGGAGCAGCCCCTCGGCAGGGAGCCGCCACGAGCAGTGGCGCGCCCGCGAGGTAGGGCCACGAGCAGTGGCGCGTCCGCGAGGTAGGGCTCGCAGCGGAGTTCGCGGCGGCGCCGTACGGCCCGTCCGCCACGACGCCGTATGGCCAGTCCGCCGCGGCGCCGTACGGCCCACAGCGCGCATCATCGCCTTCACACGGAAATCCGCGCGGAGAAAACGCGTTGCAGGCGAGGCGGGAGGTGTGCTTGCATGCTCGGCATGATCGTCTGCGGGCTTCTTCTTCTCGGCTGCCGCGGCGGGGTCTGACCGACCGGCACCCCGCCGTGGGGTGCCGTGCTGCCGGTCTCCCATCGACCGCGCCGAGGAAAGCCGCAGACAGATGCACACTCGTCATACCCACTCACCCGTCGCCCCGGCCGGGGCACCCTCCTGGAATCCGCAGCGCCCCAGCGGTATGCCGTTCCACCGCTACCGTCCCGCCCACGAGCGGGTCCAACTCCCCCTGTCCGCTCCCGGCGCACAGCGCGACTGGCCGAACGCCCGCACCGAGCAGGCCCCGCTGTGGGTACCGGTCGATCTGCGGGACGGCAACCAGGCGCTGGCCGAGCCGATGGGGACGGAACGCAAGCGGCTGATGTTCGACATGCTGGTCCGGCTCGGCTTCAAGGAGATCGAGGTCGCCTATCCCTCGGCGAGCCGCACCGACTTCGACTTCGTCCGCCATCTGGCCGCCTCCGGCGCGGTGCCCGACGATGTGACGGTCGTCGTCTTCACCCCCGCGCGGCAGGATCTGATCGAGCGCACCTTCGCCTCCGTCGAGGGGCTGCCGCGCGTCGTCGTCCACCTCTACACGCCCACCGCGCCGGTGTGGCGGGATGTGGTACTCGGCCGTGGCCGGGGAGAAGTGCGGGCGCTCGTACGGGAAGCGGCCGAGCAGCTGGCGCGTCTGGCGGACGCGCGGCCGGGGCAGCACATCCGGTTCGAGTTCTCCCCCGAGGTGTTCGTGCTGACCGAGCCCGACTATGTGCTGGGGCTGTGCAACGAGCTGACCGAGCTGTGGGACGCGTCGCCGGACCGGCCGGTCATCCACAACCTCCCGGCGACCGTCGAGATCGCCACGCCCAACGTCTACGCCGACCAGATCGAGTACGCACACCGCAATCTGTCCCGCCGTGACGCCGTCATCCTCTCCGTCCATCCGCACAACGACCGCGGCACCGGCGTCGCCTGCGCCGAGCTGGCCGTGCTGGCGGGTGCGCAGCGCGTGGAGGGCTGTCTGTTCGGCAACGGGGAGCGCACCGGCAACGTCGATCTGGTGACGCTCGCCCTCAATCTGTACACGCAGGGCGTCGACCCGATGATCGACTTGACGGAGCTGGACGCCGTCCGCAGCACCGTCGAGCACTGCAACCAGCTCCCCGTGCACCCCCGCCACCCCTACGGCGGCGAACTGGTGCACACGGCATTCTCCGGCACCCACCAGGACGCCATCAGCAAGGGCTTCGCCCACCACGCGCGGCGGGCCGCCGAGTTGGGGGTGTCCGAGGCGGAGGCGCCCTGGGAAGTACCGTATCTGCCGGTGGACCCGGCGGACCTGGGCCGCAGTTACGAGGCCGTCATCCGCGTCAACAGCCAGTCCGGCAAGGGCGGGATCGGCCATCTGCTGCACACCCATCACGGTGTGGAGCTGCCCGCCCGGCTGCGCGCCGACTTCTCCCGCATCGTGCAGGAGGCCACCGACCACAGCGGACGGGAGGCGACGCCGAAGGAGCTGTGGGAACTGTTCTCGGCGGCGTATCTGGAACCCGGCGAGGCGGGGCCGCTGCTGCTGGAGTCCTGGAGCACCGAGGCGACAGCTCCCGGCGAGCACCGGTTCACCTGCTGGCTGAGCGGCCACGGTGTACGGCCCGGCTGGTACGAAGGCACCGGCAACGGTCCGCTGTCCGCCTTCACCCGCGCCCTGGAGGGCGCCGGAATGTCCGTCACCGTGCTGGATTTCGTCCAGCACGCCACCAAGGCCGGTCCGGACAGCCCCGCCATGGCCTACGCGTCCTGCCGCACCGGCGACAAGGAGCGCTGGGGCGCGGGCCGTGACACCTCCGTGCTGACCGCGTCCGTACGGGCAGTGCTTGCCGCGGTCAACCGGGCCCTGTGACGGGTGGGGCGGTCGCCGCACCGAATGTGCGG